>JBAVRE010000383.1:0-1823 GCA_049694695.1 Steroidobacteraceae bacterium | reverse complement strand
GATGCAGGCCATCAGCAGGCCCTACGGGATGATCCTGGTCACAGGCCCCACCGGCAGCGGCAAGACGGTATCGCTGTACACCGGCCTGCACATCCTGAACAAGGAAGATACCAACATATCGACCGCCGAAGACCCGGCGGAAATCAACCTGCCCGGCGTCAACCAGGTCAACGTGAACAACAAGGTGGGCCTGACCTTTGCGGCCGCGCTGCGTTCGTTCCTGCGACAAGACCCCGATGTCGTCATGGTTGGCGAAATCCGCGATCTCGAGACCGCAGAAATTGCCATCAAGGCGGCGCAGACCGGCCATCTGGTGCTGTCCACGCTGCACACCAACGATGCGCCCCAGACGCTGACGCGCCTGATCGACATGGGTGTAAAACCCTACGCGATCGCCACTTCGGTCAGCCTGATCATCGCCCAGCGGCTGGCGCGGCGGCTGTGCAGCAGCTGCAAAGTGCTGGTCGACGTGCCGGCCGAGGCGCTGCGCAAGGAAGGTTTTCAGGAAGCCGACATTCCGGGCCTCAAGATTCATGGTCCCAAGGGCTGCCAGAATTGCACCGATGGTTACAAGGGTCGCGTCGGCCTGTACCAGGTCATGCCGGTTACCGAAGCCATTGGTCGCATCATCATGGCCGGTGGCAACGCCATCGATATCAGCGACCAGGCCGCCAAGGAAGGCGTCTGGGACCTGCGGCGCGCCGGGCTGGAAAAGGTCAAGGCGGGCATGACCAGCATCGATGAAATCAACAGCGTAACGGTCGAGTAACAATCATGGCGCAAACCAGCAACGCGGTCCGTAGTGTAAAGAAAGATCAGGCCTTCAAATGGGAGGGTCGTGACCGCAAGGGTCTGAAGGTGACTGGTCGCCTGGTTGCCGCTAACGAGCAGGCCGTGCGCGGCGAGTTGCGACGCCAGGGTATCGCGACCACACGCGTGAAGAAGCAGACTACTAGCGGCGGCGGCGGCAAAGTGAATGCCGGTGACATTGCCATATTCAGCCGCCAGCTCGCCACCATGTTGGGCGCAGGCATTCCGCTGGTACAGGCGTTTGAAATCATCGGTGCTGGCCATGAAAAGCCCTCGATGCGCAAGCTGCTGCTCGAGATCAAGGGAGACATCGAGGGCGGCACTTCGCTACACGAGGCGCTGGCGAAGCACCCGCTTTATTTCGACAAGCTCTACACAAATCTGACCGAGGCCGGTGAGCAGGCTGGCGCTCTGGAGTCGCTGCTCGACAAGATTGCCACCTATAAGGAAAAGACCGAAGCGATCAAGAAGAAGGTCAAGAAAGCCCTGTTTTACCCATCGGCCGTGCTGGCCGTGGCCTTGATTGTCACCACCATTCTGCTGATCTTCGTCATTCCGCAGTTCGAGAGCCTGTTCAAGGGCTTTGGCGCTGATCTGCCAGCCTTCACGCAGGCGGTAATTGATCTCTCGCGTTTCGTGCAGGCCAAGGGCATTTTCATTGTCATAGTGATTGGTGCAGGGGTTTACACCTTTATCTATTTCAAGAAGCGTTCGCGAAAACTCAACGAATTCCTTGACCGCGCGATGCTCAAGTTTCCGATCATTGGCCCAATACTCAACAAGGCGGCGATCGCGCGCTTTGCGCGCACCTTGTCAACGATGTTTTCCGCTGGCGTACCGCTCGTGGAAGCGCTCGAATCGGTGGCCGGCGCTACCGGCAACATCGTCTATGAAGATGCCGTGATGAAGATGCGCGACGAAGTCGCCACCGGCCAACGGCTGCAGCGCGCCATGGAGAACACCGGCATGTTCCCCAACATGGTGGTGCAGATGATCGCGGTGGGCGAGGAATC
>JBAVRE010000382.1:0-4218 GCA_049694695.1 Steroidobacteraceae bacterium | reverse complement strand
AGCCAATGCTGTCGGCCCGCGAAGTGGTAACGCAGTGTCCATGAGGCACCGGCGCGTGTTTGCTTGCGCAGATACAGCCCGTCGCCATCGCTGAGGAGCACTGGCTCGCCTGATCGGTGTGCTCGCTCGATGCTCAGTGCCGTAAGTTTTGCGCGTGCCATTTCGCCCCCTTGCTCGTCGAATGGTAGCTACAGATTTAGCTACAATTCAGCTACCTGCCTAGCTACAAGTGTAGCCCAGAGGCAGTTGGAGGCTAGTGGACGATTGTGGTCAAAACAGCTAGAAACTCAGGGGTTTACAGCGACTTCTCTGGAAGTCTGCGGATGACCTTGGAAGTCATTCGATGTTCTGCACCTGCTCGCGCATCTGCTCGATCACCACTTTCATCTCCACCGCAATGCGCGTGGTTTCCAGATCCTGCGATTTCGACGAAAGCGTATTGGCTTCGCGATTGAATTCCTGCAGCAGGAAGTCCAGCCGGCGTCCGGCCGCTTCGGGCGCGACCATGGTGCGGCGGGTTTCCTCGATGTGGCCGGTGAGGCGATCGAGCTCCTCGGCGACGTCGAGCCGATGCAGCAGCAGCACGATCTCCTGCTCGATGCGTTCCTGATTGAGCTCACCGCCCAATTCCCTTAAGCGCTCTTCGAGCCGCGAGCGCACGCGCTCGAGCACTTCGGGCAGGCGCGCGCGCACCTGGGCGACCAGGTCTTCCAGCGCTGTGCAGCGCTGCGCAATCAGTTCAGTGAGCCGCTGGCCCTCGCGATTGCGGGCCGCACTCAGGTCGCCGAGGGTCGCGGTGAACAGGGAGCGCACGGCAGCGAATACCGCTTCGATATCGGGTTGCTCGTCGCGCAGCACGCCCGGCCAGCGCAGCAGTTCGAGTACATTGAGGCGCGCCTGCGCGGGGAGCGACTGGGCCAGCTGGGCGCTGCGCGCCAGCACTTGCGCCAGCACTGCCTCGTCCACCTGCAGGGTCGCAGCTGCGCCCACGGCGGGGCGATGCAGGATGGTGCAATCGACCTTGCCGCGTCGCAGTTCGCGCGCCAGCAACTGGCGCAGCTCGGTTTCCAGGGTACGGCAGCCATCCGGCAGGCGCACCGCAGCATCCAGGAAACGGTGATTTACGCTGCGGATCTCGCATACCAGGGTGCCGAAGGCGCCACTGCTTTCCTGGCGCGCGAAACCGGTCATGCTCGAAATCATGGCTGAACCTGGCGGGGACGATAGCCGGCGCTTACTTCATGTGGCGCGGAATGTTATAAGACCCGGCCAGTTTAACCCAAAGAGATGGTGCCCGCTTGCGCGTTGAACATGCTGAACTCAGCCTGCTGGGTGCGCGCGAGAGCAATCAGGACCGGGTCGGGGCCGAGGTTGCCGACGCCGCCGCACTGCTGATTGCCTGCGACGGCATGGGCGGGCACGCCGAGGGCGAGCGCGCGGCGCAGATCGCGCAGGAGCTGATCGCGCAGCGGTTTCGTGCCACGGCGCAGCCGCTGCTCGATCCGCTGGGCTTCCTGCACCTGAGCCTGGGCGCGGCGCACCAGCAGATCGTGCGCCACGGCGCGGAAATTCCGCTGGAGAACCGGCCGCGCGCCACCATCGCGCTGTGTCTGGTGCAGCGTAGCTCCGCTTACTTTGCGCACGTCGGCGACAGCCGCGCCTATCACATCCGTCGCGGACGGGTGCTGGCGCGCACCCGCGATCACAGTCACGTCGAGCTGCTGGTACGCGAGGGTGTCATCGGCGCCGATCAGGCGCAGCATCATCCGATGCGCAATTTTGTCGAGTCGTGCCTGGGGGGCGAAGCCATGTTGCCGGAGATGGATATCGGCAACCGGCTGGCGCTGCAAAGCGCTGATGTGTTGCTGGTGTGCACCGACGGCCTGTGGGCGCACCTGGATGATGACATCATTGGCGGCGCCTTCGGCGATCCTGCCGTGCCGCTCGCTGAGGCGCTGCAGACCCTGGGCGCGCGCGCCGTGGCCATGAGTGGCGCCACCGCTGATAACACCTCAGCCGTGGTGCTGCGTTTTCTGGAGTAATACCGATGTCGAAACGTCACAACGATCGCGCCGCGGACGCGCTGCGCGCGGTGCGCTTCACGCGCAATTTCACCCGCCACGCCGAAGGCTCGGTGCTGGTGGAGTTCGGCGATACGCGTGTGCTGTGCACGGCGAGCGTCGAGGAGGGCGTGCCCGGCTTTCTGCGCGGCAAGCAGCAGGGCTGGGTCACGGCCGAATACGGCATGCTGCCGCGCGCTACGCATACGCGTTCGGCGCGCGAGGCGGCGCGCGGCAGGCAGACCGGACGCACGCAGGAAATCCAGCGGCTCATCGGTCGCTCGCTGCGTGCCGTGGTCGATCTGCGCGCACTGGGCGAGCGCACAGTAACCATCGATTGCGATGTGCTGCAGGCCGACGGTGGCACGCGCACCGCGGCGATCACCGGCAGTTTCGTGGCCCTGGCGGATGCGGTCGATGCGCTGCGCAGGCGCGGTGCCCTCAAAGCCAGCCCCCTGCATGGCCAGGTGGCGGCGGTGTCAGTGGGCATCGTGCGCGGCCTGCCGGTGCTCGATCTGGATTACGGCGAAGATTCCGAAGCCGAGACCGATATGAACGTGGTGATGAACAACGGCGGTGGCTTCATCGAGGTGCAGGGCACGGCCGAGGGCCATGCGTTCCGGCGCAATGAGCTCGACGCGCTGCTGAATCTCGCTGCCACCGGCATCGGCGAGCTGTGTGCGCTGCAGCTGCAGGCGCTGACGGACTGAGCGCATGCAGGTTGTGCTGGCCACGGCCAATGCCGGCAAGCAGCGTGAGTTGGCGGCGCTGCTGGCGCCTTTGAACATCGAGCTGCTGCTGCAGTCGACGCTCGGCATCGGGGCCATCGAAGAAACCGGCACCAGCTTCGAGGCCAATGCGCTGCTCAAGGCGCGTCACGCGGCAGCGAGTTCCGGACTGGCGGCGCTGGCCGACGATTCCGGTCTCGAGGTCGATGCGCTGGGCGGGCGACCCGGCGTGTACTCGGCGCGCTACGCGCGCGCCGGTGCGAGCGATGCCGAAAACAACGCGCGGCTGATCAGCGAACTCGGGCAGGTGGGCGATGCGCAACGCAGCGCGCGTTACCGCTGCGTGCTGGTGCTGGTGCGCAGCGCCGCCGATCCCGCCCCACTGGTGGCGCAGGGCAGCTGGGAAGGTCACATCGCGCGTCAGGCGGCCGGCACGGGCGGGTTTGGCTACGATCCCTGGTTCATTCCGCTCGGTTTCAGCTGCACGGTCGCGCAACTGCCGGCGGAACAAAAGAACAAGCTCAGCCATCGCGCCCAGGCGTTGCGCCAGCTCACTGCAGAGTTGGGCAAGTGGCCGTGACGGTACCGCCGCTGGCGCTCTATCTGCACTTTCCCTGGTGCGTCAGGAAATGTCCGTACTGCGATTTCAATTCGCACACGCTGCACGGCCAGGTGCCGGAGCAACAGTACCTGGACGCATTGCTGACAGATCTGAGCGCACAGGCGCCGCTGAGCGGTGGGCGGGAAATCAGCAGCATATTTCTGGGTGGCGGCACGCCGAGCCTGTTTTCGCCCGACGCCTTCGCGACACTGTTCGCGGCCGTCGGCAGGCTGCTGCCACTGCAGCCACAGGCCGAGATCACGCTCGAGGCCAACCCCGGCACCATCGAGCGTGGCCGCTTCGCCGAGTACCGCGCCGCCGGCATCAATCGCGTGTCGCTGGGGGCGCAGAGTTTTGCGCCAGCAATTCTTGCACGACTCGGGCGTATCCATTCGGCCGATGACACGCGGATCGCTGCCGCCGAGTTGCACGCTGCGGGCCTGAGTAATTTCAATCTGGATCTGATGTACGCACTGCCGGACCAGGATCTGGCGGGCGCACTGGCCGACGTGCACACGGCCCTGCAACTGCAGCCCGCGCACCTCTCGCATTACCAGCTCACGCTCGAGCCCGGCACCGTGTTCGGCGCCTTGCCGCCCACCGGCCTTCCCGATGAAGACCTCGCGGCGCAAATACAGCAGCACTGCCAGGCCGCGATCGCCGCGGCCGGTTACCTGCAATACGAGGTATCGGCCTACGCGCGCGCCGGTGCGCAGTGCCGCCACAATCTCAACTACTGGAATTTTGGCGACTACTTCGGCGTCGGCGCTGGCGCACACGGCAAACTCACCGATCGGCAACGCGGCGTGATGGCCCGCAGCGTGCGCGA
>JBAVRE010000381.1:0-2909 GCA_049694695.1 Steroidobacteraceae bacterium | reverse complement strand
GATCAGGTCCATGCGCTCGCCGCGCGCGATGCCCTGCAGCAGGGTCAGTTGCAGCGGTGATTCACGCTCGACGCTGTCGAAGGCGCCGATCCTGACGCGCGCGCCGCTTTTCCCGGTGCCAATCAATTCGGCCGAGTATTCGCCGCCCTGACCGTTGAACAGGGTCAGCGCCGCACCCACCCGCAACCGCAGTACGCGCAGCAGGTGCGCCGAGGCCATGGGCGGCAACAGCAGCTCGCGCCCGCTCTCGAGCCCGAGATCAACGTGAATGCGGGTATTGCGCATGCTCCAGGCTCCAGTGAGTACGTCGATGCATTCTGCGGCAACTCAATGTGCCCCGCTCGAGGGCATGGCGACAGGCGCGCTGGCCGCCCCGTTCCTGCCAGGGCCAGGGCTTGCGCGTGGCCTGGTTATCACGGCTTGGAGTCACGCTACTATCTTGGCATTATGAGCGCCGCAATGCAGTCCACCTTTCATGTGCATGCCGCTTCCGGCCTGCTGACCGGCATCCGCCAGGTGCTCTCGCCACATTGGGACCAGCGGCCGGCGGGTGTGACGCCTGAATTGATCGTCGTTCACGGCATCAGTCTGCCACCCGGAGAATATGGTGGGCCGTGGATCGAGCAGCTGTTCACAGGCGGCTTGCCCTCGCAGGCGCATCCTTTCTTTGCCGAACTAGCGGCGCTGCGGGTCTCGTCTCATCTGCTGCTGCGCCGCGACGGCCGGGTCATACAGTTCGTGCCCTGCAATCAGCGCGCCTGGCACGCGGGCGCATCAAGCTGGCAGGGCCGCGACAACTGCAACGATTTTTCCATCGGCATCGAACTCGAGGGCACCGACGACAGCGCCTATGAGAGTGCGCAGTACCAGAACCTGGCGGCAGTGATTGACGCCCTGTGCGCAGCGTACCCGGGCCTGTCAGCGCAGCGCGTCGTGGGTCACAGCGATATCGCCCCGGGACGCAAGAGTGATCCGGGCGCGGCCTTCGACTGGGCACGGTTGCGCGCGCTGCTCGGCGCCGCCGTCGCAGCGATCCCCTGAGCGTTTAACAGGCCCTGGCGGCGTCGTGTCAGGCGCTGGGTTTTCCGCGTTCGCGCCGCCATAGCACTTCGCTGCCGCCGGCGCTGCGCGCCAGCACCCGCGCCAGCACGAACAGCAGGTCCGAGAGCCGATTGAGATAATGCAAAGCGTGCGGACCCAGCGCCTCGGCGCGGGTCAGCGTCCAGCAGCGCCGCTCGGCGCGTCGGCAGATGGAACGCGCCATGTGGCAGGCCGCCGCGGCGACGCTGCCGCCGGGCAGGACGAACTCACGCAACGCGGGCAGGCCGGCGTTCCAGTGCTCGACTGCGGTCTCGAGCTTCTCCACCTGCGGCGCACGAATCAGCACGCTGCCGGGTATCGCCAGCTCGCCGCCCAGATCAAACAGATCGTGCTGGATGTCGAGCAGCAGCGCTGCCAGCGCCTCGGGCAACGCCGTGGCCAGCACCACCCCCACGGCGCTGTTGAGTTCATCGATGGTGCCGCAGGCTTCGATGCGCGCGCTGTCCTTGGGCACGCGCGTGCCATCGGCCAGCCCCGTGGTGCCATCATCGCCGGTGCGCGTTACGATCTTCGAAAGCCGGTTGCCCATGTTCGATCCAGTTGCCGCCAGAGTGTCTGTGTCGTGTAGCAAGCTAACCCAAGCGCGGCCACAAGGCGAGCGCGAGGCGTTGGCAGCGCGCTGGGCTTACCCGGCGATTACCGGATTGACCCGCACAGCGGCGCTGCGCTAGTGTGCGCCCCAGGCGCAAGGTTCCCGCAAGGGATTCAAGGGAACGCGGTTCAATGCCGCGGCTGCCCCCGCAACTGTAACCGGCGAGCGGTCATCCACAATGCCACTGGGTCAGTACCCGGGAAGGCGGATGATCGCGAAGCAGCTGGAAGCCAGGAAACCTGCTTTGCGCCGTCGTCCTGCTTTCGGCCGGGGTGCGTCGGGAGCTGCGGTATTACCGCGGTGGCGACAGTTGAAGTCGTCACTGCGGGATTCATTCGTGCTGCCAGAACAAGATTGCTGTCGTTGGAATTCCGCTGTGCGACTTCTGGTCCCTATACCAGGAGTTCATCATGCGCACCGCGTCTATCCGTTCAATTTTGCTACTTGCTCTGGCCCCGGTTCTGATTCCGGTTGTTGCTGCGGACGATCCATCCACCAGTAATCTGGACACCGTGGTGGTCACCGCCACGCGTACCGAGCAGCCACGCGCTCTGACGGGCGAGTCGATGTCGGTCATTACCGCAGCCGAATTGACCAGCGGGCAAACCGTGGCGGCAGCCGATGCACTGGCGCGGACGCCGGGACTGACCATCGTGCGCAATGGCGGGGTCGGTCAGACCACCAGCATAGGCATGCGCGGTGCGCTGACTGGCCAGACGCTGATGCTGATTGACGGCGTGCGCATCAACGATCCGAGTGCTCCTGATGGCAGCGCGATCCTGGCCGACCTGCTGGTCAACAATGTAGAGCGCATCGAAGTTCTGCGCGGGCCGCAAAGCACACTGTACGGCAGCGACGCCATCGGCGGCGTGGTGAATATCCTCAGCCAACGCGGCGGCACCGGACCGGGCCAACTGAGCGCCAGCGCGGAGGCCGGCTCGCTGGCGAGCTATCGTGGAAATATCACTGCGCACGGCACCGACGGCGCCGTTGAGTATGGGGCCGGTCTTAATTACTACCGCACAGCTGGAATTTCCGCTGCCGCTGCCCGGGACGGTAACCCGGAGGCAGATGGTTACCGCAATGTTGGTGCGACCGGCAATATTCGCTGGCAGCTTGGCGAGGCCGTCAGCCTCGATGCACGTGGTTACTACGTCGATGCACGCACCGCTTTTGATGGCTATCCACCGCCAGACTACAGTTTTCAGGATACGTT
>JBAVRE010000380.1:0-2020 GCA_049694695.1 Steroidobacteraceae bacterium | reverse complement strand
GGCCACAGGCCGCGAGCGGCAGCGCCAGTATCAAGCACAATAATTGTCGATGCATTGCAGTCTCCCGTCGATGTTGGCGCCGCTTAACGGTTGCTGAACAAGCCAGTTCAGTCGCCGTTCAGTCCTGCTGTTCAAGACTACTCCGCAAGCGCCAACAGCGCTGCACGATTTGTGCAGGGCTGCGCGTCGTACACCGCCGAGAGGTAAATCGTGAACAAGTCAGCAGGATTTCTGATCATGGCAAGCAGCGTTCTGGGCGCCACGGCTGCGTTGGCCGACAACTATGACGGCAGTTACGATGGCGGTGGCTATCGTGACCATCGGCGAGTCGCGCGCGAGCCGGACTACGGAGCCTACGTGGGCCTGAGCATTGGCGAGCTGCGCTATTATGAGGACGGGCTCAACACCATCACTCCTGCGGCAGCATTGCTGCGCATTGGCGCGCCGCTGGGTCCGAACCTGGCGATCGAAGCGCGCGCCGGCGCCGGCTTCGGCAACGCATCGACCGACGGCTATGGTATGACCGTGCAATCGCTGTATGGCGGTTATCTCAAAGGCTCCCTGCCGCTGGCGTCGGGATTTTCCTTGTATGCGCTGGGCGGGGTGGCGGCCGTGAATCTGCAACGCGACTTCGGCCTGCAGGACTCGCACGACACCGGGCTGTCATTCGGGCTCGGTGCGGATTTCGACCTGAGCGGCGGCGCCACGCTGAATATTGAATGGACGCGGCTACCCGGCGGCAACAACCTGGGCTACGACTACAGCAACGACATGGCTTCGATCGGCGTCGCCTGGCATTTCTAGAGTAGGTCGCGCAGGCGATACCAGAGCATCGCCAGCACCAGTGCCGGGCGGCGCAACAGGGCGCCGCCCGGAAAATCACGGTGCGGAATGCGTGCGAAGATGTCGAAACGTTCACTGACTCCGGCGATGGCCTCGGCTGCGAGCACGCCCGCGATGCCGGTGAGAGTCAGCCCGTGACCGGAGAAGCCCTGCAGGAACCATACATTGGGCTGCAGCCGGCCAAAGTGCGGGGCGCGATTCACGGTGATGTCGAGCAGGCCGCCCCAGTGATAGTCGATGCGGATGCCGGCCAGTTGCGGGAAGACGCGCAGCATGCGCGCACGCGTGACCGGCACGGCTTCAAAACCCTCAAGGCCTGAATAGCTGACGCGGCCGCCGAACAGCAGCCGGTGATCGGCCGAGCGGCGAAAGTAGTCGAGGATCCAGTTCAGATCGTAGACCGCAGCGTTGTTGCGGATCAATTCGCGGGCGCGCGCTTCCCCGAGTGGTTCGGTGGCGATGATGAAACTGCCGACCGGCATGATCTTGCGCGCCAACTGTGGGGCGAGGCGGCCCTCCTGCAGGTTGCCGGCCAGCAGCAGATGCTGGCAGCGCAGCTCGCCGGAAGTGCCATGGGCATCGGTGCGGACCCGCACGCCCGTGGCCGTGGTGGAGAAATCGAGCGCCCGGGTATTTTCATAGAACACCGCGCCGGCCTGCGTGGCGGCGCGCGCCACGCCCAGGGCGTAGCGCAGCGGGTGAAGGTGGCCGCCGTGCGCATCGTAGAGTCCGGCGAGGTAGCGGCGCGTCGCCAGCACCGCAGCCATTTCGTCCCGGCCATAGAGTTGTGTGGGTGGGTGCCCGAGGCGCTGCAGTTCCTCCTGTTCCCGGGCGAGTTCGAGCACTTGCCGCGGCTTGTTGGCGACCTGCAGATAGCCGTCCACCCAGTCGCACTCGATGGCGTGGCGGGCGATGCGCCGACGCAGCAGGCTCAATCCCTCGACCGAGATATCCCAGACAGCGCGCGCGTCTGCGGGGCTCAGCAGGCGCTCGATCTTTTGCTGGCCACAGGCCACGCCGACCAGGGCCTGGCCGCCGTTGCGTCCCGACGCACCCCAGGCGACACGTTGCGCCTCGACTACCGCCACGCGATAGCCACGTTCCGCCAGCGCTAGGGCGGCCGAGCAGCCGGCCAGGCCGCCGCCCACGACGCATACATCCGCCTCGACGCTGCCGG
>JBAVRE010000379.1:0-3247 GCA_049694695.1 Steroidobacteraceae bacterium | reverse complement strand
AGCACCAGCACGTGTCACCAAAGCGCACGGCTTGCGGGGGTATATCTGGGGGTAACTTTTGCAGCCTGAATGAGAACCACCTTACTGCTCAGCTACTTACGCGCGAGTTCGAGTCCAACCCAGGGAGTCATTATCCTTATAAGTCAAAGGAGTATGATATTTAATTGCTGTGAATTCTAATATTTTGCGATTTAAAAATTCCGTTCACTCGAGCGTCTGATCCAACGCTGAAAACAAACGAGCATTTATCCACTTGCGTGCCGAAGGAATTGATCCATGTAATGTCCTTCTCCCTCGGTCATGCGTCATGCTGCCTTACTGATTGGCAGCCGCTCCGGCTCGAATTTCGCGTAACAGCGTCCGCTCGTGCGCTCCAGCTCCTTCAGATTACGACACATGTATGAGCCCCTCCCTACCTTGCGTTGAGGTGTCCACGAAAGCGGGTCAATTCCAATCTTTGGCAGCCCGCTAAAGCGAGTAAGATGCGACGAGCTTCGGCAGGCAATTTGGGGCCGGTGGGCCTCGCTAACCAATGCTATTCCTGGAATATTATTGGGTGTCCTATGCGAATGATCACTGTGGTTACTTCTATATTGGTACTTACGGGCGTCGCGAGCGAAGCCGCGACGCCGAATCACTCCACGCGCGCCTCCCAGTTTGCGCGCTTGCCGAATTGGAGCGGTCTGTGGGTCAGCACGGCATGGAATGCTGGCATTTCCGGTCGTCCGCCCGGTGGTGAGGACGAGCTGAGGGCCAAGTTGCAGCTCATCCGGCCGCCACCCTACAACGCGCAGTGGGAGGCCAAGTACCAGACGGCCCTCCAGGACAAGGTCGGGCTCGCCGCCCGCGCCGCCACTTTCAAAGTCTGCACACGAAGTTTTCCGGCGCTGATGGAAGCGCCGTGGGTATTTGAAATTGCAACCCTACCGGAAGAAACGCTGCTGGTGTTCGAGAATGGCCAGATTCGTCACGTCTACACCGACGGCCGACCGCATCCGTCAGGCGATGACATCTGGGCCACGCCGCTGGGCGATTCGATCGGGCACTGGGAAGGTCAGATGCTCATGGTCGACACTGTGGCGCGAAGCGCGGCGGAGCCGATGGCACCACGTGCCTGGGTCGCGCTACTGAGCGACGGGGCACATTTTACAGAGCGCTTGCGACAAAGTGATGCCAACACGCTCGAAGACCAGTTGCTCATCGATGACCCGACCGTGCTCGCGTCGCCGTGGGCCGTGACGCTGAGGTTTCGACGCGTGACTGGGATGGATCGTATGATTCCCGTGGACTGCGTCGAAAATGAGCGCACGACGGTGGTGGACGGGAAGATGGTCATCACCAATCCCTAGTTCGGGAGGTCTTACATGAGCAACCCTGATTGGCGGAAGAATGTGCGCAGCCTCTGTACGTTTTGGTGCGCCGGGTTAGGGTTTAGCGTTCTGTCGATGCCCGTACTGGCTCACCACTCGGGTGCCATGTTTGACGACAAGTCGTCAGTGACGTTGGCCGGCACCGTCAAGCAGTTCCAGTGGACCAATCCGCATTGCTGGCTACAGGTTCTGGTTACGGACGCGTCGGGTCCCACGGAGTGGAGCGTAGAGATGGGTTCGCCTTCGCAGCTGTTTCGCGGGGGCTGGCGACCCAGCATCGTACATGCGGGTGACACCATCGTGGTCGTGATCCACCCGATGCGCGACGGGAGCAAAGGTGGGCTATTTGTTTCCGCAACGCATGGTGACGGGACGCCGTTCGACAGCACTCCTAAGTGAAGGCCGACTGGGTGGCCGGCCTTTCAGCGTAGTTGCGGTCCGAATGGCGGTGATGTCGCGGGAGCCCGGAACTTTGCAGTGTGTGGATTACCTACAGCGGCGCGCCGAGGGTGAATCCGATCCAGCGGCCGCACACCGCGATTGCGATCCACAGGCCGAGTGACAGCGCACCGGTAACCCGGGCGCGCCGAGGCGTTAGCGCCGGGGAGCGCCACTCCGCGGCATCCTTGCCGATTAACAAGTGGTAAGCGGCCATGTTCGTGCCGGCCAGAGCGATCAGCACCAGCTTGGCCTGGAAATAGGCGTTGTGGGCGTAGCCGGCCGCGTTTGAGGAAAACAGCAACGCTCCGGTAACCGCCGCAACGACGAACGCCGACCACGTCACTGGCAGTGCCAGCGACGTCGTTTGCACCACGCTGCGGTCGCGGGAGCTCAGGCCTATGAGGCGCAAATCGACGATGGCAATCGAGCCAAGCACCAGCGTCAGCGCAAGGACATGAACACATTCGATCCAAGGGAACAGGCTCTCCCCTTCACGGATCGCGGTAGCAACGGCGCTGTTCTGTACGGTTTGGAGAACGCTTTGCAGCACTTCAAGCACCCTGGGCGTAGGCGATCCAGCGCCCCGCAAAAACAATCGCTACCCACAGCGACAGCGACGCGACCGCCAAGCACCGGGCTGCCCACCGGAGGCTGGCGCTGCGCTCCCAGCGCTGCGCATCCCGTCGCAGCGGTATCTGGCAGACCAATGTGACCCCCGCAGCCAGAATCAGGAGCCCCATCTTGACTGCGAATACCGGGCCCTTGAGGGTTCGAGCGGGTTCCGCAACAATGAGCGACGCCCCGGTTGCCAACAGCACGGGCAGCGGCCACCAGACGTAGGGTAGGAAACGGTGCGTGATCCAGGCCATGGTCCGCTCGCGCGCGCCAACGCCCAGCAGTCGCAGGTCGATCATTAACACGGAGGTCATGACGGTAGCTACGGCCAGAATATGCAGGGTCTGGATGGTCGGAATGATCCAGGCCACCGACTTGATCGTTTGGCTGGCCGGTGTGGCCGCCAACCCAGTGCACAAAGCATCCAGCAGATCTAAATACCTGCTCACGTCCCGGGATGACTCTGATTGGGATACCAATAGGTGACGTGACACGCCTCGCAGGCTTCGTCAATGATCCCGCCAGCATCCATTAGCGCCTGCGCGTTCTTGGCATCGATCGCGGCCAATGCCTTGAACCCGGCGTCCTGAAGCACGTCGGCAAACTGGGCAAAGTTGTTGTGGTTCATATCGATGCGCTGCTGGATCTCCGCCGGAGAGAGCTCACCAGGACCCGTGGGCGTATCACCGCTCCTGACCCGGCGCCCCGGCATGCGCAGAAGATTGCTGGTCTCAATCAGCGCGACAGCTCGGTCACGAACCGCCTGCCATTCGGCCGCCGTACGCGGGTGGCGATCCTCGGTGCCGGATGAGGACTCAATA
>JBAVRE010000378.1:0-6267 GCA_049694695.1 Steroidobacteraceae bacterium | reverse complement strand
GCTGGAAGCTGTACGTGGCGGTCGGCGCCAACTTCGTATTCGGCGCCCTGATGAGCGCGGGCATCGGCCTGTACGCGCCCTGCATGATCATGCTGGCGCTCATGGGCCTGAATCCGCTGGCCGCCTTCCCGATCATGATGGGCGCCTGCGGCCTGGTGCAGCCGGTCGCGGGCCTGAGGTTCCTAGAAACCGGCCGCTTCGCCTGGGGCCCGGCGACCGGCCTGATACTCGGCGGCGTGCTCGGCGTACTGGTCGCGGCATTCATCGTCAAACAACTGCCGGTGACGGCACTGCGCTGGCTGGTGATCGTGGTGGTAGCGTACGCTTCGATCATGATGCTGCGGTCCGCGCGGCTGCGGGCGTGAGCACGACATCAGGAGTGCAGATAAAGAAACGGGCGGGAAAGCCGCAGCTGTCCCGCCCGCCCGTAGAACGAACCGGTACGGATCAGAACTTTAACCGAATCCGCGCGTACCAGAACGCGCCGTTGAAGCCGAAGGGGCCGCCATTACGCGGGTACACCGTGCCATTTTCTGTGCCCCCGGTGATTACAAAAATAGGATCACCCGCGTTGCCGGCAAACTTGTCAGGATATTCGTTAAACACGTTGTTGCCACCGACGGTCAGCGAGTAGTGGTTGTTGAAGTCGTAGGTGGTGTAGAAGTCAGCGGTGAACTTCGCACCGAACACCTGGCCCGGATAGTCGTTTTCAGTGGCCCAAGTGCCGTAGTAGTGCTCAGTGGCACCGAGCGTCCAGTTGCCGGATGTCCAGTTCGCCTGCAGGTTCACCCGGGTGTGGGGCGCGAGATTCTCAGCGTCGGCGACCTGGGCCGCGGAAGTCGCGTCCGGGTCAAAGTCGGTGACCTTTGTCTGGTTGTAGTTATAGGCGAGGGTCAGGTTGAGCTTGCCCGCCCCCATATCCGTGCGGTAGGTGCCGACCAGATCAACGCCGTTGGTCCGGGTACGCAGGGAGTTGGTGAAGTACTGGACGTTTCCGCCCTCTCCCACGGCCGCCAGTGCCGGCAGCTCGAGGATATTCGCGGCCGACACCACGAAGGCCTTCGAAATGAAAATGCGGTCGCGCACACGGATGCTGTAGAGATCCACCGTCAGGGTGTACTGCGAGGACGGGTTTATCACCAGTCCAAGGCCGAAATTGGTCGCGTACTCCGGTTTCAACGGCTGGGCGCCTTTGAACTGAGCAACCTCGCTGGTCACGGGGTAGGTTCCCACCTGGACCGATTGGCCCTGGAGGAAGTTCGTGGTCAGGACCTGCGTGTTGTTCTGGCCGGGCGAAGGCGCGTGGTAGCCGGTGCCCACGGTGGCACGACCAGAGATGGCGTCAGTGAACTTGTAAAGCCCATTGAGCTTGAACACGCTGGCGCCACCGGAACTCTCGTAGTGCTCGTAGCGCGCGGCAACCCCGCCGCTGAATTTACTCGTCAGGTCGGCTTCGGCGCCACCGAACACCCCGTAGCTGCTCTCGCTATGGCTGCCCGCGTAGGTCGGGCTGGTTCCGCCGTAGCCACTTGCGGCGGGGTCATAGACGGCAGTTTGTGTGCCGGTATCTGTATAGACGCCCGGCGCCGTTTCTTCATACAGCTGATGCGGAGCGGCGTAGGGTCCGGAGCCGTAGGACTGCGGGTCGCCCTCGGTCGCCTCGTAAGTTTCACGCCGGAACTCCGCTCCGCCGGAGAAGGTCACCGGGCTGGCAAGTCCGAGATTCATCTCGTAGGACACGTCGAGGTTGGCATCGACTTCCTTCTGAATCAGCTTGCCGAACTTGAAGCTGGTCTGGGAATCCTTGCCATACGACGGGCTGGTCGAGTTGTACATTGAAAGATCGAGTTGGTTACGGCTCAGCGAAGTCGACAGGTCGTAGCGGAACCCGGAACTGGTCGATCCCTTGTAGCCCAGCGTGCCATAGGCCTGGTCAGTTTCGCCCACAAAGCGCGGCGTAAAGCCGGCCGGATAGATCGAGTTAAGGAAGAACGTGTTGCTGTCCTGCACGTAGCCGCCCGCCGGGCAGGTGGCGTTATTCGCCGGGCACTGCGTCAGGTAGTAGGGATTCTGGAAAAACGAGCGCCCCCCGATGTTAACGACACCGCCAGTTGTGGTCGTGAACGGCCGCTCACCCAACAGCGAGGAGCGGAAATTGAAGCTCTCGTCTGCACGGTTGTTCGCGACATTGGCGAAAAAGTACAGCTTGCTCGAATCCGTGAGATCAACGCTGGAGTTCAGCAGGAACTTGTAGCCGCGGCTCGGTGAATTACCGAAGATCTGCGCCGGCAGCGGGTATTGCGGCAGCTGGCTGGCGAGCGACGGGTTTTCCTGGGCGAAAGCCACAGCCACGGGGCGCGTAACGCCACGGCTGGTCTGGCCGTCGTCGTTATACTCGCCCGAGAGGTTGATGAAGCCCTTGCCGAACTTCACGCCCCAGTTGGCAGCGATCTGGGAGCTCTCGCCGTCGCCTTGGTCTTTGTACTGGCCGTAGCGCCCGACCAGTTCGAATCCGGCGTCGTCGCGCAGGCCGTAATTCAGCACGCCAGCAATCGCGTCCGAGCCGTACTGCGCCGTAGCGCCGTCACGCAGCACCTCGAGCCGCTTGATGGCGATCGAGGGAATTGAAGAGATGTCGGAACCCTGCGAGCCGAACGAAAGGCCGGTATCGCCGCCGTTGTAGACCTGCACCAGTGCGGAACGGTTGAAGCGCTTGCCGTTGAGCATTACCAGCACTTGGTCCGCCGGCAGGCCGCGGAGCGAGGGCGCGCGCACGAAGGTCGAGGCGTCGGAGATCGTGTTCTGGCCGACGAAGAACGACGGGACGATGTTGTTCACCGTGTCGAGCATGTTGGACGACGGCTGCGCCTGGATATCGCCGCTGGAGATGACGTCGATCGGCGATGCGGAATCGGTCACCGTGCGGTCAATACGACGCGTACCGGTGATAATGATCTCAGAGGCTTCCTCCGCGGGAGCCGCGTCACTGGCTGCCGTCGCAGCAGGTTTCACTTGGGCGACCGCGACATGCATGCCCAGTGTCATGCCCAGTGTGAGGACCGATGCGGTCCCGAGAATGCGCAGAATCTTCATGAATAATCTCCCGAAAAACGACCCAAGCGTGCTTTGCCGTTGCAAAAAAGCAACAGTATCTTGTTATTTCCGGGCCGATTTTAGGTGTGTGGTGAGTAATTTGCAACGAGCATCGAATAACCCGGCCTCGCCCTAGGGCGCGCCTGCGCCACCGGTCAGCGGTGCGAAGTTTGCACTTTCCAGGGCTTTTGAAAACGGGGGAAGCTCATCCTTCAGGATTTTGCGGTATTCGGCGTCGACGCTGGCCACCTCTGCTTCGTAGGTCATCAGCAGGTCCAGCTGGTTCGCGCTGGGCGCGAAATCAGCGCTGCCGGCCATGTCGCCCCCACCGGTTCCGACTTCGGCATTGAGCCAGATCAGGTCAAGATAGGCTCCGTAGGGCTCGACGAAATACTTGTCATCGCTGTTGCGCAAGGCCCGCGACACCAGGCGCGACTCGACCGCCTGCAGCTTCATGTCCAGGTTCTCGGCCACCGCCAGCAGCTGCTGTTGCTGGCGTTGCTGGGCTTCGCTCAATACCGGCGGCGGCGCCGCCGCAGGCTCTGAATCGGGCTCATCGCCCTCTTCGGCGATAACGGGCTCCGGCTTATCCGGCCTCCTGGCCGGCCGCAGCATCGTCGCGACAGTTTCGATCTGCTTGCGCAGCCACTCCATCTGATTGACCGAGTCGGACACGTGGCTGATATCGTCACGGATTCGAAGCAGCGTCTTGACGGACTGGTCGATATCCGCAGCAGATCCGGGGGCATGCGGGTCGGCGAGGACCGTGAGCGCCTGGGTGTAGGACTGGCCATCAACCTTCATGCGCACTGAATATGTCCCCGGAGCTGCGATCGGCCCCACTTCGCCTGGCTTCGATCCCCAGTGCGTGATGGGCCTGGAGTCGGCATCGCGAAAGCGGGGCTCATTCCAGATGCGCGGATTGTCGGGCGCCACCGTCCGCAGGCCGATGACCCGCGGCGAATCAAAGCGCAGATCCCACTTCAGGCGGTTGATGCCGACGACCAGATCCTTTGATTCCATCGGCTCAAGCTTGCGGACGCCGTTCCCCTGGGAATCGAGAATCTCGAACTCAACCGGGCCTTTGGGTACGCTCTTGAGTGAAAAATTGAGCATGGCCTGGGGGCCGCGCACGAAACGATAGGCCGCTCTTGGTTCATACAATACGACCGCCGCATCAAGGCGGTGCTTGGCCATCTGTTCCAATGGCGTGATGTCATCGAGGATGTAAAGCCCACGGCCGTAGGTCGACACGACGAGATCGTGAAACCCCGGTTGCACGACTACCCAGGTCGCGGGTGCCGCGGGCAAGCCGTTCTGCAGCGCGGTCCAGTGGTCGCCATCGTCGAGCGAGTAATACACGCCATTGCCGGTACCGGCGAACAACAGCCCCGCACAGTTGGGATCATCGGTCACGCTGCGTACATAGGAGAGAGCGTGCCTGGGCAGGTCGCTGTTGATCCGCTTCCAGGTCTTGCCGTAATCGGCAGTCTTGTAGATGAACGGGTCGCGGTTGTCGGCCAGATGCAGATCGACGCTGACATAGGCGCTGGCCGGATCAAAGCTCGAGGGCGCAATGCTGGTGATCGTGCCCCAGGGCGCAAGACCTGGCATCTTGCTGGTGACGTGGGTCCAGGTGCTCGCCGCGTCCCTGCTGTACCAGACCTGGCCGTCATTGGTGCCGGCCCAGATGAGCCCTTTCTGAATCCTGGAGGGCGCGATCGCAAACACGACTTCGCCGTAAAACTGCCCGAGATTGTCGCCGACAATGCCGCCCGATGGCATGAGATGGGCGGGATCCTGCGTGGACAGATCGGGGCTGACCACCGACCAGGTCTGGCCCGCATCCGTGGTTTTGAATATCACCTGGCAGCCGTAGTAGACCGTGTTGTGCTCGAAGGGATCGATCGCCAGCGGCGCAGTCCAGTGGCAGCGATACTTCAGATCGTTGGGCGGCGAGTCGAGCGTGTGCTTCCAGGGGCTGAGGGAGTGCGCCTGCTTGTACCTGGCATCCCAGCGTGTGACTTTGTTGCCGTAGCAGGTGGCCCATACGATGTTGGGATCTTCGATGTCAGGAATCGTAAAACCAGACTCGCACCCGCCCATGTGGCGGTCCCAGTCTGCTTCGCCGGAATCGCCCGGCACCACCGGGCCGCGCATGTTGCCGTCGTCCTGCATGTTGCTGTAGAAATAGTAGGGAACCTGATTGTCCACGGCGACGTGGTACATCTGGCCGATGGGCAGAATGACGCGGTGGAAGCCGCGACCATGCGTGGTGGTGGTGATCAGCCCGCCGTCATCGGTGATCACGAAGCGATCCGGATCTGCCGGGTCGACCCAGATGTCGTGGGTGTCGCCGCCCCAGCGAACTTCGTGAAAATTCTCGCCCGAATCCAGTGACTGGTGGAAAGAACTGTTGGCGACGAACACTTCGTTATCGCTCCCGGTCGATACCGCGAGGCGAATGTAGTAACCCGCGCGGCCGATCAGGGCGCGCTGGTAATTGACGGTTCTCCAGTGCTCGCCCGCATCGTCGGAGCGCCACACCGAGCCCTGATCGCTGGTCTGTATCAGTGCGTAGATGCGATTTGAATTGGTCGGAGCGATGGCGACGTCGATCTTGCCCACCGAGGGATGCGGCAGGCCGTGTTCCTCGAGGCGCGTCCACCTGGTTCCGCCATCGTGTGAAATATAGATGCCACTGCCGGGACCGCCGCTCAGTTCGCCCCAGGTATGCATTTCCACCTGCCACATACCGGCAATCAGGGTGCGTGGATTGTGCGCGTCCATGGATAATCCGGAGCAGCCGGTATTTTCTCCCGCGAACAGCACGCGCTCCCAATGCTGGCCGCCATCAGTCGTACGGAAGACACCGCGTTCCTGCTGCGGCCCCGTCACCCGTCCCAATACGCAGGCAAACACAATGTCCGGATTCGTTGGGTGGATGACGATCCGCCCGATGCGACCCGATTCCGGCAAGCCCATGTTGGTCCAGGTCTTGCCCGCATCGATCGACTTGTAGATGCCGTTGCCCATCACATCGCCGTCGCGAATCACCCAGGCCTCGCCCGTACCGGCCCACACCGTGCTGGGCTCGGAGGGTGCAACGGCAAGCGCGCCGATTGCGGTCGCAGATTGCTTGTCGAATAAGGGAGCCCAGCGATTTCCGCCGTC
>JBAVRE010000377.1:0-1955 GCA_049694695.1 Steroidobacteraceae bacterium | reverse complement strand
GCAGCCGTCGTCAGCAGCGCCAGCGCGGCAATCAGTGCGAACTGACGCCGGTACGGCCGCGCCAGACGCAGCAGCGCTGACCAGATGGACTCACCCGGCATGACTGCACAGGACCAGGGTACGCATCATAGGTTGCCAGTATCCCTTATCGCGCAGTCATTCAACCCAGATGCCCCTCTGCTTGACTTCCAGACGACCGTGCCAGCGCACTCACAGTCTTGGCGGGTGGTTGATCAATTCGTCGTAGTGAGGATCATCCTTGAGCAGCAGCCGCAGCGGATCCGGGACATCGATGACGTCTGTGGGCGCACCGAATGGCACTCGCAATAAGCGCGCAACTTCCGCGTAACCTTCAGCGCTGCGCCCGGCGCGCACCAGGATGACGCTGCGCGTGAACGACAGGCTTGGGCCATTGATCGCATCGCGAGCCTCAGGGCTTTGCTTTCGCGCCAGGTCGATGCTCTCGAGCGCAGCCGCATGCTCGCCCAACATCGACTGCACCAGGGCGAGCTGCGCCAGAGTTGTTCCGCTCAGCGGCTGGCTCAGCGACATTGCGCGCGCGGCGTGCTCGGCGGCGCGAAAGCTCTGCTGCGCGCGCTCAGGATCACCGGCCGCCAGGTACAGAAACCCATTCCGCTCGCCGATATCCACGGGAGCTGTGGAACTCCAGGGCGGAACCGCTTTCCACAGTTGCACCGCGTCCAGGTAGCGCCCTTCCCCCGCCGCGATCTCGGCTTCGATCACCTTGAGGGAGGGCGGGTTGAGCAGGTTGCCGTGTTCGCGCAACGCTGCGCGCAGCGGCTCGATGTTGTGCTGCAGGTAGCTCTCAAGATGCGCGCGCGCCAGATACCCGTCGGGACTACTCGGAAAGCGTTTCGAATAAAGAGTCGTCTGTTCAATGGCTTCGGGGTAACGCCTCAGACCCAGCAAGGTCGTAATGGGTGGCCCGTCGTAGGCGTGGTTCAGAGGGTCAAGGTCCCAGGCGCGCACCGCATGCGCCAGTGACTCGGTCATGCGGCCGCGGCGTCGCAGCGCCAGACCCAGGACCGAGTGGGCTCCAGCAGCATTTGGCCGCAAGCGCACCACGGCGGTGAGATCGGCCAGCGCCTGGTCCAGGTCCGCGGTGACGTACATGGCATACAAACCGCGCGCCAGCTGCGCCTCGGGCAGCTGCGGATCGATTGCCAGCGCCCGCTCGAAAGCCTGCCTGGCCGCGACGCCATCCGCCGGACGAGTACCGTAGAAATACTTCCAGGTATCAGCCTGTGACAGCAGCGCGAGCGCATCGGCGTAGTCCGGATCGAAGCGCAACGCCTCCTCGAGCAGGCGTTTGGGCTCCACCAGACCCAGCTCATCGTCAGGCACCGGCCGGCGGTACAGCGCGACCGCCCGCAGGTAGCGGTTGTAGGCGTCGCCGCTGTTGGTGCCGACGCGATCCAGTTCGCCCCTCTCATATGCGCTCAGCGTGGCGGCGAGCGCCTCGGCGACCTGCCGCGCCACGGCGCTTTGCAGGTTGAGCACATGCGCCAGGTCGCGATCATAGTTCGCGGCAAGTAAGTGATGGTCATCGCGCGCGTCGATCAGCTGCACGGTGAGGCGCAGGGTATTGCCGTCGCGCCGGATCGAGCCTTCGAGGATCGCGCGTACACCCAATCGCTGGCTGATCTCGCGGACATTGTGCGTCCTGCCGCGGTATTCCATCACCGAAGTACGCGAGATCACCTTGAGGTCGCGCAATCGCGCCAGCGCATTCAGGATCTCCTCCTGCAGACCATCGGCGAGGTAGGCGTCCTCGGCCCGACCGCTCAGGTTTTCGAACGGCAGCACCGCAACCGACTTCAGATCAGGAGCCAGGGTGTCGGCGGCCGCGACCCTGGCAACTGGCGCTCTGTCGGTAACGTGACCACGCCACGGATTGAAGGTGATGAGGCTCGCGACGGCCACGGCCGCCAGCG
>JBAVRE010000376.1:0-4063 GCA_049694695.1 Steroidobacteraceae bacterium | reverse complement strand
TCGAAAATCACCGGAATCTCAGCGTGAATGCTCGTAACATATTGATATTTAAGGAGAAATTTGGCGGAGAGAGAGGGATCCACATCCGCCGCCAAGTAACTGATTTTCAACGGCTATTTCTTGCCGCCGACTAAATGAACCATCAGAAGTACCAACGGAAATTCGACGCTGGACCGCATCCGCGGCAACCGCCAAAGCCCGCTGTTCGGCGCGCATTAGACCCAGTTTGGCAGCTCCTTGCAAGCCTCCCAATCCACGCTCAGCACCTCTGGCAGACGAGGGGTACTCCCCGGCCGGGATGACGCCGTGGGTGCTCCGAGCGCGCCGAACCCCGCGCCCTCCGTGGGCAGCAGCGGCGGGACAGTACGCGCACCCGGGATAGGTCAGCGGTGCCGGCTCACAGCGACTTCGAGAGCCCCAGGAAAACTCCGCGGCGCGGACCATACTGCGGTGCGCCAACGCCCACGCCGGTTCCGTCGCGGATCTCATACTCCTTATCCGCCACGTTGATGACGTCCAGGCGCACCGTCAGCGTCCCGGCATCGCCCAGGTGGAACACGTGGCTGGCGCCCACGTTGACCTGCGTATAGGTCGGCAGGTTGGCGCCATTGGGAATGCTGCTGCCATCTGGGAGTGTCAGATCCGCGCGCAGCCCCGTACCCAAGAGCATGTCCGCACTGACGCGCATGTGGCCCCAAGCATAGGAGACACCGCCGGAAGCGGTAATCCGCTGTTCATGGTCAAGATGGATGTAGTGGCCGGCGATGTAGTCCAAGTCCTCCTGCGCGAAGTTGAACTGGGCCGTCTCGATGCCCCTGCCTCGCGCGCTCTGGACCGCGAAGTTCCCGTAGGCCGTGAGTCCATGGGCGCTGTAGTTGAACGTGAACTCGATGCCCTTGATGCGCCCGGACTGGTAGTTAAAGGGCGTCAGGATAATCGGCGCCCCAAACTGCCCCTCATCGATCAGGTGGGTTGACTGCCGATAGTAGGTATCGACCCCGACCGTGACGGCGTCACCGAGCTTCTGTTCCGCGCCCACGTCATAGTAATCGGATCGCTCGGCCAGCGGCGCATCGCTCTGAGTCACGCTAGGCGCTGCTGTGGTATCCAGGAACTTCGTGATCGTTTCGCTGCCGACCAGCTCAAAGGGCGGCGGCGTGAAATAGCGCGAGTAGCCCGCATGGATTGTCGTGCCGGAAGCAGGCTTCCAGACAGCGTTGAGCCTGGGGCTGAGCTGGCCCGCCGTCGTGTAGGCCGCAAGGTGATCGAGGCGCACGCCGTAGTTAATGGTCAACGCCGCCACAGGCTGCCACTCGTCCTGCAGGTACAGGCTCTCGAGCCATTGCGTCTGCGAACCGTTGTCCGCTATGGACAGCGGCACATCGCTGGTCTGCGCACCGGTACCGTCGACCGACAGCACTTGCGAGGTGCTGACTGTAGTCGCCTTGTCGTGCTGCAGGAACCACCCCAAGCGCAAGGTGTGAGACTCATTGAGTTTCGCAGACAGATCGGTCTGCCAGGCAAAGGCCACATCTCGCTTGTACGCATCTTGCGCAATACCATTGAACAATAGGTCGCTGAGAACGTCTGGAGTGAAGCTGAGGCTCGAATACCGTCCGGTGACCGAAGACTGCCAGTCGATAACACCCGTCGCATGCTGCCAGCTCACTACGGCGTAGTGCGTCACTTCCTTCTGATTCTCGTCCAGCAAGGCACTCGGATAATCCGTCTGCCCGTTGACGGTGAGGCCGAGGTCGGGCAGCAGTCCGCCGCGGTTTGGAATCTGGAACGTGCCCGTCGAGGTGCCGACGATCAGCGACAGCCGATTGGCGGAATCAAGGATGTCCTCGAAATACCCGAACCCGTGGTACTGAGTCGTATGGTCGTGCTGCGGGTTCGAGCTTCCATCCGGCGATTCGATGCCGAGGCTGCTTCTGAGCACGTCGCCCGATACGAAGTAGTTCAGATTGCCCGAAGACCCGCCGTACTCGACGCTGGGCTGGAACGTGCCGTGACTGCCGCCGTATAGCGATACCGCTCCACCCGGCTCGAGCGTGCCGCTCTTCGTGCTAATGTCGATGATGCCGGCGGTGCGCAGCCCGTATTCAGATGGCAACGCACCGGTTATCAGCTTCAGCGATGAAATCAGCCGCGGGCTCAGGGACTGCCCGAACACGCTGATGCCTTCCGGCAGGATGATGCCGTTGAGCCGGTACTGCAGGTCGTTGTGATCCCCGCGCACATGAAACTGCCCGAAGGAGTCCTGCACCACATCGGGCGCCTGCAGGATGACCTGGTTCAGCAGCGTGTTGTCGCCACCCGGAGCAGCGGCGATCGCCGCCGAATTGATCAAGTAAGTCGAGGCCCCAGTCTTGGACTCGATGCCCTCACGCGCTTCGTTCAGGCGCCGGGCCGACACCACCACTTCGTCTATCTGGGCCGAGTCAGCGGTGGCTGTACTGGTTCCTGCTTCAGCCAGCGCCTCCGCTTCGCAAAGGGCGGGAAGGCACAGAATGGAAGCAACAGTCAGCGCTCGCGACGCCGACATCACATTGAAAGTTGACATGGAAAGAACTCCTCATCAGGCAATGGGGGCCAGATCGCCGTTCCGGCGATCTGGCACAGTCAAAGGCCTAACGGGAGAACGGAGGTGCGCGCGAGCGAAACGCAGCCGGGAAATCCCGGCCGATGAGCGAGTAGGAGACGCTGACGGGCGCAGGATCGATGCCCTGCGGAGCAGGCACAGATGGAAACGAAGAACCTGTCGCCGTGGAAAGAAGCGGCGCGAAAGAGAGGCAGTCCGAACAGAGCTTACCTTTCAGATCCAGCTGATGTGTAGCAACAGCCGGTGAAGAAAGGTGCGAATAGGCGTGAGCCTGAGCCGCCCACTGCGCGCACAGCAGAGCCATCGCCAACATCAAGGCGACGCGCAGCTCCATCTTTCGGCTCACTATCTTCAATGCGCTCCAACCAAAGCTCGCATCGTTTCGAGCCTACCAGCAACCGCGATCTCGCGTCCACATCATGGGGAAGTCGTGCGCCTACGCGACCATTGCCCCGCACGCTTCTTCTGAAGCCAAATATAGACACCCGTGATCGAAAGCATTGCGACGACCAATCCCATTGCCGAGACAAATAGCCTGAACGGCAGGCCCCCTACTTGCGCCATGTGCAGGGCGAACAGCCAGCTGTTGACTGTCCCACCGATGGTCTGGCCGGTAGGCAGATAGATGCCCTTGAATGCTCCATCGCCAGCGTCCACCAGCACGTAGCTTGCTGCATCCTCGGAGCCCAGGTCCCGGTTGGTGCGAACCGAGTAGAGAAACACGCCCTTCTCCGCGATATATTGCAGCGCCCCTTCACGCTGCACCTGGAACCCGCGCATCGTCGCCTCCTGGGCCATGAGCTGCCGGCCTAAGAGGTGCGCCTGGCGCCAGCTTAACCCGGGCTCCGCGCGGGGCGTGCTGAGTGTGGGCAGGTCGCTGTACGCATCGTGCAGGCCGATGACGGCTCTCATCACCGGCACGTAAACCTGGTCATTGAGATTGAATCCAACTCCCGTCCACGCCAGTACCAGCAACATGAGCCAGAGCCAAAGACCACCGGCGCGGTGCAAGTCGAAATTGACGCGGTAAGCGGACGCGCCCCGCTTGATCAACCAGGCCGGTTTCCACCGCAACCACCAGGACCGGCGCGCAGGGGCAATCGGGTGGCCTACAGACTGCGCGCGATGACGCCTGCGGATTGGAAATGTCAGGTAGGCGCCGACGAAGCAGTCAATCGTCCAGACCAATGCAACGATCCCGAACAGGTACAAGCCCACCGTTCCCGGAATGGCTAGCTGGTAGTGGAGCTGGTTTACCAGCGGCATGATGTTGTGCCGAGAGATTGGCCAGATGGCATCCGAGTACCGCTCACGTCTGAGCACTTCGCCCGTATAGGGGTCGAGCATCAATAGTACGGCACTCGCGCCGGGCGCCGCGTCGCCAGCCGCCCCGGCGCGGGGTGTGGCATAGGCGGAAAACGGTTCATTGGGCTTCTGGCCCAGCGTAAGAGCGGTGAT
>JBAVRE010000375.1:0-21610 GCA_049694695.1 Steroidobacteraceae bacterium | reverse complement strand
CCATGAGCGCCAACGCCATTCGCGCCCTCAACCGTGGTGCCAGGCTTGGCGGCTTTGCGCACGACACCGGGGAGGGCAGCATCAGTCCCTACCACCGCGAACCCGGCGGCGATCTGATCTGGGAAATAGGCAGCGGTTATTTTGGCTGTCGTGACGCACAGGGTCGTTTTGACGCCGAGCGTTTCGCCGATCAGGCCGCCAATCCGCAGGTCAGGATGGTGGAACTTAAGCTCAGCCAGGGTGCCAAGCCCGGGCACGGCGGCATTCTGCCCGGCGCCAAGGTGACGGCGGAAATTGCCGCCACCCGCGGTGTACCCGCAGGAGTGGATTGCGTCTCGCCAGCGCGCCACAGCGCCTTCGACTCACCCATAGCGCTGCTGGAATTTCTGGCATTGCTGCGCGAACGCTCGGGTGGCAAACCGGTGGGCT
Organism: Steroidobacteraceae bacterium; assembly: GCA_049694695.1. Classification (GTDB taxonomy): domain Bacteria; phylum Pseudomonadota; class Gammaproteobacteria; order Steroidobacterales; family Steroidobacteraceae; genus FEN-1191. The sequence continues at coordinate 21,181 of JBAVRE010000375.1, read as the reverse complement.
TCAAATTGTGCATCGGCCACGCCTGGGAATTCATGGGCATCGTCAAGGCGATGGCACGTACCGGCATCACTCCCGATTTCATTGTCGTCGACGGCAAGGAAGGCGGCACCGGCGCCGCGCCGGTTGAATTCACCAATCACATCGGCATGCCGATGCGTGAAGGCCTGCTGTTCGTGCACAACGTGCTGGTCGGCACCAATCTGCGCCCGCGCGTGCGCCTGGCGGCCAGCGGCAAGATTATCAGTGGCTTCGACATCGCCTGTGTGCTGGCCCTGGGCGCCGACTGGGCCAACTCGGCGCGCGCCTTCATGTTTGCGATCGGTTGCATTCAATCGCAGAGCTGCAACACCAATCGCTGCCCGACCGGCGTTGCCACCCAGGATCCGCTGCGCCAGCGCGCCCTGGTGGTGGACGACAAGGCGCAGCGGGTGCGCAATTTTCACCACAACACGGTGGCAGCACTGGCGCAGATCCTGGCGGCGGCGGGGCTCGATCATCCCTCGCAGCTGCGCCCGGCGCACCTGGTGCGGCGTATCAGCCAGACCCGGGTGCAGCAGTTTTCCGAGGTGCACACATTCCTGGAGCCCGACGAGCTATTGAGCGGTACGGCGCACCGCTTCTACGCCAACGCCTGGAAGCTGGCGCGCGCGGAGAGTTTTGCGCCGGCTGCCTGAGGCGGCGTCCGCTGTTAAGATGGCGCGATGTCGCAAAGACTCATGGTCGCCACCGTCGTCGGCGTGCTGCTGCTGTGGTTCGCGCCACTCGGCAGCTATCGGCTGTTCAATCCCGATGAGGGCCGCTACGCGGAGATTCCGCGCGAAATGGTCGCCAGCGGCGATTGGGTCACGCCACGGCTCAATGCCATCAAGTATTTCGAAAAGCCGCCACTGCATTACTGGGCGACGGCCGCCGCCTTTGCGGCATTCGGTGAGCACGAATGGACCGCGCGTCTGTGGGTGGCGCTGACCGGCTTTCTCGGCCTGCTGCTCACGGCCTGGATCGGCACGCGTATCTATGGGGCCATGGTGGGTGCCACGGCGGCCCTGGTGCAGGGCGGGGCGCTGCTGTATCTCGGGCTCGCGAGGATGTCGACGCTCGATATGGGGCTCACCATAGCGCTCGAGCTGGCCCTGGTCGGGTTGCTGTTGCTGGTCGCCACGCCTGCAGCCGGCACCCGGCTCGAACGCGGCGGGGCCGTGCTGCTGGCCCTGGGCACTGCTCTGGCGTTCCTCTCCAAAGGCCTGGTCGGCATTCTCATTCCGGGCGCCGTGGCCGCGCTCTATCTGTTGCTGCGGCGTGACTGGCGCCTGCTGCTGCGCGCGCGCCCGTGGTGGACAGTCGGCGCGTTGCTGCTGATCGGCGCGCCCTGGGTGCTGCTGGTCGCGCAGCGCAATCCTGAATTTGCCCGTTTCTTTTTCATCCACGAGCACTTCGAACGTTTTCTGACCCGCGTGCACGCGCGTTACGAGCCTGACTGGTTCTTCGTACCGGTGCTGCTGGTGGGTTTCATGCCCTGGACGGCGTTGCTGCCCGCCATGATCGCGCGCAGCTGGCGCGCCTGCCGTGCCGGTGAAGCCGCGACCTGGATGCTGGTGTTGTGGGTAGTGTTCTCCTTCCTGTTCTTCAGCGTCTCGCAGTCGAAACTCATTCCCTACATTCTGCCGATCTTTCCGGCGCTGGCGCTGCTGGCCGGGCGCTGCATTCATGAACTCCCGGCAGCGCGCCTGCGGCGCCTATTGCTGGTCGCGGCCGCCTCATGGCTGGCGCTGGGGCTACTGGTGCTGGTGCTGTGGCGATCACCGGGCTGGGCGACGCGGCTGGAGATCAACGACAGCCCGGCTGCACCACAGATAGCCACCGGCTTCTTCATTGCCGCGTTGTTGTGCGCGCTCGCCGCCTGGCTGGCAGTGCGGCGCGGTTCACTCACCGGCGTGGCGGTCGCGGCCTTCAGTACCGTGGTGCTGCTGGGTGTATTGCCGCCCGCGGCGGGTCAGTTGCCGCGCCAGCGCGAATTGACACGCCTGATCGCCGCGGTGCGGCCGGAGCTGCTCGCCAGTACGGCTTTCTATTGTGTCGATGACTACGAGCAGTCGATTCCGTTTTACCTGCGCCGCACCTGCACGCTGGTCGGCTATCGCGGCGAGCTCGATTTCGGCCTGCAACAGGAGCCCGGGCGCTGGCTCGCCGATCTGGGCCTGTTCGCCGATCGCTGGCGGCGCGAGGCCAGTGCTGTGGCCGTGGTGCGCAGCACTTCCTATGCGCGACTGCTGCAGATGGGCCTGCCGATGCGCGTGATATACACTGCGCCTTCCCTGGTAGCGGTGGTCAAACCATGAAGGGTTCACAGTTGGCGCTGGTGCTCACGGGCGTGTTGCTCAATGCCATCGCGCAACTGCTGCTCAAGGCTGGCGCCGGCTCGCTGGCGGACGTCGAGCTGCGCCTCGGCAATGCGGCGGCCATCGCCGGGCGGCTGGTGCTCAATCCGCCGATCATCGCTGGTCTGTTCTGCTACGGCGTCAGTGTCGTGGTGTGGATACTGGCGTTGGCGCGGGTCGAGGTCAGCGTGGCCTATCCGATGCTGTCGGTGGGCTACGTGGTCAATGCGCTTGCCGCCTGGTGGCTGTTTGGTGAAAACCTGAGCGCAGCCCGCATCGCCGGCATCGGCATCATTCTGGTTGGCGTCTGGCTGGTGGCGCGCAGCGCCAGCCCGGCCTAGTCCGGTAACGTCAAAGGTTTTCACCGTGAGCAATACTTTCCTGCCCTTTACACGCCCCTCGATCGATGAGGCCACCATTGCTGCGGTCGGCGAGGTGCTGCGTTCCGGCTGGATCACCAGCGGCCCCAAGGTCCGGGAATTTGAGGCGCAGCTCTCGGTGCTGTGCGGCGGTCGGCCGGTGCGCGTCATGAGTTCGGCGACCGGCGCGATGGAAATAGCCCTCTCGCTGGCTGGCGTGCAGCCTGGCGACGAAGTAATCACCACGCCGCTGTCGTGGGTGGCCACGGCGAACGTGGTGCTGCGTGCCGGCGCACGGCCGGTGTTTGTCGATTGCGATCCGCACACGCGCAACATCGATCTGGAGCGCATCGCCGCAGCCATCACGCCGCGCACGCGCGCACTGTTGCCGGTCGATCTGGCCGGGCTGCCGGTCGATCGCGACCGGCTCTACGAGATCGCCGGCAGCCATCGGCTGCGCGTGATCGAGGATGCCGCCCAGTCGATGGGCGCCCACTGGCGCGGGCGCATGATCGGCAGCTTCGGCGATCTGGTGTCGATCAGTTTTCACGCCAACAAGAACATCACCAGCAGCGAAGGCGGGTGCCTGGTGCTCAACGACCTGGATGAGGCGCGGCGCTGCGAATTGTGGCGCCTGCAGGGCGTCGAACGGCGCGGTGACAGCTGGGAAGGCATGGACGTCACCCTTGCAGGCGGCAAGCACAATCTCACCGATGTGGCTGCCTGCATCGGCCTCGGCCAGCTGCCGCTGCTGCAGTCATTCAACGCGCGCCGCCGCGTGCTGGCGCGCCGCTACTTCGAGCTCATCGATCGCACCCTTGGTCTGGATCTGCCACTGGCTGATTTTGAAAACAGCAACTGGCACATGTTCCAGGTGCTGCTGCCGGAGTGGGCGGCGCGCGAGGTTTTCATCAAGCGCATGCGTGAAGCAGGCATCGGCGTCGGCGTGCATTACCCCGCCATCCATCTGTTTACACTGTTCCGGCAGCTGGGCTGCCGGCCCGGCGATTTCCCGCACGCCGAACGCATCGGCCGCTGCACGGTGAGCCTGCCGTTGTTTCCGGCCATGCAGGATGGCGATGTCGAGCGCGTTTGCGCGGCACTCGGCCCGGCGCTGGCCGGCGCCAGTGCGCAACGGGTGAGCGCATGAGTGCCGTGGTCAGTGCAACGGCAAGGGCGCTGCGGGCGCCGACGCCGGAAATCTCGGTGGTCATTCCGGTCTATAACGAGGAAGCCAGCCTGCCGGCGCTGTTCGCGCGCCTCTACCCGGCCCTCGATTCACTGCAGCGCAGCTACGAAATTATTTTCGTCAACGATGGCAGTCGCGATGGCTCGGCGGCAGTGCTGCGTGCGCAATTTGAACGACGCAGCGAGGTCACGCGCGTGGTGCTGTTCGCTGCCAACTTCGGGCAGCACCGCGCGATCATGGCGGGCTTTGCGTACGCGCGCGGCAGGTACCTGATCACCCTCGATGCCGACCTGCAGAACCCGCCAGAGGAAATTGGCCGCCTGGTGGCCGAGCTCGATGCCGGCTACGACTATGTCGGCACGATTCGTCAACAACGCCAGGACTACGCCTGGCGTCGCTGGGCCTCGCGCTTCATCAATGCGCTGCGCGAGCGCACCACGCACATCCGCATTACCGATCATGGCTGCATGTTTCGCGGCTACGCCCGCACTATCGTCGATGCCATCAATCAGTGTTCCGAGAACAACACCTTCGTGCCAGCGCTCGCCTACACCTTTGCCGGGCGGCCGATCGAGATTCCGGTGCGTCACGAAGAACGCAGTGCCGGCGAGTCGAAATATTCCGTGTGGCAGCTGATCAAGCTGAATTTCGATCTGATGACCGGCTTTTCCACCGTGCCGATGCAGATCTTTTCGGCCCTGGGTACCGTGGTGTCGCTGCTGTCAGTGATGTTTGGCATTGGCCTGATCATTCGCCGCCTGGTGTATGGCGCCAATGCGGCCGAGCAGGGCCTGTTCACGCTATTCGCCATTGCCTTTCTGCTGATTGGCATTGCGCTGTTCGGACTCGGCCTGCTGGGTGAATACATCGGCCGCATCTATGAAGAGGTGCGCCGGCGACCACGTTATATTGTCGGTGCGGTGCTCGAGCGAATGCCGGATCCTGCCGAGCCATTGTGACGCGCGCGGTTGTTTTCGCCTATCACGATGTGGGAGTGCGTTGCCTGCGGGTGCTGCTCGGGCAGGGTATCGACGTGCCGCTCGTGGTTACCCACCGGGACAACCCGGCCGAGCAGATCTGGTTTGCCAGCGTAGCGCAGCATGCCCGCTGGCATAGGCTCAATGTGGCCACGCCGGAAGATCCGAACTCGCCGGAGTTTCTGCAGCAGCTGCGCGCTGCGCGCCCTGATTTTCTGTTCTCTTTTTACTACCGCCATATGCTCGGTGCCGAGTTGCTGGCGGTCGCGCCGCGCGGTGCCTTCAACATGCATGGCTCGCTGCTGCCAAAGTATCGCGGTCGGGTGCCGGTCAACTGGGCGGTCCTGAATGGCGAGACTGAAACCGGAGCGACCCTGCATGCCATGACTGTCAAACCGGACGCTGGCGCCATTGTCGATGCCCAGGCGGTGCCCATCCTGCCCGACGATACCGCCGGCGAAGTGTTCCGCAAGGTGTGTGTGGCCGCGGAATTGACCCTGCAGCGCGCACTGCCTGCCCTGGTCGCCGGCAGCGCCGTGCTGCGTGAGCAGAATCTGGCGGCCGGCAGCTATTTCGGTGGCCGGAGCGCCGCCGACGGTGCGATAGACTGGCGCTTGGGGGTGCGCGCCGTGCACAATCTGGTGCGCGCGGTGGCGCCGCCTTTCCCCGGCGCCTACGCGCTGGCTGGGGGGATGCGGCTGCGGGTGCTGCGCACGCTATGTGCGCCGGATGCCGGCGTCGCGCGCCGGGCTGCAGTGACCCCGACTGCAGTGGCAGAGGGTAGCGCGCTGCCGCTATTGTGCTGGCGCGATGACGAAGTTCAGGCACAGTGCGCGGACGGCGTACTGCGATTGCTGGAGTTCGAACTGGACGGTACGGTGCACGATGCCAGGATGTTTCGGGTGCGCTTTGGCGATCAGACCCTGCCGCTGACGAACGGCCAGCAATAACAGGCGCGGCAAGAATTTCAGAAGAATTGGCGGGTTTCAATCATGACTACAAAAGTTCTGATCCTCGGTGTCAATGGCTTCATCGGCCATCACCTCTCGGCGCGCATCCTCAAGGATACCGACTGGAGCGTGTTCGGAATGGACATGAATGCCGAGCGCATCGAGCCGCTGCTCGCTAATCCACGCATGAAATTCTTCGAAGGCGATATCACGATCAACAAGGAATGGATCGAATATCACATTCGCAAGTGTGACGTGGTGCTGCCGCTGGTGGCGATCGCAACTCCGGCCACCTATGTGCAGGAGCCGCTGCGGGTGTTCGAGCTGGATTTCGAAGCCAACCTGCCGATCGTTCGCCAATGCGTGCGCTACCGCAAGCGGGTGCTGTTCCCGTCAACCTCCGAGGTCTACGGCATGTGCCGCGACGGCGAATTCGACCCGGGCAGCTCGGAGCTGATCTACGGTCCGATCGAGAAGCAGCGCTGGATCTACGCCTGCTCAAAACAGCTGCTCGATCGGGTGATCTATGCCTACGGCTCTGAGGGCAAGCTCGACTACACCCTGTTTCGCCCGTTCAACTGGATCGGCGCAGGGCTCGACAACATTCATTCCGCCAAGGAAGGCAGCTCGCGCGTCATCACACAGTTTCTCGGCCACATCGTCCGTGGCGAGCCGATCAAGCTGGTGGATGGTGGCGCACAGAAGCGCTGCTTCACGGCGATCAGCGACGGCATCGATGCGCTGATGCGCATCATCGCCAACAAAGACGGGTGCGCCTCCCGCAAGATCTTCAATATCGGCAACCCGGTCAACAATCTCTCGGTGCGCGAGCTGGCCGAGCAGATGCTCGCCCTGGCGGTCGACTATCCCGAATATCGCGACAATGCCAGGAAGGTCAAACTGCTCGAGACCACGGCCGGCGAGTATTACGGCAAGGGTTACCAGGATGTCTCCAATCGCGTCCCGAAGATCGCCAATACCTGCAGTGAACTTGGCTGGGCGCCGAAGGTGGCGATGCGCGATGCGCTCAAGGAGATCTTCGAGGCCTATCGCGGCCAGATCGCGCAGGCTGCGCATCTGATTGACTAGTATGGCTGCCGGTGCTGCTCGCCCTCAAGATTGATGTCGATACGCTGCGCGGAACCCGCGAGGGCGTGCCGGCGCTGATGCGCCTGCTGCAGCTGGCCGGCGCCGGCGCCACCTTTCTGTTCAGCGTCGGCCCGGATCACACCGGTCGCGCGCTGCGCCGGGCGTTCCGCCCGGGTTTTCTCAGCAAGGTGTCGCGCACCTCAGTGCTCGAGCATTATGGCCTGCGCACGCTGCTCTACGGCACGCTGCTGCCAGGCCCGGATATCGGCCAGCGCGCCGCGCCGCAGATGCGGCAAGTGCGCGATGCCGGCTTCGAGGTTGGCGTGCACTGCTACGATCACGTCGCCTGGCATGATTTCGTCGCCAGGCGCGATGCCGCCTGGACCGAGCGCCAGATGCGCCTGGCGTTCGAGCGCTTCGCCGAGATTTTTGGCGTTGCGGCACGTGTGCACGGGGCCGCAGGCTGGCAGATGAACGCGGCCGCACTCAGGCTCGAAGAGCAACTGGCCTGCGATTACGCCTCCGATACGCGTGGCACCCATCCGTTCGTGCCGCTCATCGACGGACGGCGCAGCCGGGTGCCGCAGCTGCCGACCACTTTGCCGACGCTCGATGAACTCATCGGCCTCAATGGTTTGAATGCCGACAACGTCCACGAGGCTTTGCTCGAGCGCACCCGCGGCGGCGCTGGCGGATCGCAGGTGTTTACGCTGCACGCCGAGCTCGAGGGCATGAAGCTGCTGCCGGTGATGCGCCGCCTGCTCGACGGCTGGGTCGCACAGGGGCATGAACTGGTGTCGATGGCGACCTTATGCGCCTCGCTCGATCGCGACCAGCTTCCGGCTTGTGAAGTCGTATCTGCCACGGTGCCCGGCAGGAGCGGCGAGCTGGCCTGCCAGCAGGCCGCAGGCATTGTCCCCGCGTCTTCCCCTTGATACCGTCACTTCCCGCCCGTCAACCGCAGCCGGGCTCTGGCCCCGGATTCTCGCTGCGTGTTGGCAGCTCTCCGTGGGCGCGCAGCGCGTCGACCTTGGTGCGTTCAGCGCGCAGGTGTTCCGTCTCGTCGCGCAACAGCTTCCGGTAGCGCGCGTCGTTGCGCAGAGGGCTGAACGCCGTTTCACGCTCGAGCACATACCACCAGCGGATGCCGACTCGATGTGTACCCCCTTCCTGCAGCGCTGCGATGGCATCGTCCGGCCGTCCCAACACCGCGAAGGCCACCGCCCTGGGATAGGCAAACCAATACGATGGGTATTGACGCGTCACTTCGATCACAGCATTCGCTCGCCGCGCGGCATCCGCCCGGTCACCGAGTGCACCGGCCAATTGCGCCAACAGCGCCAGGCGCATGGGGTCTTTCTCCGGCGGCCAGTCCTGATCGGGACGCAGCTTGAGGAGCTCACTGCGACCCCGCGCCAGCTGCCGGGCGGCCAATGCGGAATCGCGCATGGCGAGGGCGTAAACATCTGCGTCCGGTGATTCGTTGTCATCTTCTCTCACGGGTCGGCGCAGCGTATTGAGTGCCGGTTCGATGCGCCCGTCGTAGATGCACAGCAGCGCCCGCTGCACCGGCAGCACCGGCGTTGGTTGCTCAGTGAGCACGCTTTGCGCGCCGACCCGATCGCGCAGCTCAAGGTAGTAATTGGCGAGCAGCCATCGCGCCCATCGCGCCCGCGGCTCGATGGCGATGGCGCGTTCACCGAGCTGTACGGCCTCGGCTTCCCGCCCCGTGTACCAGTGCAGCGTCGCCAGTCGCGTCAGCGCCGGATAGTAATTCGGGTCCACCTCAAGCGCCTTCAAAAACAGGGACTCAGCGCGAGGACCCGAATCCTCAGTCGTGCCGGAGGACAGCAACATGCGACCCAGATCGTAGTAGTTGCGCGCCGCCATCGGGTCGACCTGAATGGCCTTTTCGAGCTCGGCCCGCATTTCGGAGTTGCGTCCGCGGCCTTCGAGCATTTCCGCGTACTTCTGATAGCCAAGGCCGTAACTCGGGTTGAGTGCCAGACCCTTGCGGTAGTCTGCCTCGGCGCCGACCTGATCGCCGCGCGCGTCGCGCAGCTGGGCGCGCAAGACGTAGGCCTCACCGAGCTGGTGGTCGAGTTTCAGCGCTTTATCAAGGAGTGGTTCGGCGCGCCGCGCCGCCTCAGTACTGATCCAGTGAGTCCGCAGTTCCGAATCCTGGAGATAGACGTTGGCGAGCCCGGTATAGGCCGCGGCGAAATCGTGCGCGGATCTGATCGCGCGCAGGTATTGGGCTTCGGCAGCCGCGTTGTCGCCGAGCTTGCGGGTCGCGAGCAGGGCATTGCCCTGTAGAAATGCAAGATAGGCCTCGGTACCGAAGTGCGCATAGGGTTGCGATGTCAGCACGGCGCCCGGCTCCAGCTTGCCTGCGATGCCGGCGGCCACTTCGTCTTCAAGTGCAAACACATCGTCGATTCCGCGGTCGAATTCCAGCGACCACACCTGGACTCGGCTGGAAGTATCGAGTAGCCGCGCATTAACGCGCAGCCTGGAGGCGACGCTTTGCACGCTGCCGGTAACCAGGTAACGCGCGTGCAGCTGACGGCCGATGCTGACGATATCCTCGCCGCGACTGTGAAATATCGCCGAGGAGCTTCCGGCAATGACGGTCAGCCCCGCGATACTTGCCAGTTTGTGCCGGATGCTTTCGGTGATGCCGGGCGCCAGATAGGCGTCGTCTGCGCCTGGGCCCAGGGCATCAAATGGCAGCACGGCAACGGTCTTGTGCTCGGCTTCAATGGCGCCGCCCGCTACCGGAGTGGGCGGCAAGTCGCGCGGCACCTGGCGCCAAAAGAGCGCACCCAGGGTCAGGGCCAACGCGGCGAGTCCCGCCAGAACCAGTGCCGAGCGCCGTCGCCACAGGCGTGGCCGCGCGGGCTCGGCCGGCGCGGTGGCAGCGCTGGCGGCGAGAGCGAGCGTCGTATCGGCGACCGCCACGCTTCTTACGGCGGCGACGAACCGATAACCCCGTCCGTGCACGGTCAGCAGATAGCGGTTCTCACCGGGCTTCTCACCCAGTACGCGTCGCAACGTCGATACCGCCTGGTTGAGGTTGTTCTCCTCGACTACCAGCCCAGGCCAGAGCGCGGCAAACAACTGGTCCTTCGTGACCAGCTCGCCTGACCGGCGCACCAGGAACGCCAGCAGCTCTACGGTCTTGGGAGTGATATCCAGCGGCTGCGCTGCATCATTCGCGAACAGTAATTGCCGCTCCGCATCGAGGCGGAAATTTCCGAACTCGTAGACTGCCGCCGGCTGGCGTTCCGAATTGGGGAGCATTTCCGACAATTTAAGGAAGTTTCAGTATCTTGGCAAAGACATGGAGAACTCCTGCATGCAGTTTCACTCGCGGGCACCCGGTTTGCCCGGAAGCACTGTTACACAACAACACAGGAAGCGTAGACCTTCAGGGCATGCGCTGTAGGAGTTCAAAATGTCAGCTAAATCAAAGAGTGTCACTTGGCAAGTCGTCATGGGAGCGCTGGTTTGCGTAGGCGTGGCCGCGGTTCTCAGTACCCGCACCGCCAGGGCGACGCCCGCCTTCCAGTTCAATACTGAGTTGCTCGCACGAAGCTACTTCCAGAAGCTGGAGCTTGAGTCGCCGCGGGGCGCGGCGCTGCCAGTCGAGGTGGAAATCAAACGGCCGGCCGATGTCTACGTCGTCAGGAACACGGTGCTGGCCGGCGGCTACAGCGGCTGGCACACGCATCCTGGCCCGAGCATCGTGCTGGTGAGCGCTGGCACCGCGACCGTGTACGACGGCGATGATCCGAGTTGCACACCGAAGACCTATCCGGCCGGCAGCGGATTCGTGGATTCTGGCAACGGTCACGTGCATATGGTGCGCAATGAAGGCACGACCGATCTGGTCACCGTTGCCTTCCAGATGGTGCCGGCAACGCAGTCGCGGCGCATCGACGCGCTGAATCCAGGATACTGCGGATTCTAGTCAGCACGCGCGTCGGGCAACGATGCCCGACGCGCTCTTTGGCTGGCTTGCCAGCACGCCGGATGCAATAATCCGGCGCAATGAACATCCCGTCATGAGTCCTCCCGAGGGCCACAAAGTATTTGCCGATGCCCGCGCCGCGCTGAGCGGTGTGCTGCGCGATGGCATGACGGTGATGTGCGGAGGTTTTGGTCTGTGCGGCATAGCGGAACACCTGATCGTGGCGCTGCGCGACTCCGGTGTCAGGGATCTGACGGTGGTCTCCAACAACGCCGGCGTCGATCAATATGGTCTCGGTGCGCTGCTCAAGACGCGTCAGATCCGCAAGATGATTTCTTCCTATGTGGGCGAGAACAAGGAGTTTGAGCGGCAGTATCTGGCCGGCGAGCTCGAGCTGGAATTCAACCCGCAGGGCACGCTGGCCGAACGCATTCGCGCGGGCGGCGCCGGCATCTGGGGCTTCTATACGCGCAACGGCGCCGGCACGCTGGTCGCCGAAGGCAAGGAGCAACGCGTCGTCAACGGCGACACCTATGTGCTCGAGACCGGCCTGGTCGCCGACCTGTCACTGGTCAAGGCCTGGCGCGGCGATACCGAAGGCAATCTGGTCTATCGGCGCACCGCGCGCAATTTCAATCCGATGATGGCCACCGCCGGGCGTGTCACCGTCGCCGAAGTTGAGGAGCTGGTGGAGCCCGGCACGCTCGATCCCGATCTGATTCACACGCCCGGTATTTTCGTCCAGCGCATAATTCAGGGGCCGGGCTACAGCAAGCCGATCGAGAATCGCACCGTGCGCAAACGACCGGCGGCGCTCTGATGGCCTGGTCACGCGATGACATTGCCATGATCGCCGCACGCGAACTGCGCGATGGCTACTATGTCAATCTTGGCATCGGCATTCCGACCCTGGTTGCCAATTTCATTCCTGACGGCGTGCGGGTGGTGCTGCAGTCGGAAAACGGCATGCTCGGCATGGGTCCTTTCCCGTATGAAGGCGAGGAAGATCCCGATCTCATCAACGCCGGCAAGCAGACCATCACGGCGCTGCCGTTCTCCTCCTATTTTTCCTCGGCCGACAGTTTCGCCATGATCCGCGGCGGACACATCGACCTGGCGATCCTCGGCGCCATGGAAGTGGGCGAGAACGGCGACCTGGCCAACTGGATGATCCCCGGCAAGATGGTCAAGGGTATGGGCGGTGCGATGGATCTGGTCGCCGGCGTCAAGCGCGTGGTGGTGGTCATGGAGCACGCCTCGAAAGATGGCGCCCCCAAGTTCAAGCCACGCTGCGAGCTGCCGCTTACGGGCCTGAACGTGGTCGACAAGGTGATTACCGACCTCGCGGTGTTCGCGCGTCCCGACCGGCACTCGCCCTTCGAGTTGTTGGAACTTGCACCCGGTGTCACGCTCGATGAAGTCCGCGCCAAGACCAGCGCGAAGTTCACGCTACCGCACCGCTAGCGGCATTCTGCTGATAATCGCATTCTGTGAAATGCGTGCTCGCCTTGGCAGGGCAGATCCTGTAGAGTGCGTAGCTAGTTTGTCGAATACGTGGGCGTCGGTCCCACGTGCCGAGGTTCTTCTGAACTCCCGCCTCGCCGGGATCAATCGCCCCTCCTGCAAACCTGACCGCACCGGTCGGCCTGTGGATCAATCCAGGGGTCGTTCGACGGTAAGCGGTGTGTTGCCTTAACGGTTTTACTGCCCGTACCGACAGCGCTAGCGCGCTCCGGGCAAATTCACTTTGGAGTATTTCTGTGTCGTTCGATATTTTTAATCTTGATCCGCTGTTGCTGCGCGCCGTCAAAGACGCCGGCTATGAAACGCCTACGCCTATCCAGCAGCGCGCCATCCCACTGGTCATGCAGGGCCGCGATCTGCTCGGCGCCGCGCAGACCGGCACTGGCAAGACGGCCGCCTTCGCCCTGCCGCTGCTGCATAAATTGCAGCAGCAACAGAGCGCCCCGCGCGGCGCACGCGCGCCGCGCGCCCTGGTGCTGGTGCCCACACGCGAGCTGGCAGCCCAGGTGGCTGAGCAGTTTCGCGAACTCGGTGCCCATCTGGCGCAACGCGGTGTGTTGATCTTTGGTGGCGTGAGCCCCAAGCCTCAGCTCGATGCCTTGCGGCAGGGCGTCGATATCATCATCGCCACGCCCGGGCGTCTGCTCGATCACCTGCAGGCCAGGGCGGTGGACCTGAGTGGCATCAAATTTCTGGTGCTCGACGAAGCCGATCGCATGCTCGACATGGGCTTCATCCGCCCGATTCGCCGTCTGATCGCCGCGCTTCCCAAGGATCGCCAGAGCCTGCTGTTCTCGGCGACTTTCTCCACCGAGATCCGCGAGCTGGCGCGCAGTTTGCTGCGTAACCCCGAGAACATCGACATCGCGCCGCGCAATGAACCCATCGCGCTGGTCGATCATCGCGTCTATCACGTGGAATCGGGCGACAAGCACCCGCTGCTCACCCGCATACTCAACACTGGCGGTGCGCGCCAGAGCCTGGTGTTCACACGCACCAAGCACGGCGCCAACCGCCTGCAGCAGCGCCTTGAGAAGGACGGCCTCAGCTGCGCGGCCATACACGGCAACAAGTCGCAGGGCGCACGCACCCGCGCACTCGATGATTTCAAGCAGGGCCGCATCCAGGTGCTGGTGGCCACCGACATCGCCGCGCGCGGTCTCGATATCGAAGACATGCCGCACGTGGTGAATTTCGAACTGCCGCACGTGCCGGAAGACTACGTGCACCGCATCGGCCGCACCGGCCGTGCCGGCTGCTCGGGCGAAGCCGTTTCATTGGTCAGTCGCGATGAGCGCGATCGGCTGCGGGCGATCGAGAAGATGCTGGGCCGGCAGATTCCGGTCGCCGCCTGACGCTACTGGCGGGCCACTGGCCGGCGCCCTCAGGCGCTGGCCAACGCCCGCGAGCGCAGCGCGGCTGCGGCACCGACTACCACGCTGATCGCCAGGGCATGCAAGGCCAGGTCGATCACCGTGACATCAAAGGGATGAAAAAACTGCAGCACGAAGGCGGCCAGTGCGGCGACGCCGAGTGCGCCGCACAGCGCTACCGGCAGCGGCGTCAGCGGGCGAGCGCGCCGTAGCGCGATGAACAGCAGGACGGCGAGCGGCACGCTTACCATCAGAATAAACCTGAAGCAGCCGCCGCTCTCACCGAGCCGCGCACCGGCGGGTCCCAGGCCCAGACCGTTGGCCAGGCAGCCGAGGCCGCTGCCGGCGAGCCATAGTGCGAGCGGCGGCAGCGGCGCGAAACGCCAGCGATCGGAGCGATCCGGCAGGCTCAGGTGATAGGCGGCAACGATGGCAACGATGGCGGTCAGCAGCGCACCGACAGCTTCCAGCGCGACCCGCGGCTGCGCCACGCGCTGCAGGTACGAGCCCAGATCCGCAAAGCGCAGCACCGCCAGCGCGGCGAACGCGACGATGGGCGTCAGCCACAGCAGTGCACGGCGCAGCGGCGGCGCCAGCGGTTTGCTGGCGGTAAGTCCGCGCGCCAGTGTTGTGACCAGATTATCGGTATCCACTTTCCTAACCATCCGTACCCAGCAGGCGGCGCAGCGATTTCACTGCGCGATGCACATTGACCTTCAGCGCTGCCACGCTTTGTCCCGATTCCTCGGCCGCCTGCGCCAGTGACAGGCCACGCAGCTTGATCGCCTCGAGCGCCAGGCGTTGACGCTCCGGCAGGGAACTGAGCAGCGGACCGATCTCTTCGGCCGCGCGCAGCGCTCCTGACTCGTTGTTCGCAGCCGGCATGGCAAAAGTTTCATAGGCGGCGGCATCGCTTATCTCATGGCGGGCGATGCGCGAATCACGGCGGATTCTGTCAATGCCGCGACGCGCGGTGATCGCGGCCAGCCAGGGGCAGAAGGGGCGGGTCGGATCCCAGGTGTGGCGCACGCGATGGACGCACAGCAGCACGTCCTGCACGACATCTTCAGCCTGCGAGGTGCCGCGGCAGTAACGGCGTGCCAGGCTGCGTATGAAGGGCGCAATCTCGCGCAGCAATTGCTCGTAGCAACGCGCGTCCCCGGCCTGCGCGGCGCGCATCAGCCCGGCCCAGGCGGCCTCCTGCTGCTGTGACTGTGCGCTTAAGGCCATGGCGCAGATGATCGTGTAACCTTGCCCCGACCGCAACGATATATGGGTAACCGTGGCATCGCCCGGCTGTAGATCACCAACTTTTGCCTAACAACTGGAGTACCTCATGTCAGCGACTTCTCTCAAGACCAAGACCCTGTCCGCATTGCTCGGTGCCGCCGCCCTGAGCATGGCCGCTTCGGCCGCGTTTGCCGCCGATGACAAGATGATGGACAAGAAGATGGACAAGCCCGCCATGGAAAAGTGCTTTGGCGTCAACAAAGCCGGTAAGAACGACTGCGCTTCGGGCGATCATTCCTGTGCTGGCCAGGCCACCAAGAGCATGGACAAGACCGCGTTCGTGGAAGTCCCGGCCGGCCTGTGCGCCAAGCTGGCCAGCGGCAGCCTGACCAAGGGCTGATGGCGCAGCAGCCCGCCAGCAGCCCGATTCCGGCCCGCGCCGGGATCGGGCTGCGCCTGCCACACCAGGCCGCAGTGCTGGCGCTACGCCCGGCTGCGGCCTGGTTTGAGGTGCATCCGGAAAATTACATGAGTGACGCGGCCGCTCTCGACGAGCTGGTGCGCATCCGGGCCCACTACCCACTTTCCCTGCATGCGGTCGGCCTGTCGCTGGGTTCGGCCGCCGGCATTGACCTGGAACACCTCGAGCGACTGCGCCGGCTCGCGCATTTGCTGCAGCCGGGATTGATTTCCGATCATCTTTCCTGGAGCGTTGCCAACGGCACCTACCTGCCCGATCTGCTGCCGCTCCCTTACACAGAAGAGGCGCTGGACGTTGTCTGCCGCAACGTCACCCGGGTACAGGACGTACTGGGTCGTCAGCTGCTGGTCGAGAACCCTTCGACATATTTAAGTTACGCCGTCACCGCGCTGGGCGAAGCCGATTTTCTTGCCGCCGTGGCCACGCGCACTGGCTGTGGTGTGCTGCTCGATATCAACAATATCCATGTGAGTGCCTGCAATCAGCGCCGCTCCACCGAGCTGGTGCTCGAGAGCTGGTGCCGGGCGCTCGATCGCAGCACGGTGCGTGAAATGCACCTGGCTGGCCACGCCGTAGTATCGACCACGACGGGCGCAACGCTTCGCATAGACGATCATGGTGATCAGGTGTGCGCCGCGGTGTGGGCGCTGTATGCGCGCGCGCTCGAGCATTTTGGTGCGGTGCCAACGCTGCTCGAATGGGATACACGCCTGCCGGAATTTGCAGTGTTGCAGGCTGAAGCGGCGCGCGCCCAGGACCTGCTCGATTCCCACCTGTTCAACTTGAGCGGGCGGCGTGCTGCCAATGACCGCTGATCTGCCACTCTCCATGCTGCAGGCGCAGATGAGCGCCGCACTGTTGTCCGCCGACGTTGCGGCACAGCAGCTTCCCGAAGCGTTGTTTGCCGGCGCGCTGCCGGGAGCCGAAGGCTTGCGCGTGCACCGCAATACCGTGCTCGGCGCGCTCAGTCACGCTTTGCGCCTGACCTATCCGTCGGTTGATCGTCTGGTCGGCGAAGCCTTCTTCGATCGCATGGCCGTTGATTTTTCGCGCGCGCAGCCACCGAGCGCGCCGCAGCTGGGCGCCTGGGGCGCCGGGTTTGCAGAATTCATCGCAGATTTTCCCGGTACCGAGCAATTGCCCTACTTGAGTGAGCTCGCGCAGCTCGATGCGCAGTTCGATGTGCTTGCGCGCCGCGTGCCGGACGAGCTGTTCAGCGGCGCGGTAGTGCAGCTCGATGCCGGCGCGCAATTGCACCTGATCAGCGGCCTGATCGTGCACGCGGCCCAGTTTCCGCTTAACGATCTGCGCGCTGCCATACTGGCCGACGATGCGGCCGCTCTGGCGGCGATCGCGCTCACGCGCCGCGAAAACCATCTGGCCCTGTGGCGCACCAGCCGCGGCGTGATGGTGCGCGAGTTGAGTGCGCCAGCGGCAGCCTACCTGCGCGCCGCGCTGGCCGGCGCCGATGGCGAGCAGGCCCTCGCGGCAGCGGCCAGCGCTCACGCGGCCAGCACTCATGCGGCAAGCACTGGAGCTGTGGATGCCGAACTCGCCACACTGCTGGAACGGGAAGTTCTGCAGGCGAGCTTCCTGCGCATCGGCTCCGCAGTTCACCAGTAACGGGTCTGCCACTTCCAGGGAAGAATTCATGAACAGCACACAACAGGATCGCGCCACGATCAGCGGCACGCTGGCCACAATGCGTGGCTGGCTGGAGCGCATTCCCTATAGCTTCATTGCGCTGCTGGCGCGGCTCGCCACCGCTGTGGTGTTCTGGCGTTCCGGTTCAGTGAAGCTGGATGACTGGGCGGGCACGCTTTCCCTCTTTGAAGATGAATACAAAGTGCCGCTCATCCCTGCGCATCTGGCCGCCTACGTGGCGACCGCGATGGAACTGGGCGGCGCCGTGCTCATGCTGCTGGGACTGGGCACGCGCGCGGTCGCGCTGGCGTACTTAGGGATGATTACCGTGATCCAGACTTTCGTGTATCCGGAAGCCTGGCCAACGCATATTCAGTGGGCGGCGTTTCTGCTGATCCTGCTCGCTCGTGGCCCGGGCAGTTGGTCGCTCGATGCGCTGTTGATGCGATCAATGCGCAAGGCCTGAATTTGTGGACGCTTCCGCCATATTGGACAGTAGGCAAACTATCGGAATGAAAGTGTTATCTGCGCAGGCAATTGAGTCGTGCGCAGGGAATGGCGGTATATCGATACACGGATTATTTTCAGACCCAGGTGTTGCGCAGGCGACCCTATCTGAGCAAGCATTGGTGCATCTGGGTTATTGAAAATGCGGTGTGCATGGAAGCACAGGAGTTCAACCGGTTCAGATTCTGGGCGCCGGTCGCCGCTTTGGGCGGCCGCTACTTGAGGGTAGTCACCCTTGAGGATAAGGTGACCATCCACAATGCCTTTCCGGACAGAGGGTTTCGGCCATGAAGCTCAACTATTTTCCAGAGACTGATTCGCTCTATATCGATTTATCAGAGCAGCCCAGTGCCGAGAGCAAAGAGGTCTCCGAAGGCGTTGTTCTGGACTACGACGCTCGCGGTAACCTGGTAGGCATCGACATTGACAACGCGAGCACCAAGGTTGAGCTCAAGCAACTGATACTCAGCAAGCTGCCGGGGTCCGTAAAGACAATCGCAGCGTAAGTCTGGCATTAGCGCCCCTGAAACTCCCAATCGCCACGCTCGCGGCGGCAGGCGATGACGCGCTCATGGCCATAGCGCCCGCCATATTCGCGCACCAGCTCAAACTCGCGACAGTTGCGGGAGACATCGCGCACCGGCGTCATGAGCCAGCCGATGCGGCTATGCGGATTGCGCCAGCGCACCGGGCGGCCAATCGGCACCAGCTCGAGTGAATGGCCGATGCAGGCGCGATCGCCGTCGTCGATGGCGCTGCCAATCGCGTTGCCGAGGATGCCGCCGGCGATGGCGCCAAATACGGTAGCCACGCCGCGGTTCGCAGGCGTCGCGGTGCTGTTGCCGATGATGCCGCCGGCGATGGCACCGAACACGGTCAGACCGCTGTCGGTATTGCAGCGACCCTGGCGCACGACGCCGTAGTCATTCGACCAGTCATCGCCGCCGTAGCCACGATAACCGCGGTTGCCGTAGTAGCCACCGTAGCCGTGGTAGCCCCGGTTGCCCCGGCGATATTCCTCATCGCGGTCGCTATCGTGGTCGCCACGTCGGTCGCCACGGCGGTCATAGTCGCGGCCATCTTCATCTCTGTGAGCGCGGTGCCGGTCATAGCCCTCGGGGGGACGGTCATCGCGCGCTTCGTCGCGATCGCCATGGTGCTCGGCTTCGCCATTCGCCCAGGACGGCGGGTCGGCCCATGCGGGCGTCTGGGCGCACAGCAGGGCCGCAAGCCCCAGGGCGGGAATCAGTGAGCGTATTGCAGTGAACATAATGTACTCCGGACGGTGATCTCGACGGTGCCAGCATAGGCCACGCCGATGAATGGATACTGAATCACCCTTTTCCCCCAAACCGCGACCCAGCCAGTATTTTCCGCAGTGGCGCCGGTCTCTGGTATCGACTATGCTTCAGATGAGAGTCATTCTCATTAACCCCCAGGCGCCATCATGGACTCCTCCGATCGGGCCTCGCCCCCAGCCAGCGTGCCGCTGGCCAGCCTGCACAAGGGCGACCGGGGCGTGGTCGTGGAGGTGCTCGAGACCGATGAAGGCGTTGTGGGCGAGGCCGCTGGCGCGACCATTGGCCGGCGCCTGATCGAGATCGGCTTCGTTCCTGGCGAGCCCGTGCAGGTCATCGAAGAGGTCTGGCCTGGGGGCGATCCCATGGCGGTACGTGTCGGCTCCAGCGTCTTTGCCCTGCGGCGTCGCGAGGCGCGGGCGGTGCTGGTGCAGCGCCGTGCCGGCGGAGCGCCATGAGCCGCAAACCCCTGCCAGAAGCCACCTGCCGCGTTGCGCTGGTAGGCGTGCCCAATTGCGGCAAGACCGCGCTGTTCAATCGCCTCACCGGGAGCCGCCAGAAGGTGGCCAACTATCCGGGCGTAACCGTCGAGCGCAAGGAAGGCTCGTTTCACAGTGCAGACCGGCGCCGGCACTATCAGCTCATCGATCTGCCAGGCACCTACAGCCTGGTGCCGGCCACGCTCGATGAGGCCATCACGCGCGATGTCATCAATGGCAAGTTGCGCAATGAGGCCGCTCCCGATCTGATCGTCTGCGTCGTCGACGCGACCAATCTCAAGCTTTCACTGCGGCTGGTGCTCGAGCTGCGGCGCCTGGGCAAGCCGATGGTCGTGGCGCTGAACATGAGCGATCTGTCGCATAGCCGCGGCTACCAGCTCGACCGCGCGCGCCTCGAGTCCGAGCTCGGTCTGCCGGTTGTGGCGACCGTCGCGGTCGCGCACGCCGGCGAGCGCGATCTGATCACGGCGCTGGATGTCATGAGTGCGGCACTCGACGCCGAGCGCGCCAGCGCGCTGCGCGCCGCGGATGATGACCTGGTGCAGGCCCTGTCGACCGGCCGGCACCGGGTGCTGCAGCCCCCTCCGCCCGCCAATACCTCGGCCGAAATCTCCGCCACGCAGCGCGAGGCGCGCCGCATTCTCAGCGTCGCCGGGTATATTGAACCGCTGCGCGCCCGGGCACTCGCGCGTCTCGATGCGGTGGTGATGAACCCGATCGCCGGCCCGCTGTTGCTTGCCGTCCTGCTGTTCGCGGTATTCCAGGCAGTCTTCAGCTGGGCCGCGGTGCCCATGGACATGATCAACGCCGGCATGGCCTCGCTGGGCGCCGCGGTACGTGACGCCATGCCGGCCGGCCCGCTGCAGAGCCTGCTGGTCGATGGCGTGATCAAGGGCGCCGGCAGCGTGCTGGTATTCCTGCCGCAGATCCTGATTCTGTTTTTCTTCATTCTGCTGCTCGAAGACAGCGGCTACCTGCCGCGCGCCGCCTTCCTGCTCGACAAGCTCATGGGCAGCATTGGCCTGTCGGGCCGCTCGTTCATTCCACTGCTGTCGTCTTATGCCTGCGCAATACCCGGCATCATGGCTACGCGCACCATCCCCAACCTGCGTGATCGCATGGCGACGATACTCATCGCGCCGCTGATGACCTGCTCGGCGCGGCTGCCGGTATTCGCCCTGATCATCAGCGCCTTCATTCCGGATCGGTCGGTAGGCGTGTTCAATCTGCGCGGCCTGGTGCTGTTCGCGCTTTATGTTGCCGGCGTGCTGGGCGCAGTACTGGTGGCCTTCGTGATGAAGCGCGCCTCATTTGGCACCAGCTATCATCCGCTGCTGCTGGAACTGCCCGAATACCACTGGCCTAACCTGCGCAACCTGGCGGTCGGCCTGTATGAGCGCACCAAGATTTTCCTGGCGCGCGTCGGCACCATTATCCTCGCGCTGATGATCGTGCTGTGGTTTCTGGCCAGCTTCCCCGGGCCGCCGGCCGGCGCCACGGGGCCGGCGATTCAATACAGTTTCGCCGGTATGCTCGGCCGAGCGTTGCAAACCATCTTCGCGCCGATCGGCTTTAACTGGCAGATCTGCGTGGCGCTGGTGCCGGGTCTTGCGGCCCGCGAGGTGGCGGTCGGCGCGCTCGGCACGGTGTATGCGCTCTCCGGCAGCACCGACAATCTCGACGCGGCGCTCAGGCCGATGATTGCCTCGAGC
>JBAVRE010000374.1:0-3151 GCA_049694695.1 Steroidobacteraceae bacterium | reverse complement strand
GCCACGCGACGCTTCTCGCCGCCCGAGAGCTGCGCAATCGGGGCCTCCCAGGGCGGCAGGCGCAGCGCGTCGGCGGCGATTTCCAGTTTGCGCTCCAGTTCCCAGCCGCCAGCAGCGTCAATTCGATCCTGCAGTCTGGCCTGCTCTTCGAGCAGCTTGTTCATCTGCTCGTCGTCCATGGGTTCCGCAAAGCGGTCGCTGATCTCATTGAAGCGCTGCAGCAGCTGGAAGGTCTCACCGACGCCGGCCATGACCGCCTTGCGCACATCGTGACTGGGATCGAGTTCCGGCTCCTGGGTGAGAAAACCGATGCGGATGCCTGCCTGCGCGCGCGCCTCGCCGTCTATGTTGGTATCGACACCCGCCATGATGCGCAACAACGTCGACTTGCCCGAACCGTTGAGCCCGAGCACGCCAATCTTGGCGCCCGGAAAAAATGACAGGCTGATGTCCCGGAGTATCGTGCGCTTGGGCGGCACGATCTTTGAGACCCGATTCATGGTGTAGATGTATTGCGCCATAGTTGGCCATTATCGTTGAAGCGGGGCGGATCGCGCCACGGCCGGTGGCCCGCGAGGCTGTGGTACGCTCTCCGACGGCCAGGCCGTGGCCGCCACAGCGGGTCAGGGAATTGAGCGAGCAGGGTCCGCAAACGGCGGTCGCCATGGGCGAGCGCATTGCCCGGTACGGTTTTCCGGGCGGTCACCCCTTTGGGCCTGATCGCCATGGTGCCTTTCAGCGGGAATTCGAGCTGCGCGGGCTGCCCGCGCGCGTCACGTTGCTTGAACCCGTGCAGGCCAGTGTCGAGGATCTGCTGCTTTTCCATACGCGTTCGTACGTTGAGTTCGTGCAGCGCAGTTCCGAGCAGGGCAACGGGGCCCTGGATGGTGGTGACACGCCCAGTTACCGGGGTGTCTATGAGGCGGCCGCCTGCGTGGTAGGCGCGAGCCTCGGGGCCGCGGAGTGGATCATGGCGGGGCCAGGGCGCCGCGCCTTCGTGCCGATCGCCGGCCTGCACCACGCGGCGCGTGACAAAGCGGCTGGATTCTGCGTGTTCAACGATTGTGGCGTGGTGATCGAGGCTTTGCGACGCCGCCACGGCCTGCGCTGCATCGCCTACGTCGATATCGACGCCCATCACGGCGATGGCGTGTTCTACGCCTTCGAAGACGATCCCGAACTGATCATCGCCGACCTGCACGAAAGTGCCGACACGCTCTATCCAGGCACCGGCCACGAACATGAAACCGGCACCGGCGCGGCGCAGGGCACCAAACTCAATCTGCCGTTGCCAGCCGGGTCGGGTGATGCCCAGTTCGCAGCGGCCTGGCCCGTCATGCTTGAGCATGTGGCCCGTTACCAGCCCGAATTCCTGATTTTGCAGTGTGGCGCCGATAGTCTGGCCGGCGACCCGCTGGCCCACCTGCGCTTCTCCCCGGCCACGCACGCGCGTGCCGCCGCGGACCTGCGCGCGCTGGCCGATCGTCTGGGGCACGGGCGCCTGCTGGCCCTGGGCGGCGGGGGCTACGATCGGGGCAATCTGGCCCAGGCCTGGGCTGGAGTGGTCGAAGCCCTGCTGGCGCGCTGACTCCGGTACAATTCCGCTTCTTTTTCCCTCATCGAGGTGGCGCCCGCCATGTATTCCGCCAGTCTGGACATTGCCAGTTTTGATCCGCAGCTGCACGCGGCCATGGTGGGCGAATTGCGCCGCCAGGAAGAGCACATAGAACTGATCGCTTCCGAAAACTACACCAGCCCGCGCGTGCTGGCGGCCCAGGGTTCGGTTTTGACCAACAAATACGCCGAGGGGTATCCGGGCCGGCGCTATTACGGTGGCTGTGAATTTGTCGACGTGGCGGAAAAACTTGCCATCGAGCGCGCCTGCAGATTATTTGGCGCAGACTTCGCCAACGTGCAGCCGCACTCCGGTTCACAGGCCAATGCCGCCGTGTACCTGGCCCTGCTCGCGCCTGGCGACACGATACTGGGCATGAGTCTTGACCATGGCGGGCACCTGACGCACGGCGCCAAGGTCAATTTTTCCGGCAAGCTGTTCAAGGCCATGCAGTACGGCGTCGATGTCGCCACCGGCCTGATCGACTACGCGCAGGTCGAGCGGCTGGCGCACGAGCATCGGCCGAAAATGATCGTCGCGGGATTTTCGGCTTACTCCCGCGTGGTTGACTGGGCGCGCTTTCGCGCTATCGCCGATGCGGTCGGTGCACTGTTCTTCGTTGACATGGCTCATGTCGCGGGATTGGTGGCGACCGGGCATTACCCGAGTCCTGTCGCGATTGCCGATGTGGTGACCACCACCACGCACAAGACACTGCGCGGCCCGCGTGGTGGACTGATCCTGGCGCGTGCCAACGAGGCGATCACCAGGAAGCTCAATTCGATGGTGTTTCCCGGCACCCAGGGCGGACCGCTGATGCATGTGATCGCGGCCAAGGCCGTGGCCTTTCTGGAGGCGCTGCAGCCGGAGTTCAAGATTTACCAGCAGCAGGTGCTCGCCAATGCGCGTGCCATGGGCGCGGCCCTGACGGCGCGCGGCCTGAATATCATTTCCGGCGGCACCGACAATCACCTGCTGCTCGTCGATCTGGGTCCGCGCACGCTCACTGGCAAGGATGCCGATGCCGCGCTGGGCCGCGCCAACATCACGGTGAACAAGAACGCGGTGCCCAATGATCCGCGGCCGCCATCGATTGCCAGTGGCCTGCGGGTTGGCACTCCGGCCGTGACCACGCGCGGCTTTCGTGAGGCCGAAGTGCGCCAGGTGGCCAACTGGATGGCCGATGTCATTGATGCCGAGGGCGCTGAAGCCACGGTGCAGCAGGTGCGTGCCCAGGTGCTGGAACTGTGTCGGCGCTTTCCGGTATATGAGGCGGCGTGAAGGCGTTCGGATGAGCGATGCATTGTCCGTTCTGCAATCATGAAGACACGCGCGTCACCGATTCGCGCCTGGCGGGTGATGGGCGGCAGATTCGCCGCCGCCGCGAGTGCCTGAGTTGCGGCGAGCGTTTCACCACTTTCGAGAGCGCCGAACTGCTGATGCCGCGCGTCGTCAAGAGCGACGGCAGTCGCGAGCCTTTCGATGAGCTCAAACTGAACGCCGGCATGGTCAAGGCACTGGAAAAGCGCCCGGTAA
>JBAVRE010000373.1:0-2983 GCA_049694695.1 Steroidobacteraceae bacterium | reverse complement strand
GTGAGCGCATGGACCTGATCGTCCAGAAGGCCAGCGAGCTGGGCGTCAACTCGATCGTGCCGCTGTCGTGCGAATTCAGTGTGGTGCGGCTCGCGCCGCAGGCGCTGGCGCGGCGCCGCGAGCGCTGGCAGGCGGTGGCGATCAGCGCCTGCGAACAGTGCGGACGCAATCGCCCGCCGCGCGTTGAGCCGATCGTCGAACTGGATGCGGCCTGCGCGGCCATCACTGCCGGCGATGCGAGTCTGCGCCTGATGCTGGTCCCGGACGCCAGTGAATCGCTCAGCGCGCTGGCGCGCGGCAGCCTGCGCAGCGTGGCGCTGCTGGTCGGGCCCGAAGGGGGCCTGAGCGGTCGTGAACAGCTGCTGGCGCAGCGCGCCGGCTTTCGCGCCTGTCGCCTGGGACCTCGCACGCTGCGCACTGAGACTGCGCCGCTCGCGGCGCTGGCGGCGCTGCAGGCGCTGGTGGGAGATCTGGCGAGCTGAGCCCGCCGCGCGGCCGGCGCTTAAGCTTGCGCCACCGAGGTTTCGTCGGCGATCAGGATCTCGAGGCGCTGCAGGTCGGGAATGCGCGGCGTTTCATTCATCATGCGCACGCGGCACAACACCGGGTGCTGCTCGGGCACGGCATAACCGGAATCGGGGCGGATCACATCGGCGCCGACGCGCACCAGTTGCGGAAAGCCCTGCGCAACAATACCGAACACGCCGCTCTCGAGCCGCTCGCCCAAGGCGTGAAACAGCACGATGCGCGAGCGGCTGCTGACCTCCGGCACCACATCGCCGCACAGGCCCTCAAACGACACCAGCGGCACCTGTTTCCCGGTCCAGGCTACCAGGCCCAGGTACCAGGGCGGCGCCCCGGGCATGGTCGTGGGCGTCTGGTAGCCGGCGATTTCCGCCACGCAGGCGCGCGGCACCAGCAGGCGGCCGCCGCCGAGCGGAATCAGCAGGCTGTAGATTTCACCCGACGGCTCGCTCATCGAGCTGCGCCGACGGCCGGCAGCGCGGCGCGGCGGCGCGCGACCAGCGGCGCGATCGCATCGATCAACTGGCTCTCCTGGTAGGGCTTGCCCAGATAGTCATCGACGCCCAGTTCAATGGCACGGGCGCGATGCTTGTCGCCGACGCGCGAGGTAATCATGATGATCGGCACCTGGCTGAGGCGTGGATCGGCACGCACCTGGGCGGCTACTTCGTAGCCATCCATGCGCGGCATTTCGATATCGAGCAGGATGATGTCCGGCACGTGCTCGGCCAACAGCTCGATGGCCTCCATGCCATCGCGCGCGGTCAGCACGCGCATGCCGTTGCGCTCCAGCAGCCGCTGGGTCACGCGGCGCACGGTGATCGAATCGTCGACCACCAGCGCAAACACGCGCCGGTCCTCACGTTCGCGCAGCACGGTAGGCGCGGCGCGGCCACGCCACTCGGAGCGCACCAGCGCCACGATGTCGAGAATGATGACCACCCGTCCGTCGCTGAGTATCGTGGCCCCCGAGATGCCGCGGATCGAGGAGATCTGCGGCCCGGCCGATTTGACGACAATCTCGCGGCTGCCGATCAGCTCGTCGGCCACGAGTCCGGTGGAATGCTCGCCGGCGCGCACCAGCACCACCGGTATCGCGGCGTCGGTTTCCGGCAGCGGCGAGGCCTCCATGCCGACGTAGCTGGCCAGAGGCTGCAGTCGATACTTGTGCGCGCCGTAACTGAAGGTGGCGCTCTCGCTGCGCAGGTGCGCAGCGACTTCATCGCGCGGCAGGCGCACCACGCCTTCAATGGTCGGCAGCGGCAGCGCGTAGTACTCATCGCCGGTGCGCACCACCAGCGCATGACTCACCGCCAGCGTGAGTGGCAGCCGGATGGTAAAGCGCGTGCCCTCGCCGGCTTTGCTGTCCATGTGCAGCGCGCCGCCGAGCTTCTTGATTTCGGTGGCGACGACGTCCATGCCCACGCCACGACCGGCCTGCTGCGTCAGCGACGAGGCAGTCGAGAAGCCGGGCTCGAGCACCAGCTGCATGACATCTTCGTCGGAGAGCACCTGATCAACGTGAATCAGGCCCATGGCCAGGCCCTTGGCCCGGATCGCCGCCAGATTCATCCCGGCGCCGTCATCGCGAATCTCGAGGATCACCTCGGCCCCTTCGCGCTGCATCTGCAGGTAAATATGACCGACCGCGCTCTTGCCGCGACTCACACGCTCGGCCGGCGTTTCGATGCCGTGCACAACCGCATTGCGCAGCAGGTGCTCGAACGGTGGCAACATGCGCTCGAGCACCTGGCGGTCCAGTTCGCCGGCGGCGCCCTCGACCACGAGTTCGGCCTGCTTGTCGCTGTCACTGGCCGCCTGCCTGACGATGCGCGCCAGGCGCTGCACATGGCGCTGCAACGAGACCATGCGCGTACGCATCAGGCCATTTTGCAGTTCGACCACGGTGCGCGATTGCTGCTGCAGCTGATTCTGTGCCTCGGCCACCAGGCTCTCGAGCAATTGCTGCAGGCTGGCCACGTCGCTGGCTGATTCGGCCAGCGCCCGTGAAAACTGCTGTATCGATGAATAGCGATCGAGCTCCAGTGGATCGAAATCCTGACGACTGCGCGGCTCCTGGTCATGGCGGTGCAGGATCTGCGCCTCGGTTTCCATTTCCAGTTTGCGCAGCTGCTCTTTCAGGCGCGTGACCGTGCGCGACAGCTCACCCAGGTTGAACTCCACGGCGCCGAGCTGCTGTTCGAGCCGCGCGCGTGCAATGCTGACTTCGACGGCGTTATTGAGCAACTGATCGAGCAGCTCGGCGCTGACCCGCGCCATCTCACCACGCTCGGCCGCCGCCACCGGCTCGCGACCCGGCGGCACCAGCGCCGGAGCGGGCAATTCGAAAGGCGACACTGGTGCGGGCGCAAGGGCTGGCGGCGCAAGCGGCGCAGCCAGGGCGGCCGGCACGGCTGGCGCCACGCCTGCAGGCAGCGTTGGCGTGGCGCCGTCGGTC
>JBAVRE010000372.1:0-4777 GCA_049694695.1 Steroidobacteraceae bacterium | reverse complement strand
TCCTGGCATTCAGCGTCGTGCTGGCCGAGCGGGTAGGGGTCATCGATTTGATCGCGCGGGGATACGGAACTATCACCTATGCGTTTCTGCTGGTGTTCGTACTGCCGATCATGACCATCGGGCTTTGGCGCATCGTCGCTCACGCGCTTCTTCAGAAAAACGTACGCACCGCTCCGACTACATTGTAATCATCATCGACCAGATATAACAGTGACCACTTGTCGAAGGTGGTGCACGGATGGGAAATCCCTACCCCGATCAAATCTCCGACCGACAGCACTTCTGCAGCCGCCAGATCCAGGTAGGCATGTTGGTCGTTAAGAGCGCGCACGCTCACGCCTGAGGGCAGCGGCTGTGCGCCGGGGTTGGCGGGTGAGCTCCATCGGATCGGCTTGGGCAGACTGATATCGTAAGACACGTCGCGTTTACCGAACGCCGCGATTCCCAAGCCCGCTTCGGGCCGCGATTGGATATGGCTCCACACCTCGAGCGCGGGTCGCAGTGGCCGTGCAATAGCCGACGTTGTGCTGTTCAGGCGCGCTGGGTTCGTCAGCGTTTGATCGTACAAGCCGTGATCGTGGGCAACGTAGCAGCCGCTGCGCAGCACGCAAAATACCTGATCGTTCGCCAGTTCACCCAGTTCGGAAGCCGTCCGCTCGAAGAACGCCGATCCGCCCGCACTGAGCATCACCGGCCCGGGAGCGAACCAGCCGCGATCGGCAATCTGCCGGTAGGCGGCGCGCAAATGATCCAGCATGGCGCTAACTTTCTGCGGGGCGAACGGGTCGGCGGGCAGCGAAAAGATGCCCTCAAACGCTTCCAGGCCGCGGATCTTCAGCGCTGGCCAGTGCGCATTGAGGGATGCAGCCAGCGCCAGCGTTTGCTGCAGGGTTCGCGTACCGGTGCGCCCTCCGGGCGCACCGATCTCCAGCAGTACGTTCATGAATCGCCCGGCGGAGTGATTCTTCAATGCCTCGGCCAGTGTGGCCGCGCCGGCGTCGCTGTCAACGAGGCAATAGAACTCAAAAGCCGGATCGCGCGCCAATTCGTCGAGGATATAGCGGATTCCAACGCGATCGACCAGCTGATTGGCAAACAGGATTCGCTGTACGCCGAAACGGCGATAGGTCACCACGTGTCCGATGGTAGCCGCCGTCATCGCCCAGGCGCCGTCACGCAACTGGCGCTCGAACAATTGCGGCGACATGGTCGTCTTTCCATGCGGCGCCAATCGCGCACCCGTTCGTTGTGTGAACTCCCGCATGACCGACCCGTTGTGTGCGAGCGCCGACTCTATCAACACAGCTGCCGGCAAAGGCACGTCGCCTCGAAGCACATTCCATCCCCGCTCGGCGATGGCGCTTACAGAAATGCCCGCAGCGCCCGGCGGTAGCCCTTTCGTATTGGCGGGGATGGGAGCTGACAACATCTCCCCGAGCAGCAGCGGCGGATGGGGATCGAATGTCATGCGCGAAGAGTCATGGTGGATCAGTGCTCCCGCCTTTGAGCACTAAAATAGCCATCAAAGAATTCGATATCAAGGCGGCGCGCGGGCCTGTGGCCCAATTCGAATTGAAAGGTATGCTCTGTGTCGGGTGGCAGATAAAAGCGTCCCTGACCCTGGTACACGAGTTCGCTCAAGGGCGCGCCGCTGTCTTCCGCTCCGTATCGCATATTCAGCTGGCCGTCTTTTGCGACAAAACCGAGCCGATCAGTTTCGAACTGAAAGGGCTGGACATCGAACTCTCCCGCGAAGGCGGCAAGTTCCGCAGCGGTGGGCTGCACGGAATGCGTGTCCGCACCCGGAATGTTTAGCAGTACGCGAGCCATGGTGCGTTCCACCGAGTACGGCGGGACCAGCGGATCTTCCATGTTGCCGGCGACGATGATGGTGAGATGGTCATCAGGGTAGTAGGCGTAGTGCGCGCCGGAGCCCGCGATCACCCCGGAGTGGGAGATCTTGCGGTGACCTGCGAAGTCTCTGACGATCAACGACCCCAGCGCGTAGTACACCAACGTGCCGTCGGCCAATGAGTCCGTTTGGACCACGAGGTGACGCACATCGGCGCCGGTTGCGGCACTGTCGAACACTCCTTTGCGGTACCTCAGCAGGTCGTCCACAGTGGATTGAAGCGCGCCGGCTGAAAAAGCAACACTCGCAGTGTACTGGGGTGCGCCGGCGAACGCTTGCGGTGGCGCTCCCTGGGTATAGCCGCGGCTGCGATGGGCAACGACGTCGCGAAAATCGGCATAGTGGGTATGTTTCATACCAAACGGCTCCAGAACATGCGTCTGAACGTAGTTGGCGTAGGAGAGACCTGATACCTGCTCGATAACCAGGCCGAGCAGATAGGAATCGGTATTGGAATAGTAGAAGCGGGTTCCGGGTTTAAACTGCAGGGGTTTGTCCGCTACGTATCCTAGAACCTGCGCCGGTACGAGGTCCGACTGCGAATCGATTGGGAATCCAGGCTGATCTGTGTAGTTCACAATGCCGGAGGTATGGTTTAATAGATGGCGAACGGCGATGCTCTGCAGTGACTTGGGTAGGTCCTTCACGTAGCGACCCACCGGTTCGTCGAGTAAGATCTTGCGCTGCGCCACCAACTGCAGCGTTGCCAGCGCGGTGAATGACTTGGTGATGGACCCGATGGGAAAGCACGTATCGCGCCTGAACGGCGTGCCGCTTTGCAGATCGGCAAAGCCCATGGATCGGGCGTAAACCACCTGGCCGTTGATTTCCACAGCGACCCCAAGTCCGGGATAGGGGCCGTTGCGCATCGCCGCGTGTAAAATTCCGTCCAGGGCTTTGCGCTTCGCCGCCGTCAGGCTGGCTCCAAGAGCGTCGTTGGTCGTGAAGACGAGCAACGCCAGGAGCATGATTGAGAGACACAGACGAGCCAGGGACAGGGGGCGCATGTTTCGCACAGGATTCTCCACAAATTCGGCGGAATCAATTTAGGCAAACCTGAATTCAAAATCAGCGGATATTCATGACCGTCACCCATTGGGGAAAATCACACGCGCGTTTTGCCAGTTAGCTTATGGCACTGAACTTTCGCGATCGCTGACGGGCGTGACGCTGCGCGCGTGCGCCGCCCGGTAGACGTCGGTCAGCCACGGCCCCATCGGCACGCCGACCTGGTCGAGCGTGCCGCTCACGACGATGCCAGTTGCGGGTTCGTAGTAAACGAACGCGCCCCAGTACCCGGCGTGTCCGATGAAGTCGATGCCGTCCGTCGTCGTGTACCGACTGACGCCGAGGCCCCGGTGCACGGACAGGTCCCCTTGGCTGCTTTCATGATGCCATGCCAGCATGGCCTGCTGGGTTTCCGGTCGTCGGAACAGCCGTCCTGTGGCGAGGGCGCGACCGAAGCGCGACAAATCGAGTGCGCTCGACATCACTCCGCCGCCCGCCCAGTCAAACGACAGATTGAGCCGGCTGGTAGTGCCGGGAACATCGCCAAGGTAGAAGTCCGCCAGCTCGACGCCGCGAGGCAGCCGTGTATTGCTGCCATCGCTGAGAAAACTTGTCGTCATGCCTAGCGGCGCGAACAGGCGGTCGATGTATGCCTGCCGCAGTGGTTGTGCGGTGAGCTTCTCGATCAGCAGACCGAGCAGAATGTAATTCGTATCGCTGTAGGAATACCCGCTTCCCGGCCGGAACAGCGGCATTGTCGCCATGCCACTCCCGAGGTAGAAGTTGATCGTGCCGGCATACGGGTCGCTCGGGCGCGCAGCGTTCCAGGGTTGCCATGCACGCGACGTCATGAAACGTGCCGGGTCGCAGTGAGGCGCGCGAACGCAGGCAACGTGCTGGTCGAGGTCGCGCATGAAGAGGCCGCCAATCGATCCGGGCGCCGGGTCACCGCCGTTGGCTTCGGACGTGACATTCGAGTCGTCGATCAGCACGTCGCGCAGCCCCGTGCGGTGGCCGAGCAGCTGACGCACCGTAATACCCGCCCCAACCGCTACACCATCCAGTACTGCCAGGCGGGCTAATGTCCGTCGGTCGAGAACTTTGAGCTCGGCAAGCGTGGCGTCCAGGCCGCGCGAACCAAGTCGGCCTTCTTCCCAGAGCTGCAGCACGATAGCCGCAGTCATCGTCTTGGTGACGCTCGCGATCGGAAAGACGTGCGCTGCCGTCATGGGTTCGCGGCCGCCGGCGCGTGCAAAGCCGACTCCGCGTGCGTATCGCATGCCGCTGGGCCACTCGACGACGAGCGCCGAGTTGTGAATGCGCGGCCAGTCGCCGCCGCGCGGTTGCGCGGCATCGACCAGACTCCCGATCAGTGAATCGAGCCGCTGCCCGGCTTCGTCAAACGCACGCTCCACGGGCTGGACCGATGTTGGTTCCGCAGAAACGCCTGCGCCGGTCAGCAAACAGGCTGCTGCAGCCGTAGTCAGTGCCCGTCGACGATGGTGCAAGCGCACATGACGACGCGCAATCGAACGCCAGCACGCCGCTGGGTATGCGAACAAAGGTGTGGGATCTAGCATGCGCGCAGTATATTGTATTTGAATTTATATTCAAGTATGTTGCAACCCATGTTAAAAATACTTCTGCATCGGGTCGTATCGCGCCGGGTCGACATCGGTTTGGCACCGACGCTAGGGGTCTCGCCAACGCTCCCGGCGTTTGGAACAGGCCTTGGGCGCAAGTTCTTCTTGGGTCTTCGCGCGAAATTCTAGGAAACGAGGGCAAGTGGGCCAGTCCGAGAATTTTGCTCCGGGTCATCGCTGGGGGCTTGTCGCGGCGTCGATGTGGCCTCGTGAG
>JBAVRE010000371.1:0-3116 GCA_049694695.1 Steroidobacteraceae bacterium | reverse complement strand
CCGCAGCCGGCAGCAGCGCGAAGATCGAGCGCACGTAGGCCGGGTCGGCGCCCAGGTAGGTCGAGGCCGGCGTGAAGGGCAGCGCATTGATCCCGTACATCTGGTGCGGCTCTTCGGTCCACCAGGTGTTGTAGCAGAACTTGCCGCCGAACACCTGCACGGCAAAAGGCTTGCCATAATCGGCGCCGAGCACCTGGTGATCGAGGTCGAACCAGTACTGCTGCACTGAAGCGACTTCGCTCGTGTACAGGTAGATACCCAGGTCGCGCAGCCGCGTGTTGCCGGTGGCCTCGCCCCACAGGATCAGGCCCGCCCAGGCGTTGACGGCCTCGGAGGATGATTCCTGGTTATTGCCGGCCTCGAACACCGGGCCGCCCGAGGAATTGCCCGAGGCCCAGGAATGGCCCTCGTAGGTATCGTAGTTGCGCAGGAACGGAAAGTCCGCGCGGCCGCGCTCGTCGGTGGCGATGTCGGCAATAATCTTGCCAACCATGCCGCCCCACTTGCTCGCCGAGGCCCAATCCGGGTCGCGCAGCGCCACGTGCGCCGCGCCCATGAGCCAGTAGCCGTAGTGGAAGTGATGATCGTTCATGTCGGTGATGCTGTTGAATTCCTGCGGCAATCCGAGGAAGGACCCAATGCGCTCGTCCTGCACGAAGTAGGTTGCATGAGCGCCGTCGAACCAGGACTCGAGGCGCCGCTTGAGTTTACCCAGCAGTTCGTCGCGCCCGGACATGCGACCCTCGGCCTCAGCGACACTGAGCAGCTGCGCGATGGCGCCGAAGGCCTTGCCAATCCAGTAGGTACCCGTGCCCTGCTGGCGCGAAAACACATCGTCCGACTTGGCGACATCGCCGCCGACCAGGCCGTCGACAGCCGAGCGGTGCGCGGGATCTTCGAGGCCGGCCCACATCGGCACGATGCCGTGGTAGGCGCGATTGATGACAAAGGTGTTGCCGGCGATCAGCCGGATCGCGCCCCGCACCGAATCGTAGCGGTACTGTGAGGCAGGTTGCGGCGCGAGTGCCGACCACTGGTGCGGATACACGCCCATGAAGGTTTTCAGGTTCTGCCCTTCGCGCGCCACGGTCGTGACCTGGAAGGTCGTACGCATCGTGCTGGCGCGCTCATCGTAGCTCCAGTCGGCGCGGGTGCTGGTCGGGAAGGCATAAGCCACGGCCAGGAAATCGCGAACGGTAGCGGGCGCAGCATCCGGCAGGCCGGCGACCGAGAAGTAGCGCGCAGCGGCTGGCAGGTGCAACACCAACTCGGAAGGATCGGTCCACTGCCAGGTCGCACCCGTCGGGCCAAACAGGGCGTAGGAATGGCCGCCGATCGTCATGGCGATGACGCGCGGATCGCTCCCCGCGCTGGTCGGGTCGGCGATCAGTTCGGGTTTGGCCGCCAGGTGAAACCGCACATCGCCACTGCTGCACTCGAAGTAGCTGAAGGGGCTGCCGTGCAGCACACTGGCCGTGAGCGACTTGCCATCGCCCGAGCTCATGCTCAGCTGCACCAGCCAATCCGAGTACTGCGCGAGCCGTGCATCCTGCGGTTTGAAATCGATGGGCGACACAGTGATGGCCGCGACATGCTCGTAGCGGATCTCGCGCTGGAAAGCGCTCGGTGACACCGCCTTGCGATCAGGCAGGCCGATCTCAAAGCCCTGCTCGCTCGGCCGGTAGGTCATCGGATGCGCGTGAATCGGGTAGGACCAGCGGTTGAACATGACCGCGGAATACCACTGGTTGGTCGGAGCCGGTTTGCCGAGCGCATCACCGCTGCGGTATTCAGCAACCGGCGGTGCGGGCGCCGAACCCTTGGGCCTGGTGTAGTAGGTGCCAAGGCCGTTGGTGACCGCACCGGCTGCGCCGGCCGCGTAGGCGACGCCGCCCGTCCACGCCATAGCCAGTGACACGGCTACAACCCGCGTGGCTGTCCGCTGAAAGCCGCCAGTTGTCGAGTCGCGTCCAGACATGGTTGATAACCTCAGAAGTTGAAGTTCGCGCCAATGGTCAATGAGTTCGAGCCCTTGCTGATGCGGGGATCGACACCGCCGAAAGCGGTATTGCCGGGCATGCTCAGCGGCGCCGGCCCCTGCCGGCCAAACATCACGCCACCGATACCAGCGTATACCTCAACGTACTTGGAAAGCTCCGGCAATTTGCGATAGACGCCAAGGTTGCCAAAAATTGCGGTATTGCTCTGCCCCCACTCGGTGGGCGTCTGCACGTAGGCCTTGTTCATGCGCACCGCACCGAGGGTGTACTGCCATTTATTTCTGGTGTAGCCAGCACCGAGCATGAAGTCCCACTCAATCGCGTGATGCAGGCGCAAGTCGCTGGCGTAATTGAACCCTGCCTGGTCCCAGAAACAATCGCTCTGCAACGGCTTGACCGGGCCGTAGTCGCATTGCTGCTGCTGGCCCGACCACTCACTACGCTTGAGGCCATAGCTGAATTTCCAGGTCGGACTGCGCCAATAGGTGCCCTGCAGGATCAGCACGTCCTCGGCCGGTGTCTTGTAACCAGGGGAGCCGCTCGGGCCGTTGGTGTCACCTTCCGCTCCGTAGAAGGCACCCTTGGAGAAGGAACTCTGCCGGCCACCCTTGCTGTCCTGGTAAATCAGCTCCACCAGGTTCTTCGCGTTGGAGTACTGGACGAACAATTCCAGCAGCTGCGGCGATGGCGGCGGCGTCACTGCCGAGCTCGGATTGAGTGGCGGGCGCTTCCTGGCCTGCGCGGCGGTTACCTCAAAACGGATCTTACCCAGCCTGATTTCATAGGCACGCGAACCGATTCGCAGCGCCTGCGGGAACACCCCGTAGCCGGCACCCGACTCGGCCCACGGACTCGACAACCCAATCGGATAGGCGAAGGAGTCCGAGCGCGTCCAGGAGCGTGAGGACATCTTACCGACCTGCAGCGATCCGAATTTCGGATAGGAAATGCCGGCGTAGAGATCGATCAGGTAGTTGCCGAAGATATCCGGGCCGTTATTTCGCCAGCGGCCGCTGGTTTTACCCTCGACACGGATCGCGTTGTCAAATTCGTGGGACAAACCGAGCGTCAGCTGCGCGAGTGCCAGGTTGCTGGTGGTGCGCCCGGAGCTGCCAC
>JBAVRE010000370.1:0-4716 GCA_049694695.1 Steroidobacteraceae bacterium | reverse complement strand
CGCCAGCAGCGGCGGTGCCGGTGCGGCGCGGCCGCTGCTGGAGCTGAACCCCGAGGTCATGCGGCAACTGGGCATGGATGCCAGGCAGCAGGCGGATGCCCTTGCTGCGCTCAAGAAGGCGGTGCAGCGCAGCAAGACTGACAGCCAGTCCGCGAGCGGTGGCAACCCGCTCGGCGGTAATCTGCCCAACTTTCGCCGTATGTTCGGCAGCGCCGGTGATGAGGTCACGAGCAATCGACAGCGCACGCTCAATGCATTGATCGGCGTAATGAGCGAAGAGCAGTTGCAGAAATATCAGGCGCTGAGTGCTTCCCAGACAGAACGCTCCGCTACCATCTACGTGCTGGATGCCGCCGGCAAGCTGGTCGCCAAAAGTGTGCGGGTCGGCCTGGCGGATGACAATTACAGCGAGCTGATCGGCGGACTGGCCGAGGGCGACAAGGTGGTGGTGCGCGCGCACGCGGCGCAGAAAGGCTGAGCATGAGTGCGCCGCCGCTGATCTCGGCCCGCGATCTCGTCAAGACCTATACGCTCGGCGAGCAGCAGGTACACGCCCTGCGTGAGGTCTCGTTCGAGGTACTGCCCGGAGAGTTTCTGGCGATCATGGGTCCGTCGGGCTCGGGCAAGTCGACGCTCATGAACCTGATCGGCGCTCTCGATACCCCAACCGCGGGTGTCCTGGCCATTGACGGCGCCGAGATCTCCAGCATGAGCAGTGACCAACTCGCGGAACTGCGCAATAGCACCATAGGTTTCGTGTTTCAGCAGTTCAACCTGCTGCGCCGGACCAGCGCACTCGACAACGTCAAACTGCCGCTGCTCTATTCACGCCGGCGGCCGCCCGATGCCAGCGCCGCCGCCAAAGCCAGCCTGGAGCTGGTGGGCCTGGGCAGCCGCATGGATCACCAGCCCTCGCAGCTTTCCGGTGGCCAGCAGCAGCGCGTCGCCATTGCCCGGGCGCTGGTCAATAATCCGCGCCTGATTCTGGCCGACGAACCCACCGGTGCGCTCGATACCCAGACTTCGGGGGAAATCATGGCGCTGTTTGCCAAACTCAATGCTGCCGGACTTACCATCATTCTCGTGACCCATGAGCCGGACGTGGCGGCGCATGCGCGGCGACTGCTGCGGATGCGCGACGGCCGCATTGTCGAGGACCGTGCCCAGTGAATCTGCAGGGACTGCTCGAGTTTGTCCACATTGCGCTTACCGCGCTGTGGCTCAACAAACTGCGCAGCGCACTTACGGCGCTGGGCATCATCATTGGCGTGGCAGCGGTCATCGTCATGGCTGCGATCGGCAACGGCGCCACGCTGCAGATGCAAAAGCAGATCGCAATGCTCGGCACCAATGTCATCAACGTCATGGCCGGCTCGATGCGCATCGGCGGGCATCAGCTCGGCTCTGGTGGCGCCGTACCGCTGTCGGAAAAAGACATGCGCATCCTGCGCGAGGGCGTGCCGGGCATTGCCGCCATGTCGGGTCAGCTCAACGGCAGCGTCACCGCCGTCTACGGCGCCGCCAACTGGAGCACGCAGGTCAATGGCGTGCATGCCGATTACTTCGATGTGCGGCCCTGGGCGCTGCAGGCCGGCCGCTATTTCAGCGCCGAGGAAGTGGCGCGCGGCGCCAAGCTGGCTATCCTGGGCTCCTCAGTGCAGGCTCAGTTGTTCGAGGAGGGCGCCAGCCCGGTCGGCGACATCGTGCGGGTGAATAACATTCCCTTTGAGGTCATCGGCACGCTCAGCACACGCGGCCAGTCAGGGGGGAACGATCCGGACGACGTCATTATCGTGCCGCTCTCGACTGCGCGCTCACGGCTGGTCGGGCGCGGTTTTGCCACCGTGCCGGACACGGTCGGGCAGCTCTCGATCCGGGTCGCTGACGGCTACGACATGACTGAGATACAAAGGGGCATCACTGCGCTGCTGCGCAAGCAGCGACGCATCAAGGCGGGCGAGGAAGACAATTTCAGCGTCCGCAATTTTGCCCAGCTGGTGCAGGCGCGCAACGAACAGCAGCGGACCCTGAGTTACCTGCTGGCGACTACTGCCGCGATGTCACTGGTGGTCGGCGGCATCGGCATCATGAATATCATGCTGGTCTCAGTCACGGAACGCACCCGCGAAATCGGCCTGCGCATGGCGGTCGGCGCCCGCGGCATCGACGTCATGGCGCAGTTTCTTACCGAAGCCATCTTGCTGTGCCTGGCTGGCGGGCTGCTTGGTCTGCTGCTGGGCGCTGGCATTACCATCGCCATCAGCAAGCTGGCTGGCTGGACCGTGAGCATTGGCATCGGTACCGTGGTGATGGCAATCCTGGCCTCGGCGACGGTAGGCATCATTTTCGGGTTTGTACCGGCGCGCCGTGCGGCGCGCTTAAATCCGATCGACGCATTAAGATACGAATGATGAAACCCCCACGGCGCGAACCGCTCCCCGGGCAGACGCCCAAGGCCGCCCAGGATGATCCGCTGGCGCCGCGGCGGGTGGCGGCGATCACCGGCCACGCCAGCTATCTGCCGGGCGATGCCGATCCGGCCTTCCTGCAGCGTGAAGAACTGCGCGGTGAGCGGCTGCAGCTCGATTTCCTGAAACCGGAGCTGCTGCTGCAGGCCGCGGGCATTGAACATTCCATCGTGATCTTTGGCAGCACCCGCATTCTCGAACCCGCAGCGGCGCAGCGACGCCTGGACGCCGCGCTGGCCGCCGCCGCCGCCGCGCCCGGCAATGCCGAGCTGCAGCGCCGCGCGGCAATTGCGACGCGACTGGTGGCACGCAGTCCCTACTACGACATTGCGCGTGAGTTGGGGGCGCTGGTGGCCCGCAGCAACAAAGACCCCCGGCGTAGCAATACGGTGGTGATGACGGGTGGTGGGCCGGGCATCATGGAGGCCGCCAATCGCGGCGCTTTTGATACCCACGCACACAGTGTCGGACTCAATATCGATCTGCCTCACGAGCAGTTCCCCAATCCCTACATCACGCCCGGCCTGTGTTTTCGTTTTCACTACTTCGCGATGCGCAAGTTGCATTTCATGCATCGGGCACGCGCGCTGGTGGCTTTTCCCGGCGGTTTTGGCACGTTCGATGAATTGTTCGAAACGCTGACCCTGCTGCAGACCCGCAAGATGCCGGCGGTGCCCGTAGTGCTGGTCGGTGAAAGCTACTGGCGCCGGGTGATCGACATCCCCTACATGATCGAGGAGGGAGTCATCGAAGCGGAGGACGCCGAGCTGTTCTGGTACGCGGAAGACGCGCCCACTATCTGGCGCAGCATCGTGGCGTGGTATCGTCGTTCGGGTACGCCCCTGTTCGACCACGAGGATTAGCCCTTGCAATTGTCTTTTCACGGCGCCGATCAGGACGTCACCGGTTCCTGCCATCTGCTCGAGTGCGCCGGTCAGCGTCTGCTGATCGACTGCGGCATGTTTCAGGGCGGCCGCGAACTCGAGGAGGAAAATTCGGCGCCGCTCGGTTTCGAGGCCGCGACGCTCGACTATGTGCTGCTGACACACGCGCATCTCGATCATTGCGGGCGCCTGCCGCTGCTGGTCAAGCGTGGTTTTCGCGGCGAAATCATCAGCACTGCTGCCACCGCGGAGCTGGCGCAGATCGTCATGCAGGACTCGGCGCATATGGCCGAGGATGACGCGGCGCGCCGCGCTCGCCACGATCCGGCGCACGCCGCAAGGATCCGGCCGCTTTACACCCGCGCAGATGCCAGCGCCGCCGCCGCGCGCTTTGGGCGCCGCTGCGGCTACGGCGAGCGCCTGCGGCTGGCAGCGGGTCTGACGATCAGTTATCACGATGCCGGTCATATTCTGGGCTCGGCGAGCGTGCTGGTTGAAGTCAGCGAGCAAGGTAAAGATCGCAGCGTGCTGTTTTCCGGTGACATCGGCGGCAGCGGGCGACCGATACTGCGCGACGCGGCGCCGCCGCGGGCCGACATCGTGCTGATGGAAACCACCTATGGCGATCGCAGTCACCGCTCGCCAGCCGCATCGGCGCTGGAACTGATCGAGGTGGTGAACAGCACCATTGCCCGTGGTGGCAACGTCATCATTCCCAGTTTCGCCCTGGAGCGCAGCCAGGAAATTCTCTATACCCTGCGCGCCGCGGTGGTCAGTGGTGCCCTGCCGGCGCAGTTGCCGGTGTATGTCGACTCACCCATGGCAGTGTCCGCGATTGAGGTCTACCGCCGACACCCCGAGTGTTACGACGCCGAGGCCGCGGCGCTGCTGGCTGGCGGCGGCGATCTGTTCGGCTTTGCCGGCCTCTCGCTGGTGCGCGAAACCACCCAATCCATGGCGCTCAATAAGATGACGGGTGGCGCCGTCATCATTGCGGGCTCCGGCATGTGTACCGGCGGGCGCGTGCGTCATCATCTGGTACACAACCTGCCGCGCGCCAACGCCAGCATCGTGTTCGTGGGTTTTGCCGCGCAGGGCACGCCGGCGCGCCGCATCATCGATGGGGCGCGCAGCATCTTCCTGTTTGGCGAGGAAGTGCCGGTGCGCGCACAGGTGCACACCATCAACGGCTTTTCCGCGCACGCCGATCAGCGCGAACTGCTGCAATGGCACGAGCGCGCTGGCGGGCGCGAGCGCACCATACTCGTGCACGGTGAGCAGGGCGCAATGCAGACCTTTGCCGGCCTGCTCAAAGACGTGCCGGTCAGCATGCCGCAGCCGGGCGCGCAGCTGCAGCTCTAGCC
>JBAVRE010000369.1:0-2110 GCA_049694695.1 Steroidobacteraceae bacterium | reverse complement strand
TCGTGCTTGAGCTGGAGGTGCTCGAATTGAGCGGCCTTATCCCTGGCGATGGCGATGTTCACCGGCGCCACCGATTCACCCTCACCGGTGACTTCGGTCGTGATGCCCTGGAAGATCTTCGAGGGCACACGCGGGTCGACGAGCAGGCTCAGCTCGGACTGCCCCAGCATATCGATGAACCCGGGCGCCACGATGCGTCCCGCAGCGTCGATGCGCTGCCGGGCACGCGCCTCGGCCAGGCGCCCGATGGCGGCGATGCGTCCGGCGCGGATGCCCACATCGGCGCTATACCATGGCGCGCCAGTACCATCGACAACGTGACCGTGCTCAATGATGATGTCGTAGTCCGACGCCGGCGGCCGGGCGGCAAGTGCCGCGATTGAGGTAACGGCGAGCAGCAGGGCGTACGCCGCGCGACGGCAACCCTCGGTCAAGGAGTTCCTGGCTGTCATGACTGGCCCCTGTGCTTTCACCAACGACATGGATGCTGTCTCAGCTGCCAGACAGGATAGTATTCTTGTCGGAACTTCACCAGCGACAAGCTTCAACCTGCAGACAGGACTATGAAATACCGGCAACTCGGCGACAGCGGCATCTCGGTCTCGGAAATCGCGCTCGGCTCGTGGCTGACCTACGGCGTTGATGTCGCGGCAGGCACCGCGCAGGCGTGCATTGCACGGGCGTTTGATGAGGGCATCAACCTCATCGATACTTCCAACATCTACGGGCGGGGCGCGGCTGAGACTTTCCTCGGCACTGCGCTCAAGGGTCGGGCGCGCGACTCCTATGTTCTGGCAACCAAGCTGTTCTTTCCGATGACCGACACCGACAAGGGTCTGTCGCGCGCGCAGATCCTGAAGCAGCTGGATGCTTCCCTGGCGCGCTTGCAGACCGACTACATCGACCTCTATCAATGCCATCGCTACGATCCCGGAACGCCAATCGCGGAAACGATGCAGGCGCTGTCCGAGGTGGTGAAGGCGGGCAAGGTGCGCGCGCTGGGTTTTTCAGAATGGTCACCGCGGAACATCCGCGACAGCCTGGCGGTGCCTGGCACCGTGAAGTTCGTGTCCAGCCAGCCGCAATATTCGCTCTTGTGGCGCGGGCCCGAGCAAGAAGTCATCCCCCTGTGCGCGGCGAACGGCATTTCGCAGATCGTCTGGTCGCCGCTCGCGCAGGGCCTGTTGACCGGGAAATACAGCGCCGGCAGGCCGCCGCCCGCCGACAGCCGCGCTGCGCACGAGGGCATGGGGTCGTGGATGACAGACTGGATGAAGCCGCGAATACTCGGCGCCGTCGATGCGCTCAAGCCGCTCGCGGTGGAAGCGGGCTGCAGCCTGGCGCAATTCGCGCTGGCCTGGGTGCTGCGCGAAGCCAATGTGGCGAGCGCGATCATCGGTGCCAGCAGGCCCGAACAGGTGAGTGAAAACGCCAGGGCCAGCGGCCTTAAGGTCGATCCCGCGCTCTTTGCCAGGGCCGAGGCCATTACGGCGCAGGTTGCCGCGCGCTGAACCGAGATCCCCTGGATCGCGCGTTACCAGCCCACCGCCGCGCCATCCTTGCGATGATCTGATCCGGCCCGATACACGCCGGGTACGGATTGCTGATCGGCAGCGCCGGCTGCAGGCCGATTTTCGGTGGGGTCTGCTACGTAGCT
Source organism: Steroidobacteraceae bacterium (assembly GCA_049694695.1). Classification (GTDB taxonomy): domain Bacteria; phylum Pseudomonadota; class Gammaproteobacteria; order Steroidobacterales; family Steroidobacteraceae; genus FEN-1191. The sequence continues at coordinate 453 of JBAVRE010000369.1, read as the reverse complement.
GATGCCCTGGAAGCCGCCCATGTTATCGCCGCTCGCCGCCACCACAAGATGGCCCAGGCTCTTGAGCGCCGCACCGACCTGATTGTAGAGATTCGTCTCCAGGCTCACCGTGTTGGTGGCCTGCGCATGGGAGAAGCGCGCAGCGTCGCTGGCGGCCTGCGGATTGGCGCCCAGATCGATCATGTCGATGAGCACCTGAGCGTGACCCTGCGCCTGCTGGCTGCCGCCCATCAGCCCGAAGGCGGTCAGCGGCTGCCCGTCTTTCATCACGAACCCGGGCAGCAGGGTATGAAATGGGCGCTTGCCGGGCGCGATCACGTTGGGGCTGTCGGGGCGCAGTGAGAAAAGCGCGCCGCGGTCATTCAGCACGAAACCGTAGCCCGGCACGGTGATGCCCGATCCGAACGTGTCGTAGACACTATATATGTAGGACACCATGTTGCCCCAGCGATC
>JBAVRE010000368.1:0-2523 GCA_049694695.1 Steroidobacteraceae bacterium | reverse complement strand
GCCACGGTACAGGCGCTGCTGGCCGATCAGGCGCTGAGCGAAGCGCGCAGCGCACGCGATGCCATTGACGGTGAGCAGGGCAACTTCTCCGGCCTGTCCGTGGATGCGCGCCGCGCGATCAACATGGCGACGATCGCCTATGCGCAGGTGCTGTACCAGCGGCTGGAAAGCAGCAGGCTGGCCGAGCACACCCAGCAGGCGGCCGCGCTCAGCCATCCTCCCGCCGACGTCTATGGTGATCGCGCTGCCTGCGAGCGCCTGATGGGCGATATCCAGCTCACCCGTGTGCTGCTCGAACAGCGCAAGGATGTGCTGGCGGAAATCAGGGTGCGTGCCGAGGCGCTGCGCGGCAGCGCGCGCTATCGACAAGCCGCCGACGTGGTGCCCGATGCCCAGAGCCTGGCAGTCGGCAAGGTCGGTGTGACGACGCGCGTGCTGCTCGACGACACCTGGGACATCTCCCGCGCCCTGCTGCGCTAGCCCCTCTGCTGGCCCGCCGCTGCGATCGGCTGAGCGTGCACAGACCCTAGTGGCTGGTCGCGCCGACCGCCGTCAACGAAGTGCCGACCGGGCTCTGCGTGAGCTGTGCGGCAATGCGCGCCGCCTCGGCAAGTACCACATCGGGTTGATCATCGGGCTGGGCATCGGCCAGTGCCTTGAGCGCCGGCAGCGCAGCAGCGGCCCGCCGCGCATTCTCACGCGCCAGGGCCTGTTGTTCCTGGGTGTTGCGCTCGCGCTCACGCGTCTGCAGGTTGAGCGACAGGCTGTGATCCTGGCGCGCCAGCTCGAGGGAGTTCAGGGCCGCAAGCAGCCATTGGTAGTCGGCGTCGTGTGCCGCATGCGTGCCCTGCTCGCGCGCCAGGGTCTGCACGGTGTCGGCCAGCGGCAGAGTGGCCTGAAAGGGCACAGCGGCAATGCGATCCCAGGGCAGGGGGTAATCCAGCGAGCTTTCGCCCACATCATGGGTATTGACCCGCGAGGGCAGGGTGATGTCCGGTTCGACGCCACGCAGTTGCGTACTCTCGCCGGTCACGCGGTAGAACTTGCCGATCGTGACGGTGAGCTGGCCGTCGGTCGATTGCCGCGACCAGCGATCGAGCGGGATCAGGTTTTGCACTGTGCCCTTGCCGAAGGTGGTCTGCCCCAGGATCAGGCCGCGATGGTAGTCCTGCATGGCGGCGGCGAAGATCTCCGAGGCCGAAGCGCTGGTGCGGTCAACCAGCACCGCCAGCGGCCCGGCATAGGCAATGCCGGCCTCCGGATCATCGAGCACCTCGGTGCGCCCGTCGGTGGTCTTCAGCTGCACCACCGGGCCGCGATCGATGAACAGTCCGGTGAGGGCCGTCGCCTCCGGCAGGTAGCCGCCGCCGTCGCCACGCAGATCCAGCACCAGGGCATCGATGCCACCGGCGGTCTGGAACTCGCCCAGCAGGCGTCGCACATCGCGCGCCGTAGTGCGGTAGTTCGGATCGCCGGCGTTGCGGGCATCGTTGTCCTCGTAAAAGCCCGGCACTGTGATGACGCCAACCCGCAGGGTGCGATCGCCCAGCTTGATCTGGCGCAGTTCTTTCTTGGCGGCCTGGTTTTCCAGGGTCACCTTGCCGCGCACCAGTTCGATGGTGTGCATGTCGGTGCCGGGGGCCGCCCCGGCCGGCAGAATCTGCAGGCGCACCACGGTGTCGATCTTGCCGCGGATCAACTGCACCACGTCGTCAAGTCGCCACCCGACCACATCGCTCAGGGGGCCACTGTGCCCCTGGCCCACCGCCATGATGCGGTCACTGGCCTTGATGGTGCCGGCCACGGCCGCCGGCCCACCGGCCAGCAGCGAGCTGATGGTGACGTAATCGTCGACCAGCTGGAGCGAAGCGCCGATCCCCTCGTAGCTCAGGCTCATCTGGATGCGGTATTCCTCGGAACTGCGCGGCGAAAAATAATTGGAATGTGGGTCGTAAACCGCCGCGTAGGCATTCATCAGCGATTCGAACACATCGTCGACGCTCACCTGACCGACGCGCTGCAAAACCCGTGCGTAACGCTTGCGCAGCGTTTCGGCGGCTTCCGGCCAGCTCTTGCCGGCCAGCATCAGTGACAGGGCATCGCTCTTGACGCGTAGCCGCCATAATTCGTCCAGTTCGGCGCGATCGCGTGCCCAGGGGGCCTTGTCACGATCAAAGTTGAAACTTTCGTTGATCTTGAAGTCGGGTGCTTTATCCAGCAGGCTGATGGCGTACTTGATGCGTTCGCGATTGCGCTGCTGCAGGCGCGCGAAGATCGCAAACGCCGGCTCAATCTGCCCGGTGTGTATCATGTCATCGAAGCTGCTGCGCCATTCCTGCAGGGCGCTGACGTCACTGGCCAGAAAATAGCTGTGCTGGCCGTCGAGCGCGTTGAGGTAGTGATCGAAGACCTGTGCGGAGAAGTTATCGTCTATGGCGCGCCGACTGAAATGCGTCTGCTCCAGGATGCTGGCGATGCGGGGCGCCAGCAATTGCTGGCGAATTGTCGGACGCAGGGCACCCT
>JBAVRE010000367.1:0-2346 GCA_049694695.1 Steroidobacteraceae bacterium | reverse complement strand
CCGCCCGGATTGGTCACTTCGAGCCGGTAGTTCTGCGGAAATTTCTCGCCGGCTTCGACATCGAGCGAGATGCGTTGCCCGCTGGCGTCGAGTTCACCCGCGGCGCCTTCATTGAGTGCAAAGGCGGCGTCGATGAGCTCGCGGCGGTTCTGGGTGAGCCATTCGGCGCCATTGAAGGCACCGGAAGTCTCCTCGCCGCAGGTGAGCGCTACCTTGAGCGTGCGCTTGGGCCGGTAATTCTCAGCCCGGTAGCGGATCAAGAGATCCACCCAGATCGACGCTTCGGCCTTGTCGTCGCTCGCGCCGCGCGCATAGAACGAGCCGTTCTCTTCGACCAGCGTAAACGGATCGCGGGTCCAGTCTTCACGTTTGGCTTCCACGACATCGATGTGAGCGAGCAGCAGGATGGCCTTGAGTTTTGGATCGCGGCCGGCATAGACCGCGACCAGCCCGCCTTCCTTCGGGTGCTCGGGCGCCGCAAACAGGTGCAGGTCGCTGTCCGCGAAACCGGCCGCCTTCAGGCGGGCCGCCATCCGCTCTGCGGCGAGCGTGCAGCTGCCGGCTGAAAGAGTGGTATTCGTTTCGACCAGCTCCTTGTAGAGCTCGCGGAAGCGCTGCTCGCCGGCCGGCGTGTCCTGGGGCGGCGCGGCAATCGCGCCAGCTGCGGCCAGAGCGACAACGAAGGTGAGTAGGCATTTCATGGTGAGCTCCGCAAGGCTGGTGAGGTGCTTGACGATACGCGCAATTATACGCTGGCTGGCAGCTGCCCTGGCAGCAGCAGGTCCGCCAGCGCATCGACCGCGGCAAACTCCTCGTGGGAATGCGCCGCGTGCCCGCTTCCCGGGCGACGAATGGCACGCACCAGGCCGATGCCCGCGGCCTGCGCGGCGCGCAGCACCGTGGCGCTGTCGTCGGCAAACAGGCAGCGGGCGGGCTCGTGGGGCAGCACCGCCTGCAGAGCGCGCCAGAAATCTGCGGCTTCCTTGGGCGCGCCCAGCGTATGCGAACTGAAACTCCGATCGAAGTGATCGAGCACGCCGGTGCGCTCATGCTTGATGGCCAGTGCTTCAGGATGCGCATTGGTCAGCAGCACCAGCCGCTTGCCGCGCTGGCGCGCCGCGGCCAGAAAGCCCTGCGCACCGGACAACCAGCGGATGCGCTCGGCGTCCTGGCGCTTGAGCGCGGCGATATCGAGCCCGAGCTCGCGACTCCAGTAGACCGTGCTGTACCACTCGAGCGTGCCCATGCAGGCCGAAAAGCGCGGCTGCAGTGCGGCGCGGGCTGCGCGCTCGTCCAGCCCGCGCGCGGCGCCCCAGACCTGCGGCACCAGCACCTGCCAGAAATGATTGTCGAAATCCAGATCGAGCAGCGTGCCGTCCAGATCGAGCAGGACATGATCAATACTGGCCCATTGGGCCTCGGTCAGTGCAGCGCTGTTCATATGCTTAGGTATCATGGCGTTCATGAGCCTGGACCTGCAACGCCCGTATGCCCCGCCGCCCCTTCGGCGCGCCTGGCTGGCGCTCGCTACGGCGCACTGAGGCGCCGCCAGCATGGAACTGCGCGTTGATCTGCACACGCATAGCGACTGCTCCGATGGCACGCTGACGCCGGCGCAGCTGGTGGCGCTCGCCGTGGAACGCCAGGTGCGGCTGCTGGCGCTCACCGATCACGACACCATCGATGGTTGCATGGCGGCGGCGCAGGCCTGCCGGCAGCAGGCCATCCAGTTTCTGCCGTCCTGCGAATTGAGCGCACTGTGGCGCGGGCGTGAAATCCATATCGTCGGGCTGCGGGTGGATGTCGGCAATGCGGCGCTCAGCCAGCACCTGGGCTCAGTGCGTGCACAGCGGGTGACGCGCATGCACGCCATCGGCGAACGCCTGACGCGCTGCGGCCTGGACGGCGCGGCGCTGACGCAGTCGGTACTCTCGCTGCCGGGCACGCCCACGCGCCTGCACCTGGCACGCCTGCTGGTGCAGCAGGGCGCGGCCAGCGACGCCGACGACGCCTTCAGGCGCTACCTCGGGCGCGGTCAGCGTGGCGCCGTGCCACCGCTCTGGCCGGCGCTGGAAACCTGCGTTGGCGTAATCGCCGCTGCCGGCGGCCTGGCGGTGCTGGCGCACCCGCACCGCTACCAGCTCTCGGCGGGTCGCCGGCGTGAACTGTGCGCTGAGTTTCGCGACGCCGGCGGCGTGGGCATCGAGGTCAGTCTGGCCGGCATGGGCCCCGCAGCTGCGAGCCAGGCGGCCAGCCTGGCCCGGGCCTACGGACTGGCGGGCTCGCTGGGCTCGGATTTTCACGTCCCCGGCCTGCCGTGGCGTCCGCTTGGGCGCTGGCTTAAGC
>JBAVRE010000366.1:0-14145 GCA_049694695.1 Steroidobacteraceae bacterium | reverse complement strand
CGCGGCAAGTAGCCAATAGCGCCATCGCTGGCGCCGCCGCGCCCGGCGCAGCGCTCCAGCACCCAGGCGAGTACGCGCAGATTTTCGCCGAACCCCGGCCACAGGAACTCGCCGGCAGCATTCTGGCGGAACCAGTTGACGTGAAAAATCTTCGGCGCGCGCGTCAGGCGCTCGCCGACGCGCAGCCAGTGCGCAAAGTAGTCGCCAAAGTTGTAGCCGCAAAAGGGCTTCATGGCCATGGGGTCACGGCGCACTACGCCGACCTCACCCTCGGCCGCCGCCGTGGTCTCGGAGGCCACCGACGCGGCCACCAGGACCCCGTGCTGCCAGCTACGCGCTTCATAGACCAGCGGCGCAAGTTCGCGGCGCCGACCGCCAAAGATCAGCGCGGAGATGGGCACGCCGCGCGGGTCTTCGGCGGCGCTGGAATAGCTGGGGTTCTGCGTGGCGGCGACGGTGAAGCGCGAGTTGGGGTGAGCCGCCGGGCCGCGGGCTGCGTCAAAGGGGCGACCCTGCCAGTCGATTGCCGGGGCCGCTTCATCGCGCCCCCGCCACCAGGGTTCGTCATCGTTGGTGAGCGCAACGTTGGTAAACAGGGTGTTGTGATGGATCATCTGGTAGGCGTTGCGATTGGTTTTCGGGCTGGTGCCCGGCGCCACACCGAAATAGCCCGATTCGGGGTTGATAGCCCACAGTCGTCCATCCGCGCCGGGATGCAGCCAGGCGATGTCATCACCGATCGTGAACACCTTCCAGCCGGGCATTGATTCGGGCGGAATCAGCATGGCCAGATTGGTCTTGCCGCAGGCCGAGGGGAAGGCCGCGGCCACGTAGTGCGTCTCGCCTGCCGGACTCTGCAGGCCGACGATCAGCATGTGTTCGGCCAGCCAGCCTTCGCTGCGCGCCTGGTAACTGGCGATGCGCAGGGCATGGCATTTCTTGCCCAGCAGCGCATTGCCGCCATACCCGGAGCCAATGCTCTCGATCGCCAGCTGTTCCGGGTAATGCATGACGAAACGCCGCGCGGGATCCAGATCGCCGGTGGAGTGCAGACCGCGAACAAAGGTGCCATCAGCGGCAATGCGTTGCAGCGCAGCGCGACCCATGCGGGTCATGATCGCCATGTTGAGCACGACATAGGCGCTGTCGGTAATCTCGACTCCGCAGCGCGCGTAGGGCGAATCGGCCGGACCCATGCAATAGGGCACGACATAGAGGGTGCGGCCGCGCATGCAGTTCTTGAACAGGCCGCGCATTCTGGCGCGCGCCTCGACTGGCGGCAGCCAGTTATTGTTGACGCCGGCGTCGTCACGCTGCTCGGTGCATACAAAAGTGAGGTGCTCGACGCGCGCCACATCGGAGGGGTCGGAGCGGTAAAGAGAGCAGCCGGGGAAGGTGGCCCGGTTCAGTTCATGCAGCTCGCCACGGCGGTGCAACTCGGCGCGCAGGCTCTGGAACTCGGCGCTGGAGCCCTCGCACCAGTGAATACGCTCCGGGGTCGTGAGCGCGGCGACCTCGGCCACCCAATCAGCGACATTTCTGGAGATATCCGGCATTGCGGCCGGTGTGTAGGGTGCGGTCGCCATGTCGTATCCTGTGCCGGCAAGTATACCCGGTGGGCATGGGTCCTAGACTTGAAATCGTTTGCAGCAAAGTGGCAATTGTTAAAATGACGTCCATTGACGAAGTGTTCCGGCCTGGTGGGGTGCTCGCGCGCGCGCTTGATAATTTCACGCCGCGGGCCTCCCAGCGACAGATGGCCGCACGCGTGGCGGAGGCGCTGGCGGCGCGCGGGCAGCTGCTCATCGAGGCGGGTACCGGCACGGGCAAGACCTTTGCCTACCTGGTGCCGGCGCTGCTTTCCGGTCTGCGCGTGCTCATTTCCACCGGTACCCGCACCCTGCAGGATCAGCTGTACATGCGCGACATTCCGCTGCTGAGCGGCGCGCTCGGCCGCCCACTGCAGACGGCGCTACTCAAAGGTCGCGCCAATTATCTGTGTCGGCTGAAATTGCCAGGCTACGGTGCGCAGGAATCGTTCCTGCCCGGCGATGAGCCGGCGCTGCTGGCGCAGATTGCCAGCTGGGCCGAGGCTACCCGGAGCGGTGATCTGGCCGAAGTGGCGCAACTGGGTGAATCGCACCCGCTGCGCAGCGCGCTGACCAGCACCCGCGAGAGCTGCAGCGGTGCGCGCTGCGCCGAATTTTCGCGTTGCCACGTATTCGCCGCGCGACGCGCGGCGCTCGAGGCCGATCTGGTGGTGGTCAATCATCACCTGCTGCTCGCCGATCTGGCGCTCAAGGAAGATGGTTATGGTGAACTGCTGCCTGGCGTCGATGCGCTGATACTCGACGAGGCGCACCAGCTGCCGGACCTGGCCTCCGAATTCTTTGGTGTCAGCTGTTCAAGCCGCCAGCTGGAAACACTGCTCACCGATGCGCGTCGCGAGCTGGCCGCGCTGGCCGTTGCCCAGCGCGAGATCGCCACAATTCAGTTGATACTGGAGCAGCCGCTGCGCAACCTGCTGGTGCGACTGGGCCGCCAGGAGCGGCGCGTGGCCTGGGAGGATCTTGAGGCGTCGATCGTCAGCGATTGCCGGCAGCTGCACGAGGCGCTGGGCAGCTGGGCGCTGGCCCTGGAATCGTTGGCCGAGGGGCCCGGCATCGTGCAATGCGCGGCGCGCGCGCGCACGCTCGCCGCCGATATGGAGCGGGTAATGAACGCCAATGGTGGTGTGCCGGGTGGCAGCACCTCGGGTGATGATGGCGCCGCATCGGTCGATGGCGCCGAGGCCGCGACCCTTGCGGCCGAAGGCGCACGCAGTTTCGCGATCACGCCGCGCGGCTTTACCCTGAGTCTGTTGCCCTACGATATCTCGGTGCGCTTTCGCGCACTCATCGACCAGCATCCCAGCGCCTGGGTGTTTACCTCGGCTACGCTGGCGCTGAGTGGAAATTTTCAGCACTACTCGCACCGCCTGGGCCTGGACAGCGCCGCGACGCTTTGCCTCGAGAGTCCATTCAACTACGAGCAGCAGGCCTTGCTGTATCTGCCGGAGGGCCTGCCGGATCCAGGTTCCGGGGAGCATACCGCGGCAGTGCTCAGCGCCGTGCGCCCGCTGCTCGAAGCCAGTGCCGGTGGCGCCTTCCTGCTGTTTACCAGTCACCGCGCCCTGCGCGCCGCGGCCCGGGAACTGCGCGCGGGCGACTGGCCGGCCGAGTGGCCGTTGCTGGTGCAGAACGATGCGCCGCGCGAACTGTTGCTGCGCCGCTTTCGCGAGTCGGGCCGCGCCGTGCTGCTGGGCACCGCCAGCTTCTGGGAGGGCGTCGACGTGCAGGGTGATGCGCTGCGGCTGGTGGTGATCGACAAGATACCCTTCGCGCCGCCCGATGATCCGCAGGTACGTGCGCGCGTCCAATATCTGCAGCTGCAGGGGCTCAATCCGTTTCGCGACTATCAGTTGCCCGAGGCGGCGCTGGCGCTCAAGCAGGGCGTGGGCCGCCTGATCCGCAGCGAGGAGGATCGCGGTGTCGTGATGATCTGCGATCCGCGCCTGCGCAGCCGCGGCTACGGACGCGCATTGCTGGCGGGTCTGCCGCCGATGCGCCTGGCAGAGTCGGCCGCTGAAGTTCTCGCCATGCTGCGTCGTTGTGCGCCGACGCCTGCTTCCGCGCCAGCGCGGGCGGGTGCGCTGTGAAACTACTGGCGCTCGATACCTCAACCGAATGGTGTTCGGTGGCGGTGTGGCACAACGCCGAGTCCCGTTGGCGTGCGGCGCGGGCCGAACGCGGACACGGCGAACAGGTGTTGCAGCTCATCGATGAGTTGCTGGGCGAAGTTGCGCTGCCACTCACGCAACTGGATGCCATCGCCTTTGGCTGTGGTCCCGGCGCGTTCACCGGCGTGCGTCTGGCGGCCAGCATCACCCAGGGACTGGCGTTTTCCGCGGGCCTGCCGGTGATGCCGGTTTCTACGCTGCGTGCAATCGCGCAGCTGGCGTTGTGGCCGCCGCTTACGCCCCCATCGGCGAGCGTGATCGCTGCCACCGAGCCCGTCGGCGTACTGGTCTGCCAGGATGCACGCATGGGCGAAGTCTATTGGGGTGGCTTCCAGCGCGCTGGCCGCGTCGCCATTGCCAATACCAGCGAGGCTGTCGGCAGTCCGGCCTCGGTGCTGAACGCTGCCCAAGACTGGCTCGCGGGGCAGTCCGCCAGTGGTGCAGGCAGCGGCTTTACCGCCTACCCCGAACTTGCCGCCGGACTGAGTTCGCGCTTGAGCCCGCTGCACCCGGAGCTTGGACCCCACGCCCGCGAAATCGCCCTGTTGGCGGCGCACGCGGGTCTGGCGGCAGCGCTGCCGCCTGAGCAGGCCCAGCCGGTCTACCTGCGCAACGATGTGGCCGCGATTCCCGCCAACCTGGTCGGGCACGTGGTGTAATGGAACTGCAATGCTGCGCTTCTATGGTGGCGCCGCCCGCGTTTCGAGTCTCGCTGCATCAATGACTGCCAAACACATACTCATTGTCGAAGACGAGCGGCCCATACGCGAGATGATCGCCTTTGGTCTGAAGCGCGCCGGCTTTGAAGTCCGCGAAGCCGAAGACAGCCGCAGCGCGCGTTCCGCGCTGGCCGATCGCCGCCCCGATCTGATGCTGGTGGACTGGATGCTGCCCGATACCAGTGGCCTGGAGCTCACCCGTGCCATCAAGCGGGAGCGTGAAACGCGCGACCTGCCCATCATCATGCTGACCGCACGCGCGGCCGAGGCCGACAAGATTGCCGGACTCGACGGCGGCGCTGATGACTATCTCACCAAGCCCTTTTCGCCGCGCGAACTGGTGGCGCGCGTCAATGCGCTGCTGCGCCGCAGCGGCGGACCCGAGGCGGGTGAGGCCGTGAAGCTGGGAAAACTGAGCATTGATCGCGCCGGACACCGGGTGAGCGCGGCCGGTACGCCGGTGGTGGTCGGGCCGACCGAGTACCGGCTGCTGGAATTTTTCATGCTCCATCCCGATCGTGTATACAGTCGTGAACAGCTGCTCGATCGGGTCTGGGGTGGCAATGTCTACGTGGAAGAGCGCACCATCGATGTTCATATCCGCCGTTTGCGCAAGGCGCTCGAACAGCATGACTGCGATCAGTATATCCAGACGGTGCGTGGCGCCGGGTATCGCTGTTCCGAGCGCCTGGACGGCTAGCACCCGCGCCGCTGAGGCAGGTCCGTTCATACCCCGATGAGCGCCTCGCTATGGTTGTTGATGGCCAGGGTGGCCGCGGGCCTTGCCGCAGGCATGGTCCTGGGCCTGGCGTTCGGGCATCCGGCCGCGGGCGTAGGTGTGGTGCTGTCCGCGCTGCTGGCGCGCGAGTATTTCAGGCTGCGGCGCGTGCTGCGCTGGCAGCGCAGCCACCAGGGCGCGGACGCACCGGAGCTCGAAGGCGACTGGGGCGAACTCACCGCGTTGATCGCACGGCTGCAGCGCCGCAAGCAATATCACAAGCGCCGCCTGATGCGCCTGCTGCGCGAGTTGCGCCGCTCCACCGCCGCCATTCCCGACGGCGTGGTGGCGCTCAATCCGCAGGGCGAGATCCTTTGGTTCAACCGCACCGCGGCGCGGCTGCTGCAGTTGCGCTCGCGCACCGACGTTGGCCTGCGCATCGAGAACCTGGTGCGCCAGCCCGAGTTCATCCGTTACCTGCGCGGTGGCGAGTTTGCGCAGGGCGTGGTGGTGAGCGCCGCGCTCGATGCCGAACTGTACCTGCATATCCAGCTGGTGCCCTATGGCGATGGCCAATCGCTGATGCTGGTGCGGGATGTGACGCGGCAGCAGCGGCTCGAGGCCATGCGCAAGGATTTCGTCGCCAATGCCTCGCATGAGCTGCGCTCGCCGCTCACCGTCATTGCCGGTTACCTCGAGACCCTGAGCCAGGATCCGGCGCTCGAGCCCGGCCTGGCCGGCCCGATCGCCGAGATGCGACGTCAATCGACGCGCATGACCGGCATCATCGAAGATCTGCTCTCGCTCTCCAGGCTCGAAGCCAGCGATGGCGAGGCCGAACGCAAGCCGATCGACATGACAGCGATGATCGGGCTGTTGCTCCGCGACCTGGTGGCGCGGATCGATCCGGCCACCACGGTGCAGGGCGCAGCGCAGTCCAGCGAGCGGCTGCTCGGCGACGAGGTGCAGATTCATTCCGCCTGCGCCAATCTGCTCGACAATGCCGCGAAATACACGCCCGTGGGCGGCACCATCAGCATGCGTTGGTGGGTGGATGGCGCGGGCGGTCATTTTTCCGTGCAGGATAGCGGCATCGGCATCGGTGCCGAGCATATCCCGAGGCTGACCGAACGCTTCTATCGTGTCGATCCGGGTCGCAGCCGGGCAACCGGGGGGTCGGGTCTGGGCCTGGCCATCGTCAAACACGTACTGCAGCGCCATGGCGCGACCCTGGAGATCAGCAGCACCGAAGGTCGTGGTAGCCTGTTCACCTGCCACTTTCCAGCGGACCGATTGGTGAGCGGCGCGACTGCGGTATAGTAAGCCCATGGAAGCAGCTGACATCTCGCATCACACCTCTCGCCGGTTCAACGAAGACCTGGAGCGCGTGCGCAGCAAGGTACTCGCCATGGGTGGCCTGGTCGAGGAGCAGCTGGCCGGCGCCCTCAACGCCCTGATCGACGGCGACAGCCAGCTCGGCCAGGCGGTCGCGCGCAACGATCACGCCGTCAACGCCATGGAAGTGTCGATCGACGAGGAGTGCAGCCGCATCCTTGCGACCCGCGCCCCGGCGGCCGGCGACCTGCGCATGATCGTTGCCACCATCAAGACCATCACCGACCTGGAGCGCATCGGCGACGAGTGCGAAAAGATTGCCTACATCGCTGCCCGGCTCGCCAGCGATGAACGCCCGGCCGATCGCTATCGCGAGGTCAAGCATCTGGGGCGCATCACCCAGACCATGGTGCGCAATATGCTCGATGCTTTCGCGCGCCTGGATGCCGAACTGGCCATCACCACGGCGCGCAGCGATCGCATGGTCGATGAAGAGTACGAAGCCATTCACCGTCAGTGCATTACCTTCATGATGGAAGATCCGCGCACCATCCGCCGGGCGCTCGATGTCATGTGGGTGGTGCGCGCGCTCGAGCGCGTGGGTGATCACGCCAAGAATGTCTGCGAGTACGTAATCTACATGGTGCTCGGCAAGGACGTGCGCCATACCTCGCTTGAGCGCGTCGAGCAGGAAATCAAGAGTCGTCACGCGCAGCCGTGAAGGTTATTACGCGGCGCAGTCTGAATCTGGCGGGCCTGCTGTGTTGCGCAGCCCTGCTCACCTATGCCTGGTACACGCAGGGTGTGCTGCGGGTAGAACCCTGCCCACTGTGTGTCTTTCAGCGTGTCGGCGTGGCCGCCTGCGGAGCACTGTTCCTGATGGCCTGGCTGCACTCGCCCAACGGTTGGGGCGCGCGCGCCTATGGGGTGATGATCGCAGGCGCCGCCGTGCTGACGATGGCGATCGCGGCCCGGCATATATGGATACAGCACCTGCCCGAGGGCGAGGTGCCGGTGTGCGGGGCGACGCTGCAGTACATGCTCGACGTGTTTCCGCTCAGCGATGTCATACGCAAGGTGCTCACGGGCTCGGGCGAGTGTCATGCCGTGAACTGGAGTCTGCTGGGGCTGGCCATGCCCGGCTGGGTGCTGATTGCCGCGGCGGGCCTGGGCGCGCTCGGCCTGTACGCCAATTTCAGCGCGCGACGCCGCTAGCCCGCCGTCGGTGGCCCTCAGCCCAGCAGGTTGCGCAGCGCCTGCAGGTAGATGCCGTGCAGCGTGTCGAGGTCGCTGACCGCCACGCACTCATTGACCTTGTGAATGCTCGCGTTCGGTACCCCCAGCTCCAGGACCTGGGCGCCCATGCGCGCAATGAACCGGCCATCGGAGGTGCCCCCGCCCGTGGACAGTGCCGGGCTCAGGCCAGTCACTGTTTTGACCGCTGCCGTCACGCCCTCCAGCAGCCTGCCCTGGTGGGTATAGAAGGGTTCCCCCGACAGGTACCAGTCGAGCGTGTAGCGCACGCCATGACGATTGAGTATTTCCTCCACCGTGCTCTTGAGCGCCGCGATGGTCTGCACCGGCGGGTAGCGCAGGTTGAAGCGCGCCCTGAGCTCGCCCGGAATGACGTTGGGCGCGCCGGTGCCGGCACTCATATTCGAGATCTGGAAACTCGTGGGTTGAAAATGCTCGTCGCCCTGATCCCAGACGCGGCTGGTGAGCTCGGCGAGTGCCGGCGCAAAACTGTGTACCGGATTTTCAGCCAGCTGCGGATAGGCGATGTGTCCCTGCACGCCGTGCACGGTCAGCCGGCCTGAGAGCGAGCCGCGTCGCCCGATCTTGATCATGTCGCCGGTCAGCTTCTCGCTCGAGGGTTCACCGACGATGCACCAGTCGATGCGCGTACCGCGCGCCAGCAGCGTTTCGACCACCTGCTTCGTGCCCTCGACCGAAGGCCCTTCCTCATCGCTGGTGATCAGCAGGGCGATCGAGCCTTGATGATCGGGTTTTTCGGCGACGAAGGCTTCGGTCGCGGTGACCATGGCCGCGAGGCCGCTCTTCATGTCGGCCGCGCCGCGCCCGTAGAGCAGGCCGGCGCGGATCTCGGGCCGGAAGGGGTCTGAGTGCCACTGTTCAAGTGGCCCGGTGGGTACCACATCGGTGTGCCCGGCAAAGCACAGCACCGGTTGCGCATCACCGCGCACTGCCCACAGGTTATCGACCTCACCGTAGCGCAGAGATTCGACCCTGAAGCCGGCGGCCGCCAGCCGCTCCGCCATCACGGCCTGGCAGCCCCCGTCGGCTGGAGTGACTGAATTTCGGGCTATCAGGTCCTGGGTCAGGCTGAGCGTGGCGGACATCGGTTCCTTCGCAGCAAGTGGCGAGCGTCAGCCACATTGTAATCTTAATGTAATCAAAGCGTTTCCACTGAAACTTCAAAGACTTCTATCTCACGGCCGCTTTTCCCTCTGCAGGACTGTTGTCTTACATAGGGATGACACAGAACTGTCACAAAGCATCCGTATAAATCTGGCCCAGTTTCAATGCCCAAGTATGGAGATACGTCGTGAAGAAGATCCTGATAGCCAGCCTGGCCGCGCTGATGACCCTGCCAGCACTCGCGCAGAATGCAGCGGCCAGCCCCGAACTCGAGAGTGCCCAGCAACAGATCGAGGCCCTCAAGGCACAACTGGAGCGCCTGGAGGCGACCGTTGACTATCTGAAAGCCAATGCCATGGCAGCACGCAAGGATGCGGCCGGCGAGGCAGTGGATGTGAGCAATCTGAAGACCAGCGTCGGCAAGTACACCTGGAGCGGTGATTTCCGTTATCGCCACGAACTGATCGATGCCGAAGAAAACGCTACCGGCCGTACCCGCGATCGCATCCGCGTGCGCTTTGGGGTGCTCGCCAAGGTGAATGACCGCATCAATGCCAAGCTGCAGTTCTCGACCACCAGCGCGGGCGCTGACAGCGCACGCTCTCCCAATCAGACCCTGGGCAGCGGCTGGGATCGCAAGCCCCTGAGCATCGATCAGGCCTATGTGGACTGGAAAGCCAGCGATCTGTTCAACCTGACGCTGGGCAAGATGCCGATTCCCTGGACCAAGACCGCCAGCTATTTCTGGGACAATGACCTGACCCCGGAAGGCGCAGCGCTTAAATTTGCCCGTGGCCCGGTATTCGCCGGGGTCTACTACAACTGGCTCAACGAGCGCGACGTCGGCAAGAGTTCGGCAGCCAGTACCGATGCCAACATGGTGGGCGCACAGCTCGGCATCAAGCAGGCCTTCGGCAAGTCGACCTTGACCGCCGCTGTCGCCTACTTCGATCTCAACGGCGTGCAGGACCAGGTAACGGCCTTCGCTGCCCCAGACCCCGCCGCGCTCCCGGCGGCGTTCCCTGGCTGCGTCATTGACGGCGCCTTCGGCAGCGGCCAGGGTGTTGGCAACAACGCCTTTGGCAACACCACCTATTCGGGTGCAGCGCCCCAGGTGGGCAGTTCCGCGGCGGCGGTATGCACCCGCCTGCAGAGCGATTTCAACCTGATCGAGGCCCTGGTGCAGCTGGATTTCAGCGCCGGCAAGTACCCGATGAGCGCATTCGTCGATTACATGCAGAACAACGCCGCCAAGGTCAACAGCAAGGCTGGCAAGAAGCTGGATACCGCACTGTCGGCCGGCTTCATGTTCAACAAGGCCAGTGCTCCCAAGAGCTGGGAAGCAGGCTTTGTTTACCAGCAGGGCAAGAAGGACGCGATCTTCGGCCAGTTCCATGATTCGGACTTCGGTGGCGGCGTAACCGACACCGACGGCTACGCACTCAAGGGCGCTTGGGTGCCCGCGGCCGGCTGGACCTTCAATGGCACGTATTTCATCAACCAGCGTTTCAACGATGTCGCGACTGCCACGGGTATCGTGACGACGGCCAAGAAGGACTATGACTACAAGCGCCTGCAACTGGATCTGAACTACAAGTTCTGATATCCGCAAGCGCTTCACCCGGGTACTTATGGACACCGAGCAACTGAGCCATCACATTTCCAGCCGCTTCAATGAGGATCTCGAGCGGATCCGCAGCAGCGTGATGGAGATGGGCGGGCTGGTGGAGCGGCAACTGGGGCAGGCGCTCGCTGGCATCGTGAACGCCGACTCCAGCGTGCTCGCCCTGGTGGCCCAGGCGGAAATCAATGTCAATCAGCTCGAACGCAGCATCGACGAGGACTGCGGCCGCATTCTGGCGACCCGCAGTCCCGCGGCCTCGGATCTCCGGCTGGTGATTGCAATACTCAAGACCATCACCGATCTGGAGCGGGTCGGCGACGAGAGCGAGAAAATTGCGACCATTGCCTCGCGCATGGCGGGGCGTGACTGGCCGAGCGGGCGCCATCGTGAACTGCGCCATCTGGGCAGCCTGGTAAGCGCCATGGTGCACGACGCGCTCGACGCCTTCGCGCGCCTGGACGCCAACCTGGCTTTCGAAGTGGCGCGGCGCGATCGCGCGGTCGATGAGGAATACGAGGCCATACACCGCCAGTGCATCACCTTCATGATGGAAGATCCGCGCTCCATCCGTCGTGCCCTGGATGTCATGTGGGCCGTGCGCTCGCTCGAGCGCATCGGCGATCATGCCAAGAATATCTGCGAATACGTTATCTATACGGTGCACGGCAAGGACGTGCGCCATACCCGGCTGGAGGATGCCGAGAAAGAAATACAGCTGGCGGCGCCGGTAGCGCCGCTGCTGGGTTTGCATGGCAGCTGACTGGTGTTTCTGCACAATTACTGAGGAATCGATATGAAGACGGCAAGATTGATGATGACGTTCGTGGCGCCGCTGGCCTGCGCCCTGGCGCTGGTGGCCGCACCGCGCAGCGCCCTGGCACAGACGGTCAAGATCGACGGCTCCAGCACGGTGTTTCCGATCACTGAAGCGGTGGCCGAGGAATTCCAGATTCAGAAGCGCGGCAAGGTGCGCGTCACGGTTGGAATTTCCGGCACCGGCGGTGGTTTCAAGAAATTCTGCCGCGGCGAAACCGATATTTCCGACGCTTCGCGGCCGATCTCGAGCAGCGAGATGGCGGCCTGCGCCGCGGCCGGCGTCAAGTACATCGAGTTGCCCATTGCGTATGACGCCCTCACGGTCGTGGTCAACCCGAAGGCCACCTGGATTGATCAGGTGAGCATTGCCGAACTCAAGAAGATGTGGGAGCCCGCCGCGCAGGGTGTAGTCAGCAAGTGGAATCAGGTCAATGGCAAGTGGCCCAAGAGTCCCCTGAAGCTGTTTGGGCCCGGCACCGACTCGGGTACCTTCGACTATTTCACAGAAGCGGTGAACGGCAAGGCGAAGTCCAGCCGCGGTGACTTCACCGCCAGCGAGGACGATAACGTGCTGGTGCAGGGCGTCGAGGCCGACGTCAATGCGCTCGGTTACTTCGGCTACGCCTACTATGCGGCCAATACCACGCGCATGAAGGCGCTCAAGATCATCAACGCGCAGGGTAAGGCCGTCGGGCCCTCGGAAGCTGCGGTGCTGGATGGTTCCTACAACCCGCTGTCACGCCCACTGTTCATCTATGTCAATGCGGACAGCGCCAGGAAGGCCGAGGTCAAGGAATTCGTCGAGTTTTATCTCGGCCAGGGCGCCAGCTACATCAAGGAAGTCAAGTACGTGCCATTTGTCGCGGCTGCCTACCAGACTGCACTCAGTCATTTTCACAACAACCGGCTGGGCACCGTGTTCGGTGGCGTACCGGCAGTGGGGCTGCGGGTCGAGGACCTGCTGGCCCGCGAAGCCAAGCTCTGATCAGACTTAGGGCCCGAGCCGGCATTGCGTTAAACTGGGGGCTGCGGGGTGTGAAACTCCGCAGCCTCTGCGCTGCTGGACCAAGATCAAGAATATATGTCGCAGGCAATTTCCAGGTCAATTACCAGCACGCCGCTGCGGCGCCGGCTGCGTATACGCAAAGCGCGTGATCGGGTCATAGAATCGCTGATGCTGCTGGCGGCGCTGGTGGCCGTGGTTACCACGGCGGCCATCGTCTACATTCTGGTCAGCGAATCGCTGCCGTTCTTTCGCCAGGTGTCGCTGCATGATTTCTTCACCGACACGATGTGGACGCCGATGTTCGATCAGCCGCGCTTCGGCATCATGCCGCTGGTGGCTGGCACCATCGTGACGACCATGGTGGCGTTGTGCCTGGCGATTCCCTGCGGCACGATCATCGCCATCTACCTCAGTGAATTCGCGCCGTACAAGTTGCGCGAAGTGGTCAAGCCGGCGCTGGAGCTGCTCGGCGCCGTGCCTACCGTGGTATACGGTTATTTCGCGCTGCAGATGGTCACGCCGTTTCTGCAGAAATTCATTCCGGGCCTGCCGGGCTTCAACATGCTGAGTCCAGGCCTGGTGATCGGCATCATGATCATCCCGTACGTGGCCTCGGTAAGCGAGGACGCCATGCGCGCCGTGCCCAACTATATGCGCGAGGGCAGTTACGCAATGGGCGCGACGCGCTTCCAGACTGCCACCCGGGTGGTGGTGCCGGGGGCACTCTCGGGCATTGCCGCCGCCTACATCCTCGGCATTTCACGCGCGGTCGGTGAGACCATGGTGGTCGCGGTCGCGGCCGGACTGCAGCCCAATCTCACCTGGAACCCGCTGGAGTCGGCAGCGACGATAACCGCATTCATTGTCCAGGTGAGCCTCGGAGATCTGCCGCATGGCAGTATCGGTTACCAGTCGATCTTCGCCGCCGGCCTGGTGCTGATGGTGACGACGCTGGTATTCAATATTGCCGGCTTCGTGCTCACCCGCCGCTTCCGCGAAGTGTATTGATGAGCGCCGCTACCGAAGTAGTCCGGGCTGACCTGCGGGCCGCGGTGCGCCGGCGCAAGCTCTCCGATCGGCTGTTTGTGCTGCTGGGCATGCTGATACTGTTCGCCTCGCTGCTGACGCTGGCGCTGCTGTTTCTCGACCTGGTCCGTCAAGGTTCAGCGCGCTTCGGCTGGGATTTTTTCGCCAACTTTCCTTCCCGCAATGCCGCGCGTGCCGGCATTCTCTCGGCCTGGGTAGGCACTTGCCTGGTGATGCTGGTGACGGTTGCAGTGGCCATGCCGATCGGCGTGGCGGCGGCAATCTATCTGGAGGAATACGCCCCCAAGAACTGGGTGACGGCGATCATCGAGATCAACGTCACGAATCTCGCCGGCGTGCCCTCGATCATCTACGGCCTGCTGGCCCTGGGCCTGTTTGTCTACCAGCTCAATCTCGGCCAGAGCATCGTGGCCGCTGGCCTGACACTGGCACTGCTGATCCTGCCCATCGTGATCGTGGCGACGCGCGAGGCGCTGCGCTCGGTGCCGCGCGCGATCCGTGAAGCAGCCTATGCGCTGGGCGCAACCAAGTGGGAAGTCACGGCCGACCACGTGCTGCCGTACTCCACCGGCGGCATTTTAACGGGCATGATCATCGGCCTGTCGCGTGCCATCGGCGAAACGGCGCCGATCATCACGATTGGCGCGCTGGCTTTTATCGCCTTTCTACCTACCTCACCGGTGTCAGGCACGTTTCCGTTCGTGTCCTTTACCTGGCTTAAGG
>JBAVRE010000365.1:0-32233 GCA_049694695.1 Steroidobacteraceae bacterium | reverse complement strand
CCGCCGCCACCGCCGCCACCGCCGCGATAGCCGCCGCCGCCGCCCGGACGGCCACCACCGCCGCCGCCGCCAGTGCGGGGCTTGTCCTGCGCTTCATTAACGCGCAACGGACGACCGCCCATGTCCTGACCGTTCAGGCTCTGAATAGCGCGGGCTGCATCAGCCTGGCTCATCTCGACAAAGCCGAAACCGCGCGGCCGACCGGTCTCACGATCGGTGGGCAGCGACACGGACTCGACGGTGCCGTGCTGCGAGAACAGCGTGCGGATATCCGCATCTGTTGCCGTGAACGGCAGGTTACCAACATATATCTTCGCCATGATCTTGACTCACTCCAGAATAGACTTAAATGCCGGCAGGGGAACTTGGGGTTCGCCCGGCACAGCTCGTTACAAGGCAGGCACACAGCGTGAAGTCAGGGAGAGAGTGTCTCGCGAGCCATCCAACCGTAGATCCTGTCACCTGATCGCAGGCGGCACGGCGCAGGGTCTTTTGCGCTGATGAGACGCATCGGATGACACTCGGACGTTAGCGATCTGCCGCCGAGTCTACCACAAATGCCGGGTCCCGGGCCCTAAATTGCGCCACCGGACTGCCGGCCGGGCCGGGGGTACGGGGAGGCTCGAGTCCCCCTATTATTGCAGGCATGAGTATCCGGGCGGGCGGGGCTGTTCTGGCCTTGTGGATTGTGCAGGGTGTGCCGGCGCTGGCTGCGGGCGCGGGTAGCCTCTATGTATCGGACGAGCGCGGCGGCGCCGTGGTGGTACTCGACGCCGGCACCGGCCTGGTCACCGCGCGCATTGCCGTAGGCAAGCGGCCGCGTGGCATGCAGCTCTCGCCCGATGGCCGGCGCCTGTACGTAGCGCTCTCGGGGTCTGCCATCGCGGGCCCCGGGGTGGACGAATCAACGCTGCCGCCGCCTGATCGGCGCTTCGATGGCATTGGGGTCATCGACGTCAGGGCGGGCAGGTTACAGAGGACCCTGCCCGGGGGCAGTGATCCCGAAGCCCTGGCGCTCTCCCCGGACGGGCGCACAATTTTTGTGGCGAACGAAGACGCCATGCAGCTCTCGGCCATCGACGCGCTGAGCGGCAGGTTGCGCGCCAGCGTAAAGATTGGCGTGGAGCCGGAAGGCGTTGCCGTGCGGCCCGATGGCAAGTTCGTCTACGTCGCCTGCGAGGGGAGTGGCGTGGTGTACGCCATCGACGCGACGGCGCTGAAGGTGGTGGCGAAAATTCCGACCGAGCCGCGGCCACGAAACATTGCCTTTGCGCGCGACGGCAACAGTGGCTTCATCAGCGATGAGATGGGCAGTGCCATCACGGTCTTCGATACGCGGACCCAGCAGGTGCTGCGCACCATCGCGCTCCCCACCGCCGCCGGCACGCTCACTCGCCCGATGGGTCTGGCCGCCTCACCGGATGGCAAGAGCCTTTATGTCACCACGGGCCGCGGCGGTGCACTGGTTGAGATAGATCTGGCCACGGCGGGTATCCGCCGCAACATCGCCGCGGTCGGCCAAAGACCCTGGGGTCTGGCGCTCAATACCCAGGGCACCATGGCATTTACGGCCAATGGTCCATCCGGCGATATCAGCATGATCGATCTGGGCAGTGGCCGCGTAGTCAGGCGCGTGCCGGTGGGCATGAGTCCCTGGGGAATCTTCTTCAAACCATAGCGGGGGCCGGTCGCCTGATGGGACGGGAGGGCTCGAGTATGGCGCCGCTATTGAGCTGCTGCTGCACGTGCTGCCAGAAGCGTGCCGTCAGCAGTTCACCGTGCTCCTTCATGAAGACCGCCTGCTGTGCACCGGAAAACGGCAGAAACGCCCCGAAGGTTTCCGGGAAGACGTCGGCATCGTCAACAGCGAACCAGGGTTCGGCACTCATTTCTTCCTCGTGGTGATGCGCCTCGGGCAGGTTGCGAAACCGGCAATCCTGCAGTGGCACCACTTCGTCATAATCGTAGAACACCACGCGGCCATGCTGGGTGACTCCGAAGTTCTTGGCCAGCAGGTCGCCGGCGAAGATGTTGGTGTAGGCCAGGTCACGCAACGCCCCGCCATAGTCGAGCGCCGCCTGCGTGGCCAGCGGTGGCGAGGCGCTCTGCAGGTAGATATCGAGCGGTATGACCCGGCGCTCCATGTAGAGATGCTCGAACACCAGATCGCCCTCTTCGGTGCGTACCGTGTCGCCGGCCTCGGCCTGCAGCTCCGCCAGCAGCGCCGCTGAGAAGCGCGCACGCGGAAAGCGCGTGCGCCGGAACTCCTGCGCACCCACCAGCCGGCCGGCGCGATCATGCTTGAAGACGAAGTTGTAGCGTGCCTGGACTTCATCGCGGCTGAGATTCTTCTGCACCGGGATGCGATCGCGAATGACCTTGAACACGACATCCAGCGACGGCATGGTGAAGCAGATCATTACCAGGCCGCGTTGTCCGGGCGCCAGCTCAAACAGGTCGCTGGAATGCTGCAGGTGCTGCATGAGACTGCGATGCCGCTCGGTCTTGCCCTGCTTGGCGCGGCCGAGCACCGTGAACAGTTCGCCGACCGGCGCCTGTGGCAACAGCTGGCGCAGATAGCGCACCGCGTCGGCCACATGTTCGAGATCGACGTGCAGATAGGAGCGTGCATAGCCGAACAGGGTGCTGAGCTCCGCCTCGGTCAGCATCACGCTGTCGATGACGACGCCCTGCTCGCCGTGCTGCAGGGCCAGCGCCAGGGGTAACTGAAAGCCCTGGCCGATGACGCGGCCGACAACATAGGCGCGCGTAAAATGGTAGAACACTTCATCAATAACTTCGATCGCGATAACCGCACCGCGCTCGCCGCTGCTCGCCAGCTGCCGCTGGATCTGGGTCGCCAGCTCGGCGGCGCTGACCGGCAGTTCGCTCCACGGCGCTGGCAGAGCAACTTGTTGCAGCAGCGCAGTGGCCAGCGCCGGTAGCGAACCGGCATTGCGATGTAGCGCCAGTGGCAGCCGGGTGCCCGCGCGCGCCAGCGGATCAAGATCAGTCGCCACGAATTCGATCTCGGGGGCGACGCCCACCGTCTTGAAGATGCGTCGCGTGACCGAGCTGAAAAACGTCTTGCAGAACTCGCTGTCCGGCAGGCCTTCAATGAGATTGGCGAAATGCCGCTTGGCGTCCGGCCAGAACGCGGGTTCATGCGTCACCGCGCCGATACTGCGTTCGAGATCTTCAATCGTGCTCTGCACGAAGCGGTCATAGAGCTCGAGGCGCTCGAGGGCATCCTGCTGGCTGCCGTGCCAGTCACGGTCCCTGAAGCGCTGCGGCGCGCGCTGGGTCAGGGTGCGAAAACTGGCGTTGTACGCCAGGAAAGCCTCGACGATGCGCTGGGCACACTGGCCGGCGCGCAGCGCCTGTGCGAAGGCCAGGCTCACGGCGCCGGAGTGGCGCTCGCTGGCGACGGTGGCCGCAGTTGCCGTGGTGGCGGCAGCGTCCGCACCCGCGAGCAGAGCGACCTCGACTGTCAATGGGCCGCCTGGCGGAATTGTTCTTCCTCGGTGCTGCCGGTCAGCGCGGCCAGCCTGCTGGGGCCTGAGACGATGGTCTGCGTCACGGCGTCGAAATAACCGGCGCCGACTTCGCGCTGATGGCGGGTGGCGGTGTAGCCGAGCTTTTCGGCACGAAATTCCGCCTCCTGCAGCGTCACGTAGGCCGACATCTGGGTTTCGCGATAGCCGCTGGCCAGTTCAAACATCGAGTAGTTCAGGGCGTGGAAACCCGCCAGGGTGATGAACTGGAACCTGTAACCCATGGCAGCGAGCTCGCGCTGAAAGCGCGCAATGGTCGCGTCATCGAGTTTGCGCTTCCAGTTGAACGAAGGGGAGCAGTTATAGGCCAGCAGTTTGCCCGGGAACCGCTGGTGCACGGCCTCGGCAAAGCGCCTGGCGTCGTCGAGATCGGGTTTGCCGGTCTCGCACCACAGCAGATCGGCGTAGGGTGCATAGGCGAGCGCGCGATCGATGGCCTGGTCCAGGCCGCAGCGCACTTCAAAGAAGCCTTCCGAGGTGCGCGTCTGCGATTTGATGAACTGCCGATCACGCTCGTCGATGTCGGAGGTGAGCAGCGAGGCTGCTTCGGCATCGGTGCGCGCCACCAGCAGGGTAGTGGTGCCGCTGACATCGGCGGCCAGGCGCGCGGCCACCAGCTTGTTGATCGCTTCCTGGGTCGGCACCAGTACTTTGCCGCCCATGTGTCCGCATTTCTTGGCGGAAGAGAGCTGGTCTTCAAAATGCACACCGGCGGCCCCAGCTTCGATCATCTGTTTCATCAGTTCAAAGGCGTTGAGCACGCCACCGAAGCCGGCTTCGGCGTCGGCCACGATGGGCTTGAGCCAGTCGATGCTGTCGTCGCCCTCGGCGTGCTGGATCTCATCGGCGCGCCGCAGGCAGTTGTTGATACGGCGGACGGTAGCCGGCACCGAATCGGCCGGGTAGAGCGACTGATCCGGGTACATCTGGCCGGCCAGATTGGCATCGCCGGCGACCTGCCAGCCGGAAAGATAGATCGCGTCCAGGCCCGCCTTGACCTGCTGCATGGCCTGGTTGCCGGTCAGCGCGCCGAGCGCATTTACATAAGGCTTCTGCTGCAGGTAATTCCACAGCTTGACCGCGGTCAGGCGCGCAATGGTGTGATCGACGCCAAACGTGCCACGCAGCCGGACGACATCCTCGGCCGTGTAGGTCCGGGTAATGCCGGCCCAGCGCGCGTTGTTCTGCCAGTCATGGCGCAGGGCGGCGGCCGGGCTGTCAACGGAGGCAGGTTTGCTCATGGCGGTGGCTCGCAGCGTAGTAGTGGGAGTGTAATTCTCAGCTCACGGCGCCACCATAGCAATTGCCCTTAGCGGAAGTTGACTACAGAAACTTCACAATGTTAATTTCACAAGATAGATGGCTACCCTGGCACGCAAGAGTCACCTGCTCGGCGCCAAATTGCGCACCGTGCGCAAGCGCAACGGCCTGACGCTCGAGGAACTCTCGGCCCGTTGCATCCAGCTCGACGCCGAGGCCGCGCCGTCGGTCTCCTACCTCAGCATGATCGAAAGCGGCAAGCGCATTCCCTCGGCCGGGGTGCTCGAGCTGCTGGCGCGCATATTCCAGCGCCAGCCGGCCTGGTTTCTGGACGATAACCCCGAACCCGAGAGCCTCGATAACCGTGCTGCCGGGCCGCGCGCTGTGCGCCAGGCGCGTAGCCAGGGCGGGGCCATGCCGCTGGAGCCGGCGTTTCTGTTTTCCAGGGACCTGCTGCAGGCGGCGATTCCGGAGTTGCTGGCGCAGACCGGGACCACCGGACGGCAGTTTGCGCACCTGCTGATCCGCTCGCATCAAGAGATGTCGCGCAATGATTTTCCTGACCTGGAGCGCGCTGCCGAGAGCATTGGTGGCCGGCAGTTTCCGCTCTCGGTCGATGAGCTGCAGCGGTTGTGCCGGAAGCAGGGGCTGAAGCTGCGCTGGTTTGATCGGCCGCCCGTGCTGGTGCGCGACAATGATCGCGAGGTGCGCAGCATGGTGCGCTCCTTCTATGAGGCGCCGCACACCATCTTCCTGAATCGCGAACTGCAGGACGATGCGGCGCGCCTGAAGTTCGACCTGGCCTCGCATCTGGGGCACAAAGTGCTGCATGGCGGCGATGGCCTGAAGACCGTGCACGCCACCGGGGGCGAAATGGGCGGTAGCCCGGAGAGCGGCGTCGACAATCCGGCCGGACTCAATGATCAGGACGTGCTGCACGCCTGGCGCGATTTTGAATGCAGCTTCTTTGCCGGCGCACTGTTGTGCCCGAAGATTCCGTTCCGGCGCTTCCTCTCGAGCGAGCGCTACCGGGTGGAAGCCGGCAGGAAGATCGACCTGACGCCGGCGGTGATCATGCGACGCATGACCAAGGTCTCACCCTATCCTTACTGGCATTTCTTCGACGCCTATCCGCCCGGTTACCTGCGCGCAGTCTATCGCGGCAATGACATCCCGCTGCCCTGGGGCAATATGGCCCAGGTCACCGATCCGTGCCCGCATTGGGCCGTGTTTCGCATGCTCAATGAGCGCCGGGAGCGCAGCTCGCAGATCTCGCTGCTGCGCGATGGCCAGCGTTCGATACTTTATTGCTGTCATACGCTGCGTACCCATGACATGGCGCGCAATCCGCACGTGCTCTCGGTCGGTATCGATCTGCTGCCGGCGATGCGCGCCAATGGCATCGATGCCGACGAGCAGGTGCGTGCGGTGGCCGAGGCCTGCCTCAACACCCGGGGTCAGGCCCCCATTCCGGATGGGGCTGCCCGGGCGATCCAGACCATTGCCAAGGTCCTCAATATCGCCTGGCTGGAGGATGCGACGCACAGTCCGGCGAGTATCATCTGCCCGCGCAGCACCAATTGTCAGCGCAGCGAGGCCTGCACCAACAGCAGCTTTTCGCGGGCCAGGGAGATTGCCGATGTGCGCGAGGAGATAGTGAGCCAGCCGGCGAAGCGATAGGCGGCGCAATCGGGCTGCGTTAGAGTGAGGGGGTATGGGAACAGACATCGCTGTGGACTGGGACGCGATCATCCGCGATCCGCGCTTTCAGGACCTGCATCGGCGCAAGAGCCGCTTCCTGTGGGGATTGATGGCGCTTTCGGTCGGCTACTATTTCCTGTTGCCGATCGGCGCAGCCTGGTTTCAACCGCTGTTCAGGGTGCGCGTGTGGGGCGTCATCAATGTCGGGCTGCTGTTCGCGCTCAGCGAATTTGCCGTCGCCTGGGCGATTGCCTGGTATTACTCACGGCGCGCTGGCCGTGAGTTCGACCAGCTGGCGGCGCAGATCGTGGCCGACCATGCCGGCCCGGCCTCGCCCGGCGAGGTGCGTCACGCATGAATATCAGCACCGGGTATCACTGGGTCACGCTGCTCACCTTCGGGTTCGTGATCGTGCTCACGATGATCGTTACCTACTTCGCCGCCCAGCGGGTGCGTTCGGCCAGCGATTTCTATACGGCCGGGGGTGGCGTGAGCGGCTGGCAGAACGGCTGGGCGATAGCGGGTGATTACCTTTCGGCCGCTTCGTTCCTGGGCATCGCCGGGTTGATCTCGCTCTACGGCTATGACGGTTTCATGTACTCGGTCGGGTGGCTTGTGGCCTACGTCGCCGTGCTGCTGCTGATCGCCGAGCCGTGCCGCAATATCGGCCGCTATACGCTCTCGGACATCCTCTGCTATCGCAATGACCCGCGCAAAACCCGCATTGTTGGCGCACTTTCGACGCTCACCGTATCGACCTTCTACCTTACCGCGCAGATGGTCGGTGGCGGCGTACTGGTGAAGACCCTGATCGGCATCCCCTATGAAATCTCGGTGCTGTGCGTCGGCGTGCTGATGTTGAGCTACGTACTGTTTGGCGGCATGGTGGCCACCACCTGGGTGCAGATCATCAAGGCGTTCCTGCTGGTGGGCGCCTCGCTGCTGATCGTGATGCTGGTATGGGCGCCCTACGGATTTTCACTGCCGGCCTTTCTGGCCGACGTGGTCGCCGATCCCAAAGTGCAGGCTCGTGTCACCACGGTGCTTGGCGATGCGGCGGGCTCGCTGAGCGCGGCCGAGTTGGGGCAGCGGTTTCTTGAGCCCGGCCTCTATTTCAAGGCGCCGGTCGATCAGATCAGTCTCGGCATGGCACTGGTGTTTGGCACCGCGGGGTTGCCGCATATTCTGATGCGCTTCTTCACCGTGCGTACCGCGCAGCAGGCGCGGCGCTCGGTGGTGTGGGCGATGGTGATTATCGGCGGCTTCTATGTGTTGACGCTGTTCCTGGGCTTTGGTGCTGCCCTGCATGTCGGCCCTGCCAATATCGCCGCAGTCGACGCGGGTGGCAATATGGCCGGGCCCTTGCTGGCGCAGTACATCGGCGGCGGAGCGGAATCATTTTTTGGCAACTTCATGCTGGCCTTCGTTTCGGCGGTCGCCTTTGCCACCATCGTTGCGGTCGTGGCCGGACTGGTGCTGGCGGCCGCCTCGGCGATGGCTCACGATCTGTATGTGGGTGTGGTGCGTGCCGGCAGGGAAACGGCGCCGCAAAGCCAGGTCAGGGCGGCCCGCGTTGCCACAGTCGTGGTGGGCGCCATGTCGATCGCAATCGGTATCGCGGCCAAGGGGCAGAACGTGGCAGTGCTGGTCGGGCTCGCCTTCGCAGTCGCGGCCAGCGCCAACTTTCCCTGTGTGCTGCTGACACTGCACTGGAAGCGCTGCAATACGGGCGGCATTGTCGCCGGCATGCTGGTGGGCACGGTTGCCGCCGTGGGTCTGACCCTGGTGTCACCGAACCTGAGCTATCCGCTGGCGATCCGGGCGGCCGCCCACAAGGTTCTCGATACCGAGTCCGCCAAACGGGCCGCGGCGCACAGCCCGCAGGAACTGCTCGCGCTCGACAAGGCCGTGGGCAAGGCCAGGGCGGATATCGCCCGGTGGGGAACCGAGACCACTTCGTTCATGGGTCTGGAAAGACCGCTGATTGAGCTGAAGAACCCCGGTATCATTTCTATTCCGTTGGGATTCCTGGCCGTATTTGTCGGATCGCTGCTGTTTCGCGATAGGCGCGCAGAGGGTATGTGGAATGAGGTCTATGCGCGCCAGAACACCGGTTTGCTGGTATCAAAGGGATCGCATCACTAGCTGCGGCTGGCGGGCGTGACAGAATTGATCTGCAAACTCCATTTGTGGGCGACGGCACTGGTGTGTGCCCAGTGCGTCTACGCGGCTGGCGGCGCGAGCAGCGACAATTCGCCGACCGAGCTGGCCACGGTGGTGGTCACGGCCACGCGCCGTCCCCAGAGCAGTCACGATCTGCCGGTCGCCATCAGTCGCGTGGAGCGCGCGAGCATTCAGCGCGGCAAGCTGCAGGTAAATCTGTCTGAATCGCTGGTCGAGGTGCCGGGCGCGTCGGTGCAGAATCGTCAGAACTACGCGCAGGACCTGCAGGTCTCGGTGCGCGGGTTCGGAGCCCGATCGAGCTTTGGCGTGCGCGGTGTGCGGCTGTATGCCGACGGCATTCCGGGCACCATGCCCGATGGCCAGGGCCAGTTCTCGCAATTCGATCTGGGTTCAGCCGATCGCATCGAGGTATTGCGCGGACCGTTCTCCGCGCTGTACGGCAATTCCTCGGGGGGTGTAATCGCCATCTTCACCGAGCAGCCGCCGCCGGGCCTGCAGTGGCAGGGCTCGCTGGCCGCGGGAAGCTTCGGTACCCGACGGGCGGCACTCAAAGTGAGCGGCGGGCAGGAAGAGCGGAACTTCCTGGTTGATCTGGCGCATTTTGAAACCAACGGCTATCGCGATCACAGCGCTGCCCAACGCAACAACTTCAATTCGCGAATAGCCATCGGACTGACGGAGAATTCCAGGCTGACCCTGATCGCCAACGTGGTGCAGACGCCCAGCGTGCAGGATCCGCTCGGCCTGACGCGGGCGCAGCTGTCGACGCCTGAGCAGGCGGGCGACAATGCCATCGCCTATAACACCCGAAAATCGCTGCAGCAGGAGCAGGCGGGCGTGGTCTATGACCTGCACACCGGCGCTGGCCTCGACCTGGCCGCACTGGTTTACGGCGGACATCGCGCCACGACCCAGTTCCAGTCCATCCCGCAAGCCTCGCAGGCCCGGGCGACGCACCCCGGCGGCGTCATCGATCTGGGCCGCAGCTTCTGGGGCACTGATATCCATGTGAGCGGCGAGCGCCAGCTGGCGGCCCGGCCGCTGCGGCTGACTGCGGGCATCGCCTTTGACACCATGGACGAGGCGCGCCGTGGCTACCTGAATTTCGCGGGCTCAATGCTGGGCGTCACCGGTGACCTGCGGCGCAACTTGAGCAACCGGGTCTACGATCTCGACGAATACCTGCAGTTGCAGTGGGATCCGGCCGAACAGTGGCGCGTGCTGGCAGGCCTGCGGCATAGCGTCGTCGATGTGCGCTCCATCGATCATCTGGCAGCGCCGGGCGTAGCGGCGCAGAGCGGCGTGCGCTACCAGGCCACCAATCCGGTCGCGGGCCTGACCTGGCGCGCGACCCGCACGGTGTCTGCCTATGGCGCCTTCGGTCGCGGCTTTGAAACGCCGACGCTCAACGACATTGCCTATCGCTCGGTGGACGGCAGCGTACCCGGGTTGAATCTGGATCTGCGGCCCGCCCACAGCAACAACTATGAGCTGGGACTGAAAACCACCGGGCTGCGATCGGCGCTGGACCTTAGCGTCTATCACATTGATACGCGCGACGAGCTGGCAGTGCTGCAGAACAGTGGCGGGCGAGCGGTTTTTCAGAATATCGCGGCGACCACCCGGCGCGGAATCG
Source organism: Steroidobacteraceae bacterium (assembly GCA_049694695.1). GTDB lineage: Bacteria > Pseudomonadota > Gammaproteobacteria > Steroidobacterales > Steroidobacteraceae > FEN-1191. The sequence goes on along the minus strand of JBAVRE010000365.1, from coordinate 21,898 downwards.
AACTCGGCGCGCGCACCTCGTTCAACTCATCATGGAGTGGCCGGCTCGCCTATACCTGGATGCACGCCGTGGTGGCTGAGCCTTACCAGACCTGCACGGCCGTGCCCTGTCTGCAGGCGACCACGACCATTGCAGCCGGCAGCCGCCTGCCCGCGCTGCCACAACACTCATTCTATTCAGCGCTCAGCTGGCAACCCGCGAAGTGGGGGCTGACGCTCACCGCCGAGCTGATCGGGCGCGCGCAGATCTATGCGAATGATACCAACCTGGCCGCTGCCAGCGGCTATTGGCTGGGCAATCTGAGCCTGGGGTTGGAACAGTCACACTCCGGCTGGCGCTGCAGTGAATATGTTCGCATCGACAATGTCGCCGCCCGGCGTTACGTCGGCTCGGTGATAGTCAACGAGAGCAACAGCCGGTATTTCGAACCGGAACCGGGACGCGCGTTCAATCTCATGTTCACTGTCGCGCATAAATAGCTGTCTGCGGGCAATCAATGGCCAAGCTGTCAGTGGGTCTGGTGGGTTTTGGTCTGGCGGGGCGCCACCTGCACCGACCGTTGATTGCGGCTGCAGGCATGGACATTGTTGCGGTCGTGTCGCGACAGACCGAACTGCTGCACGCTGAGCTGCCGGCGGCACGTGTCGTCAGCAGTATCGAGGCGCTGCTCGAAATCAAACCCCTTGACCTGGTGGTGATCGCCAGTCCCAATCGTTGGCACTATGCCCACGCTATGCTGGCGTTGAACGCCGGCAAGCACGTGGTGGTCGACAAACCCCTGGCACCGAGCAGCGCCGAAGCCCGCGAGCTCGCTGAGGCAGCCACTCGTCTGGAACGCAAGCTCGCCGTGTTTCACAATCGACGCTGGGATAGCGATTTTCTCACGCTGCAGAAGCTGCTGGCCGAAGGCGTGTTGGGCGAGCCGCTGTCTTTCCGGGCTCGATGGGATCGCTATCGACCTGAAGTTGCAGTGCGCTGGCGCGAGCGCAATGAAGCGGGCGCGGGCATCCTCTATGACCTCGGTTCCCACCTGATTGATCAGGCCTTGTGCCTGTTCGGCGCACCGGAGTGGCTGCAGGCGAAGCTCTTTGCGCAGCGACCCGGTGCCGTGGTCGACGACGGCTTCGAAATTCTCATGGGCAGGGGGAATCTGCACATTTCGCTGGGCGCCAGCTCGGTGGCCGCTGATCATGCATTTCGCTATCAGCTGGATGGCGCCAACGGTTCATTCAGGAAATCCGGGCTTGATCCACAGGCAGGGCAACTCGAACTGGGGATGCCCGTCTCGGATCCAAAATTCGGTGTGGAGCCACAAACGCAATGGGGCGAACTGACGGTGGGTGTTACTGCGGTGCGCACGCCCGTGGAGCCGCAGCGTGGCACCTGGCCGGTCTTTTACCAGCAGATGCGCCGGGCCATCGAAACTGACTCCGCCGTGCCGGTCGCCGCCGCCGCTGCCAGCCGGGTATTGCAGATTATCGAAGCGGCTCTACGCAGCAGCGCCGAGGGTCGCAGCGTCAGCGTGCAGCAAACCTGAATTTCCCTGAACGAACCATCAACCGTGTCGCTGCGCAACCGGGTAAAGTGCCAGCTTCGCAGGCCGCTGCCTGCCAACTGAAACTGGAATCGACATGCTTCAGGTATCCGTGGGCGCGGATGGCAGCGCCGAGTCCCTGCATCTGCTCGAGGCGCCTGCACCCGTGGCCGGAGCCGGCGAGCTGCTGATCGAAGTGGCTTATGCCGGGATCAATCGTCCCGATATTCTGCAACGCCAGGGGGCTTATCCGCCGCCGCCTGGCGCCTCGCCGGTGCTGGGCCTGGAAGTATCCGGCCGCGTGGCCGCACTCGGTGCCGGCGTGGACGGTTGGCAGGTTGGGAATGCCGTGTGCGCGCTGGTGCCAGGCGGTGGCTATGCCCAGTGGTGTGCCACGCCGGCCGGGCAGGCCCTGCCCGTGCCGGCTAATCTGTCGCTGGCCGAAGCGGCTGCGCTGCCGGAAAACTGGTTCACGGTCTGGGTCAATCTGATTGAACACGGCCGGCTTACCGCGGCGGATCGCCTGTTGGTGCATGGCGGATCCAGCGGTATCGGCGTCGCGGCCAGTCAGTTGGCCAGATTACTTGGCGTGGAGTGCATCGTCACCGTCGGCAGCGATGACAAGGCGCGTTTCTGCCAGGAATTCTCGGGCGTTACCGCGATCAACTACAACGCTGGCGATTTCGTCGCACGAGTGCGCGAACTGACCAAGGGGGCGGGTGTCGATGTGATTCTCGACATGGTCGGCGGCGACTACGTGCCGCGCAATCTCAGCGTGCTGCGACAGAACGGGCGCCTGGTACTCATCGGCCTGCAGCGCGGCAACCGGGCGGAAGTTGATCTGGCCACTGTCATGCGCAATCGCCTGGTGGTCACCGGCTCGACGATGCGACCGCGCAGCGTCGCGGAAAAAACCGCCATTCGCGATGCACTGCTACGCAACGTGTGGCCGGCACTGGCGGCCGGGCGGGCGCGTACCCACGTGCACTCGGTGTTGCCACTGGCCGAAGCGGCCGCCGCACACCGGCTGATGGAGAGTGGCAAGTTCGTGGGCAAGATCCTGTTGCAGGTTCGATAAAAGGTTTGCCGCTGTCATTGGGCCTCAGTGGCCCGCCAGCGCCTTGACGCGCTGCCTGAACCTGTGCAGCGAGGGTTCCGTATAACCATTGGGTTGCCGCAGGCCTTCGAACACCAGCGCACGGGCGGCCTGATAGGCCAGGCTCGTGTCCTCGTTGCCCGCCATCCGGCGATAGAGCGGGTCAGCGGCATTCTGCGCATCGACCTTGATCGCCATGCGCCTGAAGGCGGCATCGATGTCGGCGGCGCTTACCACGCCGTGCAGCAGCCAGTTCGCCATGTGCTGGGATGAAATGCGCAGGGTGGCGCGGTCTTCCATCAGGCCTATTTCGTGAATATCCGGCACCTTTGAGCAGCCTACGCCCTGATCAACCCAGCGCACGACATAGCCGAGTATCCCCTGGGCATTGTTGTTCAGTTCATCGAGTATTTCCTGGGCGCTCCAGTTGCGGCTGACGGCCAGCGGCAGCTCCAGCAACCGCTCGAGCGCGGGAACGGCCTCGTGCTGTATCTGTGCCTGGCGGGCCAGGACATCGACCGCGTGGTAATGCATGGCGTGCAGCGTGGCGGCGGTGGGCGAGGGCACCCAGGCAGTACTGGCGCCCGCGCGCGGGTGCGCAATCTTCTGCTCCAGCATGTCGGCCATGCGATCCGGGGCCGCCCACATGCCCTTGCCGATCTGGGCCTTGCCGGACATGCCGCAGGCGAGGCCGATGCGCACATTGCGATCTTCGTAGGCGGAAATCCATTGCGATGATTTCATCTCGCCCTTGCGTACCATCGCGCCGGCGTGCATCGAAGTGTGTATCTCATCGCCGGTGCGATCCAGAAACCCGGTGTTGATGAACACGATCCGGTTCCTGACGGCGTGGATGCAGGCCGCGAGATTGGCCGAGGTGCGCCGCTCTTCATCCATCACGCCAACCTTGATGGTGTAGCGCTCGAGGCCCAGCAGGTCTTCGATGGCGTCGAACAGCCGATTGGTGAAATCGGCTTCTGCCGGGCCGTGCATCTTGGGCTTGACGATGTAGATGGAGCCGCGGCGGCTATTGCGCCGGCGCCCCTGTGCCCGAAGATCGTGCAGTGCGATCAGGCTGCTGACGATGCCATCGAGTATGCCCTCCGGCGCTTCCGTGCCGTCGCGAAGCAGCACAGCCGGCGTGTTCATCAGGTGACCCACGTTGCGCACCAGCAGCAGGCTGCGGCCGTGGAGCGTCAGTGCCTGGCCGTCGGGCGCGAGGTAGTGCCGATCACTGTCGAGCGAGCGAGTCATGGTACGACCACCCTTGTCGAAGCGGGCAGTGAGATCGCCCTTCATCAGCCCCAGCCAGTTGCTGTACGCGGCTACCTTGTCCTCGGCGTCAACTGCCGCGATCGAATCCTCCAGATCGACGATGGTCGAGAGCGCGGATTCCAGTATCACATCGGCCAGGCCGGCCGGATCCTGGCGGCCGATGCGGTGCGCGCGGTCAATCACCAGTTCGATGTGAATGCCATGATGGCGCAGCAGGATGGCACCCGGCGCTGCCGGATCGCCGACGTAGCCCGCCAGCGCCGTGGGATCTGCAAGTTGCGGAACCAGCGCGCCACGCACCACACGATAATCGGTCACCGCTGTGTGGCTGCCCGAGGCCAGCGGAACTGCCGCGTCCAGGAATGCCTTGGAGCGCGCGATGACCGCGGCGCCGCGCACGGCGTCATAACCCTTGCCGGGCGCCGGTACGCCGCCTATCGCATCGGTTCCGTAGAGTGCGTCATATAAACTGCCCCAACGCGCGTTGGCTGCATTGAGCGCAAAGCGCGCGTTGAGCACCGGCACGACCAGCTGCGGTCCGGCCAGCAGGGCGATTTCGTCGTCGACGCGCGTCGGCGCGACGCTGAACGATGCCGGCGCCGCGACCAGATAGCCGATGTCGCGCAGGAATGTCTGATACGCAGCGGGGTCGGGTGGCACGCCCGGGCATTGCTGATGCCAGGCGTCTATTTTCGCCTGCAGCTCGTCGCGCTGGCGGAGCAGGGCGCGATTCTCCGAAGTGAACCTGGCGTAAATATCCGCCACGCCAGTCCAGAACGCGCTGGCCTCGATACCGGTACCAGGCAGTACCCGAGCGACGATAAACCGATCAAGCACCGCTGCAACTTTCAGGCCGGCGTGCTCCAGCATGCTCGTGGTCATTTGCCCTCCAACAGCGCGCCGCCCGCGGATCGGGCAGCGTGTCTCGCTGCGGATATTATGCACATAGCTGCGCCAGGATTTCGTACGAGCGCAATCGTGCCGCATGATCGAAGATCTGCGAGGCAATGATCAATTCGTCGGCTCCGGTGCGCTCGATGAATGCGGCCAGGGTGGTGCGTACTTCGGCCGGCGCGCCGATGGCGGCGCAGGCCATCACCTGATCGAGCAGCGCGCGTTCTGCCGGGCCGCTGCGCTCGTAGTAGTTGTCGACCGGCGGCGATAGTGTCGAGGGCCGGCCAGTGCGCAGGTTTACAAAAGCCTGTTGCATCGAAGTAGCGAGCCACCTGGCGGCGGCGCTCGTGTCGGCGGCATAGACCTGAAAGCCCAGCATCACATAAGGCTTGCCGAGCTGCGGCGACGGTCGAAAGCGCGCCCGGTAGAGGGTTATGGCCTCCATCAGCTGCGCTGGTGCGAAGTGCGAGGCGAAGGCGTACGGCAGGCCCAGCATTGCGGCCAGTTGTGCGCCGTAGAGGCTGGAACCCAGGATCCACAGCGGCACGTTGAGGCCAGTGCCTGGTATCGCGCGCACGCTCTGGCGGGGCGCGCTCGAGAAATAGTCGGCCAGTTCCTGCACATCCTGCGGAAACTCGTCCGCCTCCGAGGCCAGATTGCGGCGCAGGGCGCGCGCGGTGATCTGATCGGACCCGGGTGCGCGGCCCAGGCCCAGGTCAATGCGTCCGGGGTAGAGAGACTCCAGCGTGCCAAACTGCTCGGCGATCACCAGTGGCGAATGATTGGGTAGCATGATGCCGCCGGCGCCAACACGAATTGTGGTGGTGCCACCGGCAACGAAACCTATCAATACCGCGGTCGCGGCACTGGCAATCCCCGGCATGCCGTGATGCTCCGCCAGCCAGAAACGCCGATACCCCCAGCGTTCCGCGTGGCGCGCCAGGTCGAGCGTATTCCGGAACGACTGCGCGGCGCTGCTGCCCTCATTGATGGGCGAGAGATCAAGAACTGAGTATGGAATCGGCATGGCAGCGGCTGATGTTATAACCTATCCGCGCATCGATGCACTGCTGCGAGCAGCTATTGGATCGCGAACATGAAGGCGTTTCACGAGTGATCAATCTGCTACTCGTCTACGGCGGTCACAGCGGCGGCCGGACAGCGGCCATGGTGCAGGCCGTGCTCGAGGGTATTGCGCGGGCCGGTGAGGGCCTTGAATGCCGCGCCAGGCCGGCCCTGCAGGCCGGCATAGACGATCTGCTCTGGGCGCAGGGCCTGCTGATCGGCACGCCCGAGCATTTCGGGTACATGTCGGGCGCCGTCAAGGATTTCATGGATCGAACCTACTATCCGGCCGAAGGCAAGGTCAACAGCCTGCCCTACGCGCTGTTCGTGAGCGCTGGCAATGACGGCAACGGCGCGGTGAGTTCGATCGAACGCATCGCACTGGGCTTCAACTGGAAGCGGGTTGCGCAACCGGTCATCGCGCGCGGTGCATTGAGCGCGGCTGATCTCGAGAATTGCCGCGAACTGGGCGAGACTGTCGCGGCCGGGCTGCTCTACAGTATTTTCTAGACAGGATTGCGGCAGGCTACAGATCGCTCAGTGAGTCCGGCAACTTTCGCGGCTGCAGCCCGCACTCGCGTGACTCCGGACTCTCCCACCACCAGCGTCCGGCCCGGCTGTCTTCGCCGGCGGCAACGGCGCGCGTGCAGGGCGCACAGCCGATGCTTGCGTAACCCTGATCGTGCATCGGGTTGTAGGGCAGCTTCCGCTCGCGCACATACGCCCAGATTTCCTCCCGGGTCCACTGCAGCAGCGGGCTGATTTTCTGCAGTCGGTAGCGCTTATCCCATTCGATCGGTTTGGTGCCGGCGCGCGCCGCCGACTGCTCATGGCGCACACCAGTCACCCAGGCGTTGTAGCCGGCAATCGCGCGCTTGAAGGGTTCGAGCTTGCGGATCTCGCAGCAGCCCAGGCGCTGCTCCAGGCCACGATAGAAGCCGTTGATGCCGTGGCTGGCCACAAAGTCCTGCACGGCCGGCGCCTGCGGAAACACCAGGCGGATCGGGCGCCCATAGTGCTGGCTGATGCGCTCGAGCAGCTCGAGCGTGGGCTCGGGCAGCCGGCCGGTGTCGACCGTAAATACATCGATCTGCGGCGCGTGCTCGAAAATCAGATCGATCAGCACGCTGGCCTCGACACCCAGGCTGCTGGCGTAGGTCACGCGCCGGTACTGCCTGAGCGCCTGCTGCAGCAGCGCCACTGATTCACTGATCTTCTCAGGCGCAACCGGCAGCGCAGCGCGGCGGAAATTTGGCTCGGGCATGACGGTATTCTCTGCCAGCGGCTCATAACTTGTTGTTATGAGCATGCCTGGGGTTTTTTTTCGCAGCTATAACCCGCGTGGCTGCTCGGGTGGCGGAGCGCCGCTCGTTGTATGACAATCCTGACTCTGCTCCGAAACTGTGAGCGCCCCATCCAGGGTTCAACTATGCGTCGTGGACCGATCAGACGGATCACCATCGCGGCATTTTGCGGCATCGGCGCGTGCACACTGGCCGCGCTGGCCGGCGCACCGCCGAGCGCAGATTCCGCGCGGAACTGGCTCGCGGGTGGCCGCGACATCGACGGCACCTATTTCAGTCCGTTGAGCGCCATCAGCGCGGCCAATGTCGATCGGCTTGGCTTTGCGTGGCAATACGATCTGGCGACACACCGCGGCCAGGAGGCTACGCCGATCGTGATCGACGGCGTCATGTATACCTCCGGAACCTGGGGCTACGTTTACGCGGTCGATGCCGCGAGCGGCCGGGAACTCTGGCGCTACGATCCCAAGGCGGACTACGCCGCGGCGCGCAACCCGTGTTGTGACCTGGTCAATCGCGGCGTCGCAGTGTGGAAGGGCCGCGTGTATGTCGCTGCGGTGGATGGCCGCCTGCACGCACTGGATGCCGCGACCGGCGCCAGGCTCTGGGACGTCGATACCATTGCTGATCATTCCTTGCCCTATTCGAGCTCGGGAGCGCCGCAGATTGCCGGCAAGGTGGTGGTGATCGGCAACAGCGGCGCGGATCTGCACCGCGGCGGCGTACGCGGCTATGTTTCCGCCTACCAGCTGGAAACCGGCAAGCTCATGTGGCGCTTCTACACTGTGCCGCCGGCGCGCGGACAGCCCTATGAGAACCCGGAACTGGCTCGCGCCGATCAGACCTGGGATGCGACGCGCCAGCCCGAATACAAGGGTGGCGGCACGGCCTGGGACGGCTTCGGTTACGACGCCAGACTCAACCTGGTTTATTTCGGCACGGCCAACGCGGCCCCCTACGATCAGCGACAGGTAGGTCCTTCGCGTCTCGACCTGCTCTACACGGCGAGCATTCTGGCTGTGCACGCCGACACCGGCCGGCTGGCGTGGCACTACCAGACGACGCCGCATGACCTTTGGGACTATGACTCGGTGCAGAAACTGGTGCTTGCGGACCTGCGCATCAAGGGCCGAACCCGGCATACGATCATGCAGGCCTGCAAGAACGGTTTTTTTTACGTGCTGGATCGCGAGTCCGGCGAGCTGCTCTCGGCGGCCAATTTCACCTACGTGAATTGGGCGTCCGGTGTCGATCAGAAGACCGGGCGGCCGGTGCTGACACCGCAATCCGATTGGTATTCGGGACCGAAGAATGTCTATCCCTCCTGGGCCGGTGGCCACACCTGGAACCCGATGTCCTACAGCCGCAACACCGGCCTGGTGTACATTCCGGTACTCGATGTACCCAATGTGTGGGTGGACATGGCGCACAACGGTGGCACGGTCAAATACATCGATGGTTTCTTCACTGCCAATGGCATCATGCCGGATGACAGCTACGATCCGGAAAGCCTCAAGCGACTGTTCGGACCGTTGCCGGATCTGAAGACGATTGAAAGCGAGCGGCGCGGCAAGCGCGTCCGTGAACTGATCCGCGCCTGGGATCCGCTGGCGCAGCGGGTCGTCTGGGAACATGAAACTTCCTTCGGCATGCGCGGTTACGATGGCGGAATCATGAGCAGCGCCGGCAATCTGGTGTTCCAGGGCCGCGGCAGCGGTGAATTGTGGGTTTACGCCGCGGATTCGGGCAAGGTCCTGAAGGTCATTCAGACCGGCAGTCATATCATGGCGGCGCCGATGACCTACGCCGTCAACGGTGTGCAGTACGTTGCCGTGCAGGTCGGGTATGGCGGTGCGGCGATCACGGTGGGGTCGATCCCCGTCAAGAGCGCGGCCTATCGTTACGACAACGCCAACCGCATCATTGCCTTCAAGCTCGACGGTGGCCCGGTGCCCACGCCACCACCGCGTGTCGACGAGCCCTTTGCAAAACCGCCCGAGCAGAAAGCGGATGAGCAGAGTATCCGGTCCGGCGAAATCAAATTTATCCAGGAGTGCTCGCGCTGCCACGTGCTGGGCCCAAGCATTACCCCGGACCTGCGCAAGCTCAACCCGGGTTTCCAGTCGGCCTTCAAGGACATCGTGCTGCACGGCCTGGTGGCGCCGACCGGCATGGAGCGCTTCGACGATATCCTCAGCGAAAAAGACGTCGATGATATCCAGGCCTATCTCATCGATGAGAGCTGGAAAGCCTACCGGGCGCAAGAGTCGGCGTCCGTCCACCCGCGCTAATCAATAATGACAATGAGGTCTCGATGACTACCGACTCAGCCGCCAACGAACTCGCCCATACGCTGCAACCACGCAAACTGACCGGAGTGGGAAAATCCATGTTGCGTGCAATTGTTGTGGCTGCGTCGGCGATGAGTATCGGTGCGCCCGCCGCACGCTCGGCGGAGCTATGGATCAGCAATGCGCAGCTCATCGATGGCACCGGCAGCGCCGCGGTGCCGACAGTCAATCTGCACATCGTCGCCGGCCGAATCGCCGAAATCACACCGGCGGCGGCCAGGGCCGGCGCGCTGGATCTGCACGGCGCGTTCCTGTTGCCCGGGCTTATCGACGCGCATACCCACATCGAAGATCCGGCGTCGGCACGCCGCGCGCTGCTCTCGGGTGTAACCACCGCCCGCGTACTGGGCGATGCCTACCTGAAGGCAATGGCGACCCGCGATCTGGTGCGCCGGGGCGATGTGCAGGGTCCGGAAATGCTGGCCGCGGGCGGCATCGTACGCCCGCGACTGGGTGAACCCTTCATTCTCGGCTTCCCACAGTTCGGCCGTTACCTCGACAACCCGCTGCAGGGTGCGGACAACGTGGCCGAGGTGGTTCGCGCGGTCATCGCCCGCGGTGCCGATGTCATCAAAGTTGGCGCCAGCGAGCGCGCGGGCATGGCCAGCACCGATCCGCGGCGCCAGGAACTTTCCTACGAAGAAATCCGCGCCGCGGTGCAGGAGGCCACCAAAGCAGGCCTGTTCGTGGCCGCTCATGCGCATGATCGGATCGGCGCCAATGCCGCGGTTCGGGCCGGCGTGCGCAGTATCGAGCACGGCACCTACCTCGATGATGAGACGCTGAACCTGATGCACCAGCAGGGTACATTCTTTGTACCTACCCTGGCGATCATGAGCCCACTGGGCGATCCGCACGGCACCAGTGCTGACAGCATCGCGCTGCAAGTGCGCACCCTGCACATGATGCGGCCACTGCGCGATGCGGTGCGCAAGGCCAGGGCGCTTGGCATCACGGTCGCGGTGGGCACGGATGGCAGCTATGGTGATGGCGACGATTCAGCGCGCGTGCGCCCGGCAGACGAGATCGCCGAACTGATCGGCTGCGGCTATACGCCGCTCGAGGCCATTTCCGCGGCCACCCGCAATTCCGCGCGCGTGCTCGGTATCGAGGCGCGCACCGGTACGGTGGCGGTCGGCCTCGAGGCGGACCTGCTGGTGGTCGCCCGCGATCCGCGTGTCGATGCCACGACACTTTATGAGCCCATGCTGGTGGTGAGCAATGGCGCGGTGGTGTTGAACCGGCTGTGAGCGCGGCGCTCGCCGGCATTCGCGTCCTGGATCTGTCCCGCGTGCTCGCTGGACCGTGGGCGACGCAGACCCTGGGTGATCTGGGCGCCGAGATCATCAAGATCGAGCGTCCGGGCGTCGGTGATGACACGCGCACCTGGGGCCCACCTGACGTCAGGGACGCGGGCTATTCCGCTTACTACGCCAGTACCAATCGCAACAAGCGCTCCGTCGCCATCGACATGGCAGTGCCTGCTGGTCGGGAAGTGCTGCTCGAGCTGGCACAGGTGTCCGACGTGCTGGTCGAAAATTTCAAGGTCGGCAGCGCGGCCCGTCACGGGCTCGACTACACCACGCTTGGCAAGCTCAACCCGCGCCTGATCTATTGCTCGATCACCGGTTTCGGCCAGACCGGGCCCTATGCCCCGCGCGCCGGCTACGACGCGATGATCCAGGGCATGGGCGGCCTGATGAGCATTACCGGCAAGCGCAGTGACGAGCCCGGCAGCAGCCCGCAGAAGGTGGGTGTGGCCGTGGTCGACCTGACGACCGGGTTGTACGCCGCGATAGCCATCCTCGCGGCGCTGGTGCAACGTGGGCGGACTGGCAGTGGTCAGTACATCGACCTGTCGCTGCTCGATGTGTCAGTGGCCATGCTGGCCAACCAGGGTATGAACTTTCTCGCCACCGGCGTGGCGCCTGAGCGTCCGGGCAACGCGCACCCAAGCATCGTGCCGTACCAGGATTTCCCGACACAGGATGGCTGGATCATGCTGGCGATCGGCAATGACGGCCAGTTCGCACGCTTCTGCCGCTGCGCTGAGCGCGAGGCCTGGTCCAGCGATCCGCGCTTCGTGACCAATCAACAACGCGTGGTCAATCGAGCGCTGCTGGTGCCACTGATCGCGCAAATCATGAAGCTGCGCACTACGCGCGCCTGGCTGGGCGTGCTGGAGGCCGCGGGAGTGCCCAGCGGGCCGATCAACAATATTGCCGAAGTGTTCGCCGACCCGCAGGTCGCCGCGCGCGGCCTGCGTGTCGAGATTCCCGCCGCACCGGTCAGTGCCACTGCTCCCGGGAGGACGGTGCCGAGCATTGCCAGTCCGCTGCGCCTGTCCGCATCGCCGGTGAATTATCGCCTGCCGCCGCCGGCACTGGGCGCGCATACGCGCGAAGTGCTGGCTGAGATTCTCGGACTGAGTGGCGCGCAGCTGGATGCGCTGGCGCAGCAGGGCGCGATTGCCTAGCGGCGGATCAGCCAGTCGCCGGGTGCTTCCCAGGGCGCTGCCTTAGTACCTGTCCCGGGTGCCTGCCCGTGGGCTTGCCGGCATCGATTACCCACTCGCCGGCAACCATGACCGCAGGAATTCCCAGCGGTGGCTGCTCGGGATGTTCGATGCTCGACTGATCGATGACCGTGGCCGGGTCGAACAACACCAGATCAGCCACGTAACCCGGGGCGATGCGACCGCGGTCCTTGAGACCCAGGCGCTGAGCCGACAGCCCGGTCATCTTATGCACCGCGAGTTCCAGCGACAGCACTTTCTGCTCGCGCACATAGTGGCCCAGGATGCGCGGGAACGTGCCGGCGCCGCGCGGATGCGCGCCATGCAGCTCGCCATCACTGCAGAAGCTGATCCACGGCTGTGCGATGAACCAGCGCACGTCGTCTTCGCTCATCGAGGTGCCGATGATGTCCTCCATCTCCAGGTCAGAATTGACTTCGGCCATGGTGGCCCTGACGATGCGCATGTAGGTGTCCACATCGCTCAACTGCCAGATCCTGGCGATCTCGGTGAGCGTCTTGCCGGCCACGGCGGGCTCGGGAGTGTAGTGTGCGAGACGGATTGCGGCAGCGCCGCCATTGTCGGCCAGCGCCTTGCGCACCTTGGCCGGGTTGAAGAAATCCCGATCAGTGACCAGTACGCGGATGCCGGAATGCCAGTAGGTGTACGGGTAAACGTCGGCCCGCAGGTCGATGTGTTCGCGCTGCGCGGTCTGCAGATACGCCGGCATGCGTTTGGCCGCCAGATGCCACATCGGCGTGGATCCCAATTTGATATGGGTGATTTCCACGGGAATCCCGGCCTCGCGCCCGATGCGCAGGATTTCGTCGTAGGATTTGAAGACATCGTTGCCCTCATCGCGCACATGCGAGATATAGAAGCCGCCGGCGCTGGCCGCGACCTTCGCGAGTTCGACCACTTCCTCGGTGGTCGCGAAATGGCCCTCCTCGTACTCGAGGCCCGTGGACAAACCGAACGCGCCGGCCTGCAGTTCCGCTGCGAGCACGCCTTTCATCTGCGCCAGTTCCGCGGGCGTGGAGGGACGGAACAGGTCCTTGCCCATGGCCTGGGCGCGCACCGTGGCGTGACCCACCATGCTCGCCACGTTGAGGGCGGGCGGGGTGGCTTCGAGCTTGCTGAAATAATCGCGCAGCGGAAAACTGGACTCACCATCCTGGCCGACGAGCATGGTGGTCACGCCCTGGCGGGTCTGGGTGGCGGCATCCAGATCCTGCAGCAGGCCGCGGTCGGCGTGACTGTGCATGTCGATGAATCCGGGAGCCAGCGCCAGCTCATGCGCATCGCGAACCGGCTCGCCGGTTTGCGGACGCAGGTGCGCCGCTACCGCTACGATCTTGTTGCCGTGAATGCGCACGTCGCCGATGAATCCAGCGCGCCCGGTGCCATCGATAACGCGCGCGTGCTGCAGCAGCAGGTCGGTGGCGTGCAGCGGGGATGCCAGGCCGATCAGGCCAATCGAGACCAGGTGAAGCAGCTGTCGCATTGGTGTCACTTTACCTCATCCAGCTGGGCGAGGCGCCGGCATCGCCGAGACCGCCTCGATGAACATATTGAACAGCTCGGCCTGGGACGACACCCCGAGTTTGCCATAGATGTTCTCACGATGGACTCTGACCGTGCCGGGCGAGATGCCCAGCGAATACGAAATCGATTTGCTTGAGTAGCCCCGCAGTACCAGCTTGACGACTTCGCATTCGCGCGCGGTCAGCACGTTGCGGCCAAAATTGTCGGCCGCTTCCTGCACCAGACGGCCGAGTTCCGGTTCGTGCACCGTAGTGACGCTTGCTTGCGCTGTGCTCCAGTGCAGGCGTGCCAGCGCGTACAACAGGGGCTGTACCGCCTCGAGCTCGTGCACCTCCGCGTCGCTGAACCCGACGCAGCTCTCGGAACGCTCGAGGCTCACGGCCAGGCTTACACCTGTCTCCAGGGGCCAGAGGTAATTGACTTCGTCACCAATGCGCCCGGTCGCATAGTGGGCGCGGTGGTACTCGCTGTCGAGGAAGCCGTCCGGCGTGATATCGCCGAGTCGGCAGACTTCAGGACGATCGAGTGTCAGGCTCATCAGGAAAAAGGGATCAAGCACGTAAAAGGCGCCGACATAAGTGGTCAGCCCCTTCTCGCGCCAGCTGCCGGTGAAGTTCTCGCACAGCATCTCCGGGGTGGCATGCTGACGGTATAGCATCACCATCCACCAGTCGAACTGCAGAACCGAGTGCAGGGCTTCGATCAGGCGCGGCGCAAAAGCTGCGGTGCCTGCGCTCAGCGCCACTGGGGGCAGGGCATCACGCAGCAGCGTGAGCCAGCGCTGGCTGTCGTGCTCTGCTGCTTCGCTGTCTACGCCAATTGCCATATTGCCTGCGCCGCTGTTGCGTGGATACTACCATCCGGTTCGGGCCCAGGGCCTGTCGGGGGAGGTTTCGTTCGTCCATGGCAACGTTCGCAATTGCCGGGCTGCAGCTGGAAATCAGCGGTGGCGATAACCTCGCGCAACTGCGCGCCGAGATCGGCGGAGTGCTCGCGCGGTTTCCGTGGGTGCAGATGGTGGTACTTGGGGAACTGGCGGCCCACGGCCCCGGCACGGCCCGCGCTGAGCCGACGGCCGGACCGGCCGAGCAGGAATTCTGCCGTATCGCCAAGACACTGGGAATCTGGCTCGTTCCGGGCTCGTTCTATGTCCGCGAGGGCGACTCGGTCGTCAACCTCACGCCGGTCATCAATCCGGCCGGCGAAGTTGTTGCGCGCCACCGCAAGATGTTTCCCTTCATGCCCTACGAATCGGGTGTCGCCGCCGGCAGGGATTTCGTGGTCTTCGACGTACCGGCAGTCGGGCGGTTTGGCGTTTCCAACTGCTACGACATGTGGTTTCCGGAGACGACGCGCACGCTCGTGACCATGGGTGCGGAAGTCATCCTGCACCCGTCCATGACCAACACCCTCGACCGGGACGTGGAGCTGGCAATCGCCCGGAGCAATGCCGCGATCAACCAGTGCTACTTCTTCGACATCAACGTTGCCGGGAAACTCGGCCGCGGCCAGTCGATCGTCTGCGGGCCGGGAGGCGAGGTGCTTCACCAGGCCGGTAGCGGACGCGAGATCGTGCCGGTTGAAGTCGATCTCGATTACGTTCGCCGGGTGCGCCGTTCCGGCTGGCATGGCCTGGGCCAGGTGCTCAAGAGCTTTCGCGACCGAGCCGTCGATTTTCCGGTCTACGCGAATCGGCAGCAGCAATTCGAGGCACTGAGCTCACTCGGTCCGCTGCAGTTGCCGACGCGCCAGGTCATCTAGCTTTTATACACATCAGAGGGTGGCAGTCATGATCAATCCCAGAATCAGCCGGCAATCGGCGGTCGCGATGGCTGTGGCGAGCGTGCTCGCGGCGAGTGCGGGTAGCGCGCAGGCAGCAGACGCGGCGGCGGGTGTGACACTGGAGGAAATCGTGGTCACGGCCACGCGGCGTGCGCAGACCGTGCAGGAAATTCCCTTCAATATCTCAGCGGTCAGCGCTGATGCGCTGGAGAAGTCGAACATTGTCGACTCTGTCGATGCGCTGCGCACCATGGCCGGCGTCGCGATGTATGATCGCGGCTACCGCAATGCCGGTGTGACCAACGGCATCATCATCCGCGGCATGAATGTCGATGCCGGCGCCAATGGCGACGTGCCCTTGGCAGCGCCGCCGACGGTCGCAACCTATATCGACAACACGGCGTTGTTCGGCAATTTCATCCTCAAGGACCTCGAACGTATCGAGGTGCTGCGCGGGCCGCAAGGCACCTTGTACGGCTCCGGATCCCTGGCCGGCAACGTGCGCTACATCATGAAGAAGCCTGATATCTCTGGGTTCAGTGGCAAGGCGAGCGTCAGCTACGGGCAGACCGATGGTTCGGACGGCGACAACGTCAACCCCGACCTGATGGTGAATATTCCGATCGGCAGCACCGCGGCGTTCCGCGCCAATATCGGGCAGGTCAAGAACGATGGCATTGTCGACTATCCGAACCTGTACACGCTGGACGCCGCCGGTGACCCGGTGGTGACCGGCGGGGATATCGTGAATGCGCTACCGGTCTACAGATCGGCCAAGGATGTCGATACGGTCGACCTGAAGTACGGACGCGCGTCCCTGCTGCTCAGGCCCAGCGACACCTTCAATGCGCAGCTCTCGTACCAACGGCAGAAAGACGAGGTCGGCGGCCGGCGGCAGGTGACCCATGGTGACAACCTGGCTAACGGCGGTCAGTACGGGAAGTACGAGTTCGGTGCCATTCAGGTCGAGCCCTCGAGCCGCACGGTGGAACTCGCGGCGCTCGAGATGGAGGTTGATCTGGCGTTTGCCACGTTGACGTCCAGCACCTCCCATTACAAGCACACGGGCACCGGCATCAGCGACAACTCCGGCGTTTACGCCCGCAACGGCTGGTTTTCCTTTTATGGCAGTTCGCCGCGGCCGATGGCGCAGGCCGAGCGATTCTATGACGACAAGGCCTTTACGCAGGAGCTGCGCCTGGTGTCGAACGGCCACCATCACGTCGACTGGACTGGTGGCGTGTTTTATACCAAGGAAGATTATAGCCTCGGGCAAAACAGCTACCTCGTCGGTTACCTGCCCTATATGAACGATCCGGCAGTTCTGGTTTGCGGAGCTCCCTGCACGACCAACCAGGACTTTCTCTTTCGCCGCTCGCAGACCTACAAGGAAACCGCGGCGTACGGCGAGGCCACGATCACTTTCACTGATACCACGCACCTTACGCTGGGTGGCCGCTATTTCAGCAACAAGGTGGACGTCGACGCAATTGTCGACGTTCCGATCTACTCCTCGCCTGCCAATCCGCCCGGCGTGGCCGCGAAAGCCATCGACGACAATGGCTTCCTGTTCAAGGCCAACATGGCCTGGGACCTGAGCCAGCACTCGATGGTGTACGCGACCTTTTCACAGGGTTATCGTCATGCGGGCGCGAATGCGGTGCCCACCAGCGGCAAATATGGGGAGAATGCCGCGCTGTTCACCTTCGACGCGGACAAGAACGACAACTTTGAAGTGGGGTACAAGGGCACCACTGGCAGGATGGCGTACGCGCTGTCGGCTTTCTACACCGACTGGAAAAATCCCCAGTTGAATACCACTACATCGAACTGGGGGTTCTTCGCCGCCATCAATGCCGAGTCAGCCCGGACCGCAGGCCTGGAGGCAGAGCTGTCGGGGTCACTGACCGACAGCCTCAGTTACAACCTCAGCTACACCTACGTCGACGCCAAGTTGACCGCCGACGTTTATCAGCCGGCTGGAAACTACTACGGCGGGCCGCTGTACACAGATCGGGTGGCGGCAAACGGCGACCGCCTGCCGGGCACGGCACAGAATGTGTTGAGCGCGTCGCTCCAGCACGATGCGAAGTTTTCCGGGGGATTTGCTCTCAGCACGGTGCTGAGCGGCTACTACCAGTCCGGATCGGTCAATAGCATTGGCGATGACAACTGCCTGATAGGCTATAGCGCAACCACCTCGCTCAGGTGCCTGGACAGTGCGAATCCGGCGTCAGCCAGCTACGCTCCGACTTCCGTCTACTCGAGGAGTTTCGCGCGCATCGACAGCTTTCAGCTCTGGAACCTCAGCAGCACGCTCAGTAAGGACGCGTGGGCGGCGTCACTGTTCATCAAGAACGTGTTCAACGACGCCGGGACCACCGGCAAGGTGACGTATGCAGCGGCCGGGCCCAGAGTGAATCCCACTACCGGCGCTGTATCGGCGACCCAGCGGTATTACGGCAACAACTCGCGCGACTACATCGCCTTGCCACGGACGATAGGGATCTCCCTCAGCTATAAGTTCTGAGGGATGGTGGGGGGGAAGGTGCGGCATTGCCGGCCTTCCCGCGCCTGCTAACATGCTGCCATGACCGCAGCAGCGCGACCAACCCAGGAGCAGCTGGCGGAGCAGATCAATCGCTGTATTGATGCCGGTGAGATCGTCCAGGGACTGGCGATCTGCCAGCGCCTCAATCACGGCTTTCCTGCTTACTCCTACGGCTGGTACCTCGCCAGCTTCCTGATGAAGCGGGCAGGCAACTTCCCGGATGCGTTGCGCGCCATCGACCGCGCACTGCAGCTGTCGTATTCGGACCGCTACCAGCTGCACAAGGCCAAGTGCCTGTTTGAAGGCAACGATATCGCTGCGGCCAGCGCTGCGGTGGGCATGCTTCGCAACAAGTTGTTTGCGGAGGCACAACTGCACAACGACCTCGCTTCACTCCTCCACATGCTGGGCGATCACCAGAACGCATTGCAGCACTATTCACGGGCGGTCGAACTCGATGGCAGTAATGCCGAGTTCCACTTCAACCGGGGCGCGGTGCAGCGCTACCTCGGCGACGCTGCTGGTGCTGAGCAGAGTTTTGATGCCGCCATAGCGTGTAACCCGCTTGAGTTCGAGGCTTACAACGCGCGTGCGCAGCTGCGCACGCAGACGACGGAGCGCAATCATGTCGCGCAGATCAGGCAGCAGCTGGCGCGCACCACGGGGCCGGTGGGGCTGACACAGTTGTGCTATGCGCTGGCCAAGGAGCTGGAGGACGTCGGCGACGTCACGGGCGCCTTCGATGCGCTGCAGCGCGGAGCGGGCGTCAAGCGCCAGCACATGCAGTACAACCTCGATACCGATCTGCAGATCATCGGCAGGATTCGTGCCGTGTACGGACCTGAGCTTTTCGACGGGCCGGTGGCGGGATGTGAGTGTGCTGACCCGATTTTCATCCTCGGCATGCCACGCACTGGAACCACGCTGGTCGAGCGCATACTGAGCAGCCATTCGCAGGTTCATTCAGCGGGCGAACTCAATAATTTCTCACTTGAGCTGCTGCGCCTCGTCAGGCAGACGATCCGTCCGCCGCCGGTCTCGCGTCTCGATTTCGTCACTGCCACCGCACGCCTGGATTTTCGCGCCCTGGGAAACGCGTACCTGCAAAGCACCAGGCCCCTGCGCGACGCGAGCCCGTTCTTCATCGACAAGTTGCCGTTCAATTATCTCTATGCGGGCCTGATACACCTGGCGCTGCCGCACGCGAAGATCATCAACCTGCAACGTCATCCCATGGACACCTGCTATGCCGTGTACAAGCAGTTGTTCAGGGACGCTTATCCCTTTTCCTATGATCTCGATGAACTGGGGCAGTATTTCATTGCTTACCACGGGTTGATGCAACACTGGAACGCCGTGATGCCAGGTGTGATCTACACGCTCAGATATGAAGCCGTAGTCGCGGATGTCGCGGGTGAGGCGCGCCGGCTGCTTGCGTACTGCGGCTTGCCCTGGGAGGAGCAGTGCCTGCGCTTTTACCAGAACTCGCAGGCCTCGACCACCGCCAGTGCAATGCAGGTGCGCCAGCCGATCTACGACAGCTCGGTGGGGAAGTGGCGGCGCTACGCCACGCAGCTGGAGCCGCTACGCCTGCGCCTTGAGAACGCTGGAATTGCCACCGGCAGCTAGCTCCCGATCAAGCCGATCGAGCCTGGCGGCCGGCATCAGGGCAGCAATCGCACAGGCCACGATGCCGACGGCGGCGACGTCGATGAGCAGGTCGTAGCGATCTGAGCCGAGCAGCAGCGCGCCGACCAGTGGCCCGGTTGCCAGGCCCATCTTCGAGGCGAAGCCGCCCATGGCGGCGGCCCTTCCGGTCAGATCATAGCGGGCGCACATGCCGAGCAGCTGCGGAATCACGAACGCCCAGGTAATGCCGGTTCCGCAATTGGCCAGCGCATAGATCAACGGGCGTGCCGATTCATGCATCACCCACATGCCCAGCGCCGTGACGAGCAGCGCGATGCCCAGGGTGCGCACGCGCCCGAAACGCGTGCCCCAGATCACGACCAGTGCTGCACCCAGCATGCCGACCCAGGTGGCCAGACCCACGACGTTTTCCGAATGGCCGGGATCGAGCCCGAAGTGGCGGGCCAGGCCGATGATGTAGGTGAACAGCAGCATGTTCGCGAACTGGAACAGGAACACTGACAGCAGGGCAAGCGCCAGCAGTAGCGTTCCCGCCGGCACGCGCGCGGCCGCCAGCCGGGCTTCGGCCGTCACGGCCGCGCCCGCGACGGGTGCAGGGACGGGCGGATACTCGGCCAGAAACGGCAGCATCAGCAGCGCGATGAGACTGACGCCGACCAGGGCGAAGAACAGCGACTGCGTTCCGAACAGGGGCACCAGCTTTGGCAGCGCCATGACGCCCAGACCGCCGAGGCCCTGCTGCACCACCAGCAGCATGCCGAAGGTGCGTTCAGGCC
Organism: Steroidobacteraceae bacterium; assembly: GCA_049694695.1. Lineage (GTDB taxonomy): Bacteria > Pseudomonadota > Gammaproteobacteria > Steroidobacterales > Steroidobacteraceae > FEN-1191. Next base: position 1,560 of record JBAVRE010000365.1, on the reverse strand, counting down.
GAAGCGTGCGCGCGAACACGCCGTAGGACAGACCGACCAGGCACCCGCCCGCCAGCCCGTGGACGGCGCGCACGGCGATCATGATCGGTGGCGTCGCGACGAGGATGCTGGCCAGGTCAATGGTGATGAGCAGGCCGAGCAGCGCGTACGCGGCTGGGCGCCAGGCGCAGCGCGCTACCAGGAAGGTTGCCAGCAGCGCTCCCGCGGCGGCGCCATAGACGTTCGCAGAACCTGCAAAACCGGCCTCGCGTGCGCTGAAATGCAGGCCATAACGCCAGCCTTCAACCAGTGCCGGCATGATATTGACGTAATAAAATCCTGCTGTTGCCAGGAAAGAGAGCATTACCGCCGCGATCAGGCCATCGGGCGCGGCGCGGGAGCGGTTGGCAAATATTTTCATGTATTCTCTGCAGCCCCCTGTTGCGCCTGATGATAGCAGTCGCCTGTGGAACTTGGGCGAAGTGCACGAGCTCGCTGACTATTGCGCTCATTGATGATGGGAGCTACGTTAGGTGCTGCGGATTCAAAGGTGGGGACGCCATGAACGTGAGCAACGGACGCACCAGCCACTGCACCAGCCTGACAAGTGCGATTGTCGCCTGTCTGCTCGGCATCGGCATCGGCATCGGCGGCGCGGCACTGGCACAGGAGGCGCCCAAGCCCGCCTACCCGCAGTATCCGAGCGAGACGCCTGACAAGTTCGTACCGGTCACAGACAGCTACGACTACAGCCTGCGCGAGGTCATGATCCCGATGCGCGACGGCGTCAAGCTGCACACCGTCATTCTCTTGCCCAAAGGCGCGGCGCACGCCGCCATGCTGCTGACGCGCACGCCCTACGACGCCAAGGAACTGACCAGTCACACCCACAGCGGCAATCTGGGTTCGATGCTGGAGGGCTACGACAACGCGACCGATGTGATCGTCGAGGATGGCTATATCCGCGTCGTGCAGGACGTGCGTGGCAAGTATGGCTCGGAGGGCGACTACGTGATGAACCGCCCGGTCCACGGCCCGCAGAATCCGACGCCGGTCGATGATGCCACTGACACCTACGACACCATCGACTGGCTGGTGAAGAACGTTGCCGAGAGTAACGGCAAAGTGGGCACCTTGGGCATTTCCTATGACGGCTTTGAGCCGCTGATGGCGCTGGTGAACCCGCACCCGGCGCTCAAAGTGTCGGTGCCCATGAATCCCATGGTGGACGGCTGGATGGGCGATGACTGGTTTCACAACGGCGCGTTTCGCCAGCAGGGCGCGTCGTACATCTATGAGCAGGTGGCCAGCCGCGACAACACCATCAAGTGGTGGTCCAGCTACCACGATGACTACGATCTGTTCATGCACGCCGGTTCGGCCGGTGAACTGGGTCGTCTCTACGGCATGCAACAACTCGGTTTCTGGAACAAGCTGCTCGCGCACCCCGATTACGATGCGTTCTGGAGCGACCAGGCCGTGGACAAAGTACTCGCGGCATTGCCGCTGAAAGTCCCGGTGATGCTCGTGCACAGCCTGTGGGACCAGGAAGACAGCTATGGCGCACTGGCGGTATATCGG
>JBAVRE010000364.1:0-8149 GCA_049694695.1 Steroidobacteraceae bacterium | reverse complement strand
CGTCAGCACCAGATCGCAGCGCTGGTAAGCGAGACGCAGATATCGCCCGAAGGCCTGGCCAGTCAGTTCGCCGTAGCGACGTGCCACCAGACGCGGCAGGTTGGAATGAAAGAAAGCCACCAGGGGAATGCCGCGGCGACGAGCGACGGCGGCTGCACTCCACAGCGGATGAAACGCATCACCCACTTCGATCAGATCCGGATCGAGGGCATCGAGCATGCGCATCCAGCGGCGCGGCGCCAGCGGCAGGCGATAATTGAAAGTGCCGGGCACTTTCCAGCCGGCAATTGTGCTGAGCCCGCCGGGCTGCAGTTCATCGACGACGCCGGGAACCAGCAGCGTGTGACGATGTTGTGTATGGGCACGCAGCCAGTCGTGCTTGGCGGTCAGATAGCGGCGTACGCCGCCGCTGGTCGGCGAGAAGAAAACGGTAGTGTCGGCCAGGTGCATGGAGCCCTCTTGGGCGCATTGCACCTGCAGCTCAACGGGGTGTCAAGCGCAACCGACGCCGGCGCGCTGCGCCGCGGCCTCAGCCAGCGGGATGCGGATGCGAATTCGGGTAAACTGCGCTCGCCTGGTGGCCACCTGGATGCGCCCGCCCATGCGCTTGACACGCTCGCGCACGATACCCATGCCCAGTCCGCGTCCGTTGCTGTCAGCTGCGGTGCTGACTCCCGGGAAAAAGATCAGTGATGATGCCTGGCGCGGATCGCCGGCCAGCGGCGTCCCCGGATCGATCAGGCCGCGCTCGATACCCACCTGAAGTATCTGCGACGCCTGTAATCCCTGGCCGTCATCCTGAAAGATCAGTTCCGCCTGACCGCCACGAATCGAAAACTGCGCCAGCAGGGCGCTGCAGGGTTTCTTGCCGGCGGCGCTGCGCTGCGCTGGCGTTTCAACGCCGTGTTCGATGGCATTGCGCAGCAGTTGCGCCAGCATGTCGTAGAGCGAACTGAACAGATCTTCCGGCACCTGCTCCAGCCCCACGAGCGACAGTTCGATACGCTTGCCGTGCTCAGTGGCCAGGCGTTCGCCCAGCTGCTGCAGGGCCTGCGCCAGTCGAGACAATGGCTGTGGCGCGTTGAGGCTGCCGCCTTCGACCGCGCCGCCAGCCGCTGTGCGCGAGCGCGCGTGCGCGCTGCGGGTTCGGTGGCGCCGTCGTGGCGTCAGGCTGAGGCCGGTGCGCTCGGCAATCATCGACAGGGCGAGCGCGCTTTCCTCGATCAGGACCAGCGCGGGCAGCAGGTCATCGCCCGGGGTGCCGGCGCCGGCCGCTGCCAGTGCGTTGCCAGTCTGTTCGTACAGCAGTGCCACCGTAGGCAAGGGCACGCTGTGGGCAAGCAGCGCGAGGCGAGAATGCAGGCGGCGCAGCTGCGCTACTTTGCGCAGGTATTCGACTGGCTCGCGTGCGCGCCTGGACATTAACCTGCGCAGTCGCGCGGAGCTGCGCGCCGCCGCCAGCATGAAGTGCGTCACGGCCGGGTGCGGCGCTGCCAGCAGATCGGACAACAGCGCACGTTCGGCGCGCGCACGCTCGAGCTCGCCGCGCAGTCTCGTGGCCTCGTCGTCCGCGCCGCGCTGCTCGCCGAGCTCAGGCAGCATGCGCAGCCTCGACATCCTCAGCGGATCTGGTAGCCAGAGTGTCCAGCGCGGCGAGCGCCTGCGGGGCGTCGGCATAGCGCTGCTCGCGTTCACGTGCCATCAGGCGCGCCAACACCGACTCATAGTTTCCAAGCTCCGGCGGCAGCGCTGGCCGTTCGCCGGATACATGCTGCTGCATGAGCTCCATGGCCGTAAGGCCGTGAAAGGGCTTGTGACCGGTCAGCATTTCGAAAAACACCACACCCAGGCTGTAGATATCGCTGCGTCCGTCCAGAGTCTGTCCCTGCGCCTGTTCGGGACTCATGTAATAGGGCGAGCCGCGCAGCACACCGATAGCCGTGCTGTGGGTGTCGGCATCAAGCCGCTTGGCGAGACCAAAATCGATGAGCACTACGGAGCCGTCAGCGCGCAGCATGATGTTGGGTGGCTTCATGTCACGGTGCACGATGCCGGCGGCGTGTGTCACGCACAGCGCCGCAGCGATGCGGCGTGCGTAGTTGAGCGCCTGTTGCTTGCTGAGCGGGTGCAGCAGCCGCTGCTTCAGATCGCCACAGGGAAAATATTCCATGGCAATGAATTCCCGGCCGTCATGCACGCCGTAGTCGAAGATGTCGACCACGGCGGGGTTACGGATGGCGGCGATGGCGGCGTATTCGCGGGCGAATTGCGGGCCATCAACGGCGCTGGCGTGCTCCGGCGTGCTGACCTTGAGCGCCACCGCTCGTTCGAGCGCCGCGCTGCGCGCCAACCAGACGCTGGCGCGCGCCGAGGTGCCCAGTTCACGCAGCAGTGCATAGCCGGGAATGGTTGGCGCGCAGCTGGTGGCGGTGCCGGGTCGCCGTCGGTCCTCGCGCTGGCGTCGGCGCCGGCTGGCGTGCAGCACTTTGCGCAACGTACCGCCAAGCAGTTGGGCGTCGAGCAGCTGGCGCGGCAGATAGGCGGCGGCCCCGAGGCGAATGGCCCGCACGGCGCTGAGCTCGTTGCCGCTGTTGGCGACCACAATCAGCGCCGGCAGGTTCGCGACGCGGCGCAAGCGCTTGAGCAAGGCCAGGCTCGCGCAGTGCTGCAGCGGCGCCACTTCGAAGTCGGCGCACAGCACGATGGCATCATAGGGGTTGTCGGTTTTCGCCTGCAGCTGCTGTGTCAGTTGCTCAGGGTCCATGCTGGCCGGATCAGCATCGGACCACAGTGTCTGCAGATGGTGGCGCAGCCACTGGCGCTGCTGCGCATCGCGGCCGGCGATGGCAATACGTGGCGTCACGCGCAGCTCCCGAGCGCTGCGCTACCAGCCATCATCGTGGGTTCAGAAGTCACTCGCGTGTGCCGCCGGCGGATTGGGTGTATCGCCCGCAACTTTACAATTTCCGGTCTCCGGGCAGCATCGCCGGCCGGTCAATCTGTGATCTGTGCAGGGCGCCAGCCCGGCGTACTGTGACGCAGCTCACCTGCTTGTATAATGAACCAACGCGGCCGACAGCCAGCGATGGCTGCGCGAGCAGGGTAAAAGATGCCAGGTGCGGTGCAAGTCAACTGTGTAGAGCCTGACGGTCAGCGTGTCACGGTTCAGATCAACGATGGCTGGAGTCTGATGCAGGGCGCCAGGACGCAGGGTGTGCGCGGCATTGATGCCGAATGCGGTGGCGCCTGCTCCTGTGCCACCTGTCATTGTTACGTGGCCGCGGATTGGCTGGCGCGCCTGCCGCCACCCACGGACGAGGAAACGCAGATGCTTCTCAACGTAGTGGCCGAGAGGCGTGCGGGCAGCCGCCTGGCCTGCCAGATACGGCTAAGTGCTGAGCTCGACGGCCTGGTGGTCGAGTTTCCCGAGCGTCAGGCTTAAGCTGCCGGTATGTCAGGACCGTTCGTTATCGTCGGTGCCGGCCAGGCCGGCGTGCAGATCGCCGAGTCGCTACGGCAGGAAAAATACGACGGACCCATTACGCTGTTCGGCGCCGAGGCGTATGCGCCCTACAATCGTCCGCCGCTATCGAAGAAATTCCTGCTCGATCGGCCGGAACTCGCCTCGCTGGCGATCCGCGGGCCTGAGGCGCTGCAGCGCCGGCAGATTGACCTGCAGCTGCGCACCCAGGTGACCGCCATCGATTGTCAGTCGCGCGAAGTGGTGCTGGCTGATGGTCGCCGCGTTTCCTATGGCGGGCTTGCGCTGACTACCGGTGCGCGGCTCAGGGCTCTGCCGCTGCCGGGCACGGAGTTGGTCGGCGTGTTTGGCCTGCGAACCATCGATGATGCCCTGAGCATCAGTGCGGCGCTTGATCATTGCCTCAGCGCCGCCATGCCGCTGGTGGTGATTGGCGGCGGGTTCATCGGCCTCGAGATCGCCGCCACCGCGCGCAAGCGCGGCATCGCGGTGACCGTGCTGGAGGGTCTGGGCCGCCTGATGTCGCGCGTGGTGGCGCCGATAGTTTCAGATGCCGTGGCGCGGCTGCACGCCGCGCACGGCGTGCACCTGCTGTTTGATGTCAGGATCACTGCACTCGAGGGCCAGTCGGGCGCGGTGAGTGCGGTGCGGACCGCCGATGGGCAACGCTTCCCTGCCGGCTGCGTGATCGTTGGCGTGGGCGTGAATCCGGACGACTCGCTGGCGAGCGCCGCGGGGCTGGAGTGCGAACGCGGCGTCATTGTTGATGACTGTGCGCGCACCAGCGACCCGCTGGTCGTCGCCGCCGGTGACTGCACTGCCAGGCGACGTGCGGACGGCTCGCTGTTGCGGCTCGAATCGGTGCAGAACGCGGTCGAGCAGGGCAAGTCTGCGGCCGCCGCACTGCTGGGCCGGCCACGACCATTCAGCGCCGCGCCCTGGTTCTGGTCCGATCAATACGATCTGAAACTGCAGATGGTCGGCTTGAGCCAGGGTTACGATGAGGTTGTGACGCGTGGCAATCCTGAGCAGCCGGCGTTTTCGGCTTACTACCTGCGTGCCGGCCAGCTGATCGCCGTCGATTCACTGAGCCGCGTCGCCGATCATATGAATGCGCGCAAGCTGCTTGATCGGGGAATCACGCCGACCCGGGCGCAGATTGCTGATGAAACGTTTGACCTGGGCGGTCTGCTGCGCGCCTGACTCCGAGCCGCCAGGCGCCAGCTCGGCGCGCTATTGGTGGCCGAGCAGGAACTCGGTGCCGCGGTAATCGAGCACCACGCCCTCGGCGGTGATCTGCAGGACGCGGACGCCCTCGGGGGTGGATTCACCTTCGCGCACCTTGTGCATATTGATGAAGGCATAGCGCTCGGCTGGCTTGAGCGCGTAGACGTGCAGGTCGAGGTGCAGCTCCGGCAGCTTGCCGTTGAGCTCAGCATAGTTCTGCACACTGGCGCCCTCGGGGGCGTGCTGCACTTTAGCGGGCGAGCTGTTCACGGCTGGCTCCTGATCTGCCGGGTTGTCGCCGTCGACGGGCGCGGGTTGCGGGTCCATCGCGCCGGCGGGCGCCGTGAGTCCGGATCCGGGCGCGGCTGCTGCGCCAGTTTCGGGCGGCGCGGCGGCAGTGGTCGCGGCGGTGGTCGCCGGCGCATTGGCGATCGTGGCTGCGGCAGTCGTAGTGTTCAGCGGCGCGCCAGGCGCCGCCTTCGGTCCGTCAGCTGGCGCGCTGGTGGAGCGCCACGCGAACCAGGCCAGTACCAGCACATTCACAACCAGTAGTGCGCCAACCACCAGCGTCCACGCTGGCCAGCGGCGCTGCGGTGCCACCACGCGCATTTCCAGCAACGCCGGGCCTGCCTGCCGCTGACGCTCAGCTTCGGATTTTTTCAGCGCGTCGAGAATGAATGACATGGTTCAGGTTCCTGTCACGGTGCTCAGTACCGGCGAGTCCGGCGCCGCTACCGCGGCATCCAGGCTCAACTGCGTCTCCATACCGGCGATGCCATCCACCGCCAGATGATGCTCTCGCTGGAATTCCTCCACCAGCTGCCTTACTGCTTCGTCGTAAACCGTGCCGGGACGTTGCGTCGGGTCGGCTCCACGCCATTGCAGCAATTGCGCATGCAGCTGCCGCACCGCGGGTCCGCGGGTGCCGGTGCGCAATTCCACCACCACGGGCACTGCCGGACGCCACAGCAGCAGGTAATCGCCAAACCAGTACCGTGACAGCTCGCCGATGCTGGCGCGCGAGCTGCGTGCGCCGATCTGCAGCTGTACCTCTTCATCACCGATGCCGGTGAGCACGACCTGCAGTGGCTTGCTGTCGCTGTCGCTGAGCATGAGAATCGCCGGGCGCCTCAAGGTACGCAGTTGCGCCAGCGAGCCGCGCAGCGTGACGCACTCCAGACCCTGGCTGGATGCCTGGCTGCAACCATCAGTTGGTCCCTGCAGGTAGTCTGCGTGCCAGAGCTTCAGCAGCTGTGCGAAAGCCACGTCGGTGCCGGTATCGGTGCCGGCCTCGGCCAGTTGAGCGGCCAGCGTGGCGCGCGGCGGTGCTGGCTTGATGAGCGGCGCCGGCGCCGGTGGGCTGATGGCCTGAACCGCGGCCGGACGTTGCCATGGGCCCAGGCGCCAGAGCGTCGCCGCCGTACCGGCGAGCAGCAGCAACACCAGCATGCTTATAAGTGGCTTCAACCAGACCGGTGCCAGGTGCCGGTCGAATACCTCGCCGGCGGCGCGCCGCACCAGGGCGGCGCCGACTTCATGCTGCTCCTGCGAGTATGCGGCCAGCAGGGCGCGATCGCAGATCACATTGATGACGCGCGGCACGCCGCCACTGAGCCTGTAGACTTCACGGAGTGCCGCGGACGTGAAGATATCGCTGGTGGCGCCCGCGATCCGCAGGCGATGGCGCACATAGGCCAGCGTGTCCTCGCGACCCAGGGGTTCGAGGTGATAGCGCGCCGTGACGCGCTGCGCCAGCTGGCGCAGGTCATTGCGCTCGAGCAGTGTGCGCAGTTCCGGCTGTCCGATCAGAATGATCTGTAGCAGCTTCTGCGATTCGGTTTCGAGGTTGGTGAGAAGTCGAACCTGTTCGAGCACCTCGGCGCTGAGGTTCTGCGCTTCATCGACGATCAGCACTACGCGCCGGCCGGCAGCGTGGGCGCGCAGCAGATAGCGATTGAGCTGGTCAACCAGCTCCTTGCTGTTGCCGAGTGCAGCGTCAGGCAGGCCGATGCCGAGTTCCTCGCAGATGGTCTGCAGGAACTCGAGCGGTGTAAGCCGCGGATTTATGATCAGGGCGATCTCGGCGTTGCCTGGCGCACGCGCCAGCAGTGAGCGGATGGTAGTGGTCTTGCCGGTGCCGACCTCGCCGGTAAGCTGAATGAAACCGCCGGCTTCGTTGATTCCGTAAACCAGATGCGCGAGCGCCTCGGCGTGGCGCGCACCCAGGTACAGATAACGCGGGTCGGGCGTGATGGCGAAGGGTTTCTCGGCGATGCCGAAGAAAGCGGGATACATCGGCGTTGATCAGCTGCGGCGCTGACCCAGATCGTCGGCAGCAAATTCATCGACATTGACGATGTCCATGACCTGCCGGTCGTAGTCGCGCAACAGGGCCGCTTCGGCCGGGGTGATGATGTCCAGCGCCAGGCCCGCCTCGATCTGGCCCGGCAGATCGAGCGCGCCGATGCGACCGGTCTTGACACCCTCGACGCGCAGTTTCTTCTCGATGAGCTCGGCTTGCGGCGCGAGTTCCAGCGCCTGCTGCAGCTGGCCCAGCGGATTGCCGGCGTGCACCTCGCGATAGACACCATGGCAGAGCCGGTCACGGGTCGCGGTCGCGTTCAGCACCAGGTCGGCCACCTTGCGACCGAGCCGGTCGCCGGGTGCGAAGTAGGTGCGGCCGCGCGGGAAAATGCACAGGCGCATGAACGCCGCCATGGGTCGGCTGGGGAAGTTGCGCAGCACGTTGTGCAGCTGCTCCTGCGCCTGGTAGAGCAGCTCGCGACACGACCATTCGACGATCGGCAGGTCTTCCGCGGGGCTGCCCTGGTCCTCGTGCTGCTTGAGGACCATCGAGGCCAGGTACATGGCCGAGAGCACGTCGCCGAGGCGTGCGGAAATGCTCTCCTTCTTCTTCAGGTAGCCGCCGAGGGTCAGCATGGCGACGTCGGTGGCGAAGGCAAAGGAGGCGCTGAAGCGCTCGATGTGCTGGTAATAGCGGCGCGTGGCGCCGGTATCCGGCACGCTCTCGAAGCGCGCGAAGGTCAGCGCCATCACGAAGGCGCGCGCGGCGTTCGAGATCGTGAAACCGATGTGGCCGAACAGCGCGCGATCGAACTCATCGACGCCGCGTTCGCGATCGGGATTGTGGGCGGCGTTCATCTCGCGCAGCACGAACGGATGGCAACGGATCGCACCCTGGCCGAAGATGATCAGGCTGCGGGTGAGGATGTTCGCGCCTTCGACGGTGATGGCGATCGGGATCGACTGGTAGCCGCGCGCCAGGTAGTTGCGTGGCCCGAGCATGATGCCCTTGCCGCCCTGCACGTCCATGGCATCGTTGGCGACGCGCCGCCCCATTTCAGTGACGTGATGCTTGAGGATGCCGGCTGGTACCGCCGGGCGGGCGCCGGCATCGATGGCCGCGGCGGTGACGCTGCG
>JBAVRE010000363.1:0-7118 GCA_049694695.1 Steroidobacteraceae bacterium | reverse complement strand
GGATGATCTGCAGGTGATGCCGCTCGCCGGCGATGCGGGCCGACCTGCCATCGAGCTGGCGAGCGACGCCGATATTGCGCGCGCGCTGCCGCCGCGCCCACGCTCGGCTCACAAAGGTGATTTTGGCCGTGTGCTGATCGTTGGCGGCGGTCCCGGCATGCCTGGTGCCGTGCGCCTGGCGGGTGAAGCCTGTCTGCGCAGTGGCGCCGGGCTGGTAACGACCGCGAGCGCGCCGGAAAACCTCGGCGCGATCGTGAGTGAGCGACCGGAGCTGATCTGCATCGTAGCGCGCTCTTCGGCGGATATCCGCGCGCCGCTGGCGGCCGCAACAGTGGTGGCGGTGGGTCCGGGCCTGGGCACCGGCGCGTGGAGCCGCGAACTGTTTGCCGCGGTGCTGGGCTGCGGCAGGCCGTTGGTGATCGATGCCGATGCTCTGAACCTGCTGGCGCTGGGCGGCCTCCGGCCACCCGCCAATGCGATTCTGACGCCACATCCGGGTGAGGCGGCGCGCCTGCTGGGCGTGAGCAACGCCGAGGTGCAGGCTGATCGCCTCGCTGCCCTGAGTCGCCTTGTAGAGAGCACGGGCGCGGTAGTCGTGCTCAAGGGCGCCGGCACCCTGGTGGGTGCGCCCGGCAGGACGCCGAAGCTGTGTGCGCACGGAAATCCAGGCATGGCGGGCCCTGGCATGGGCGATGTGCTCACCGGAGCCATTGCCGGCATTCTCGCGCAGTGCGGTGATCCCTGGCTGGCAGCATGTGCCGGCGTGCAGGCCCATGCCCGTGCCGGTGATGAACTGGCGCGTGCCAGCGGCGCACGTGGACTGCTGGCACTCGAGCTTGCGGCGGGCCTGCCGCGCTGGCTCAACGCCGCGCCGCTGCCGGCTGAAACCGCGCAATGAACAGTGCGAGCTTTGCGCTCGCCACAGAGCCGGACACACTGGCGCTGGGCGCAGCTCTGGCACGCAGCGCGCCGCGCGGTAACAGCGCTGCGTTGAGCATCTTCCTGCAGGGTGAGTTGGGCACGGGCAAGACTACCCTGGCGCGCGCGCTGCTGCGTGAGCTGGGCGTGGTGGGCACGGTGCGCAGCCCCACTTACACACTGATCGAGCATTACCCGCTCAGCGACTTGCAGGTGCTGCACCTCGATCTCTATCGCCTGCGTGACGCCAGCGAACTGGAGCATCTCGGGCTGCGCGACGAATTGCACGCCGGCGTCCTGGTACTGATTGAATGGCCGGAACGCGCGCCGCAGGCACTACCCACTCCCGACCTGCGCATCCTGCTCTCTGCAGGGGAGGCGGGTGATCCCGCACTGGCCACGGATGCCCGGAGCGTGGACATCAACGCCGAAACCGAGGCGGGCCGCAAATGGCTGAGCGATCTGAGCGCTGCCTGGCTTCCAAGAAATGAGCGGAATAAAAAGTTCTAGCTTACTGATTACTATTGAATAAGCTGCTGACAAGGCCTAGAGTTCCGCTCACCAGGGAACACGCCAGACCCCAGGCCATGCACCGCGCCATGCACAGCAGACCAGTACCGCAACGATCGAGCCGGGCGAATGTGGCCCTGGGGCTGATGTTGCTGATGGTTCTTGGCAGCATCAACCAGGCGCTCGCCTCTGGCAATTATCGCCACGTGCGTCGTCCGGATGCCCATCTGCAGGGCGTCAGCCTGCAGTGCGATGCCGGCTCGGCCCAACTCACACTGCAATTTTCTGCGACCGTGCATCCCAGGGTCTACCAGCTGGCGGAGCCTGTCCGCGTGGTCATCGATCTGCCCGCGAGTGCACGCACCGCGCCATTGAAGCTGCCGGAGGCGAGCGGCCTGGTCGCGAACGTGCGTGCCGCGCCGCACGCCGGGCTGTATCGACTGGTGCTGGAGCTGCGCGCGCCGCTGGCCGCGGCGCCCTCGATGGCGGCGGCCACGGCCGGTGGCGGGTACCAGTTGCGCCTCGATATGCAGTCGACTGCAGCGCGGCCCGAGGCGAACACGCTGGCTACGCCCGCTGCCGCAGCCACCGCGCCGGCGGCGCCACGCATCGTGCGACCTGAGCACTTGCCCAGCGGTCGCGACATCGTGGTGGCCGTGGATGCGGGGCATGGCGGTGACGATCCGGGCGCATCGGGCCGATCGGGTACCCGCGAAAAGGATGTCGTGCTGGCCATTGCCCGGGACCTGGCCGCGCGACTCAACGAGCGTCCCGGGATGCGCGCCGTGCTCACGCGCGATAGCGATCGGCTCATCGATCTGCGCGAACGCATGGAGCGGGCGCGTTCGGCACATGCGGATCTGTTCGTGTCCATACACGCCGACGCGGTGCGCGATCGCTCCATCGCCGGCGCCTCGGTCTACACGCTGTCGTATCGTGGCGCCTCGAGTGAGGCGGCGAAGCGCCTGGCGGATCACGAAAACGCCCTGGTGCTCAAGGGTGGCACCTCGCTCGCCAACGTCGATCCGGCGCTGGCCTCGGTGCTGCTCGATGTTTCGCAGGAAGCAAATATGGGCGCCAGTGTCGAGGCCGCCGATGAAGTGCTGGGTGCGCTCGACCGGGTCGGAGCGGTACGCAAGAAAATCGTGCAGCACGCGGCTTTCGTGGTGCTCAAATCGCCTGATCTGCCCTCCATGCTGGTGGAAACGGCCTACATCTCGAACCCGGACGAGGAGCGCAAACTGCGCTCGGCCAGCTACCAGGCGCAGCTCGCTGCGGCGATCGAGGCCGGCGTAGTCGCTTATTTCCGCCAACACCCACCGGACTCTTCGGCATACACCGCGCGCATCCGCTAATGTCGCGTCCATGCCGATCCGTTTCCTGCCTGCCAACCTGATTGATCAGATAGCCGCCGGCGAGGTCATCGAACGCCCGGCCTCGGTCATCAAGGAACTGATGGAGAATGCGCTGGACGCCGGCGCCCGGCGCATCGACATCGAGGTCGAGCAGGGCGGGCTGGGCCTGATGCGCGTGCGTGACGATGGCGGCGGCATAGCGGCTGCCGAACTGCCGCTCGCCGTGCAGCGCCACGCCACCAGCAAGATCGCCACCCTGGAGGATCTCGAGTCCGTGGCCAGTCTTGGCTTTCGCGGCGAAGCGCTGCCCTCGATCGGCTCGGTGGCACGGCTGCGGGTGTGCAGCCGCACAGCGCACGCGGATGCCGCCAGTGAATTGCTGGTCGATGGCGGTGCGCTGACGGGCCCAAGGCCGGCGCCACACCCGCCCGGCACTACCGTCGAGGTGCGCGACCTTTTCTACAACGTTCCGGCGCGGCGCAAGTTCGTGCGCACCGCGGCCACCGAGTTCGGGCACATCGCGCGCAACGTCGAGCGCCTGGCGCTGGCAGCGCCGGCGGTGGCGATACGCTTGCGCCACAACACGCGCCTGGTTCTGGACCTGCCCGCTGCCATTGATGCCCCCGGGCGCGATGCGCGCGTGGCGCGCGTGCTGGGCGAGGAATTTCCGGCGCGCAGTCTGCGCCTCGCACAGGATGGCGCCATCCAGCTTTATGGCTGGCTCGGGCTGCCCACCGCCGCGCGCGCCACCACCGAGGCCCAGTTCTGGTTCGTCAATGGGCGTCCGGTACGTGATCGCCTGCTCGGCAACGCCGCCCGGCTTGGCTATCGCGACGTGCTGTATCACGGTCGCCATCCGGCTTACGTGCTCGACTTGCGCATCGATCCGCGGCTGGTCGATGTCAACGCACACCCCGCCAAGCTGGAATTGCGGTTTCGCGACAGCCGCGCCGTGCACGATTTCGTGTTTCGCGCCATCGAGCGCGCACTGGCAACGCCGGGTGTCGAAACGCAAAGCGCGTCCGGCGCGCTGGCGATGCCGGCCAGTTTCCATGCGCCGGAGCCGGCGCGTGCGGCAACCAGCACGTTCACGGCCGCGCCTGATCCGGCTCCCCGCCAATTTGAATTGCCGGCGGCTCACTACTCTTCCGCGGACAGTCGTGGCAGCTCCGGTGTCGCCGAGCCCGGCCTCGGCGAACCGTCTGCCGACCAGCCGCTGGGTACGCCCATTGCGCAGCTGCACGGTCTGTACATCCTGGCGCAGAATCGCCGCGGCCTGGTCCTGGTGGACATGCACGCCGCGCACGAGCGGGTACTGTACGAGGCCCTGAAAGTGCAGCACGCGCGCAGTGCGCCAGCCTCGCAGCGTCTGCTCGAGCCGCTGTCCGTGTCAGCCGCCGAACATGAACTCGATACCCTGCTGGCCGCCAACGCCGATTTCACCCGCCTTGGATTTGAGCTCGAGCGCCTGGCGCCGACGCAGCTGGCGGTGCGCGCGCTGCCGGCCCTGCTGGCCAACGCCGAGGTAACGCCGATGCTGCGCGCGATCGTCGCCGACCTGTCGGCTGAGCGCGGTGCGCATCATCTGGAATCGTCAGCGCAGCGCGTGCTCGCCGCCATCGCCTGCCGCAGCGCCATCCATGCCCACCGGCGCCTCAGTCTTGTCGAGATGTCGGCGCTGCTGCGGCAGATGGAACAGACCGAGCGGGCCGGACAGTGCAATCACGGCCGGCCCACCTGGACGGAATTGTCGCTCGCGCAGCTCGATCGCCTGTTCCTGCGGGGCCGCTGAGCGTGGCGGGCAGCGCACCGCTCGCCGCGCCGCTGCGGGCGCTGGTGCTCACCGGCCCAACCGGCAGTGGCAAGAGCGCCTGGGCGATGCGCCTGGCCGCGCAGTTGCCCATTGAGATCATCAGCGTCGATTCGGCGCAGGTGTATCGCGGCATGGACATCGGTACCGCCAAGCCAGGCGCAGCGGATCGGGCGCGGGTGCCGCATCACCTGCTCGATATGCGCGACCCGGCCGAGCGTTATTCGGCCGGCGATTTCGTTGCCGACGCGAGTGCGGCGCTGCAAGCGATACACGCGCGCGGCAGATTGCCGGTCCTGGTGGGCGGCACGCTGCTGTACCTGCGCGCCCTGCTGCGTGGCATGGCCGCGTTGCCGCCAGCTGAACCGGCAGTGCGCGCCCAGCTTGATCTCGAGGCGCGCGCGCGCGGCTGGCCGGCATTGCACGCCGAGCTGGCCGGCATCGATGCGCGCGCTGCGGAGCGCATCCATCCCAACGATCCGCAACGCATCCAGCGCGCGCTGGAAGTCTATCGACTCACGGGACGCAGCATCAGCCACTTTCAGGCCCAGACGCAGCCACCGCTGGCGGGCGTGCAGTGGTTGCGCTATGCGCTCATTCCAGGCAATCGCGTCCAGCACGCGCAGCACCTGGCCAGGCGCTTTTCACAGATGCTCGCAGCAGGCCTGCTGGCGGAGGTGCGGGCGTTGTTCGAGCGCGGCGATCTGGACGCGCAACTTCCAGCCATCCGCGCGGTCGGATACCGTCAGTTGTGGGACTATTGTGCCGGTGACTGTGATCTTGAGCGCGCCACGGCGCTGGCAGTAACCGCCACGGCGCAGCTCGCCAAGCGTCAACTGACCTGGTTGCGCTCGGAACCGGGCTTCCAGGCTCTTGATCCGGAAGCCGATTCCGGGTTTGCAAACCTGCTGGCAACACTGCAGGGTGCTGATGCTAGAATGATTCCATAGTCCTGCGAACGCCGTAGAGCCACCGCTGGACTGCTGACAGAATAAGGAGAAAGGTTCATGGCCAAAGGCCAATCACTGCAGGACCCCTTTTTGAACGCCCTGCGCAAAGAGCACATTCCGGTGTCGATCTATCTGGTCAACGGCATCAAGCTGCAGGGTCAGATCGACTCCTTCGATCAGTTTGTCGTGTTGCTGAAGAATACTGTCAGCCAGATGGTCTACAAGCACGCGATCTCCACGGTGGTGCCAGCTCGCGCCGTCACGCTGCCCAGTTCCGACGCCGCGGAGAGCGTTGCCGAGTAATGCCAGGGCGCGATCAGTTGAATGTTTGAGCGCCCGCGCAGCGGTGAACGCGCAGTGCTGGTGCGCATCGGGCTGGGTGGGCCGGTGCGCCCGGAAGACCTCGAGGAATTTGGCGCGCTGGCCCGTTCGGCCGGCGCCCTGCCGGTCGCCACGGTCACCGGGCGGCGCGAGCGGCCCGAGCCGCGTTTCTTTGTGGGCAGCGGCAAGGCTGAGGAAATTGCTGCGGCTGCCGTGGCCGAGTCGGCGGATGTGATCCTGGTCGATCATCCACTCTCGCCCAGCCAGGAGCGCAACCTGGAAAAACTCAGCAATCGCCGGGTGCTGGATCGCAGCGGCCTGATACTCGATATCTTCGCGCAGCGCGCGCGCAGCTTTGAGGGCAAGCTGCAGGTCGAACTGGCGCAGCTCAAGCACCTCTCGACTCGCCTGGTGCGAGGCTGGACGCACCTTGAACGCCAGAAGGGCGGCATCGGTCTGCGCGGACCTGGCGAAACGCAGCTTGAAACTGACCGCCGCCTGCTCGCCACGCGGGTGCGCACGCTTACCAAGCGCCTGGTGAAACTGCGGCAGCAGCGCGATACCGGGCGCAGCGCGCGCGCGGAAATTCCCGTGCCGGCAATCGCCCTGGTGGGTTACACCAACGCCGGCAAATCGACCCTGTTTCAGGCGCTGACCGGCGCGACCGCCTATGTGGCCAACCAGCTGTTCGCGACCCTCGATCCGACCGTGCGCCGCCTGAGCCTGCCGGGCGGGGCTGCCATCGTGGTCGCCGACACCGTGGGCTTCATTCGTGAGTTGCCACACGAACTGGTGGCGGCGTTTCAATCCACATTGCAGGAAGCGCGCACCGCAGACCTGCTGGTGCACGTGATCGACGCGGCCGACCCGCGCCGCGACGAATACACCACACAGGTCGACGCGGTGCTGCAGGAGATCGGCGCCGGTGATCTTCCGCAATTGCTGGTCTACAACAAGATTGACCGGCTCGGCGTCGAACCGCGCATCGAGCGTGATCCCGAGGGCAAGGCGATTCAGGTCTGGATCAGCGCCGCACAGGGCCTGGGCGTTGAGCTGTTGGCCACGGCCATTGCCGAGCGGCTCAATCTCAGCGCGCAGCGCGCCTGGGTGCATTTGCCGGCCTCGGCGGGTGCGGCGCGCGCCCGGCTTTTTGCCGGTGGCGCGGTACGGGAAGAACGCACCCAGGAGGATGGTGCCATGCTGTTGCTGGTGGAACTGCCCCCCGAAGCCATGGCGGAGCTGGCACGCCAACCG
>JBAVRE010000362.1:0-10721 GCA_049694695.1 Steroidobacteraceae bacterium | reverse complement strand
GCCCCACGGCACTGCGTTTTCGGGCTGACCGCTACGGCAACACGCCAATCATCGATACCCTTCAGGGGCCCATCAGCCCAGGGACCTGTGCCGGCGGAGATCCGGTTGTGCAGCGACGCGACGGCCTGCATGCCTACCAGCTTGCGGTCGTGGTCGATGATGCCGCCAGCGCCGTGACTCATGTGGTGCGTGGCGCTGACCTGCTGGCCAGCACCGGCTGGCAATGCGCCCTGCAGGATGCCCTGGCTCTGCCACGCCCGGTCTACAGCCATATCCCCCTGGTCACGGAACCCAACGGCGGCAAGCTCTCAAAGTCGACACATGTGCTCAGCGGCACGCCGGCGGCGGACGCCAGTGTCCTGCATAGGGTCCTCACCCTATTGCGCCAGCAGCCGCCCGATGAGCTAAGTAAGGCACTGCCAGCACCACTGTGGCAGTGGGCGGAGGCGCACTGGCGAGTCGATCGGCTGCGTGGCGTGCTGACGGTAGCCGCCGATGCCGGCTTGGATTAAGGTGTGAGCCATTGCAGTATGCGCCCCCACAGGGTTCGGGAGGTGTGCGATGAACGAACCGCGTCTGATCAAGAAATACCCCAATCGGCGTCTGTACGACACCGAGTTGAGCTGCTACATCACGCTGAACGATGTGCGCGCGCTGATTGCCGCGGGTCATGAACTCAAGGTGAGCGAGCAGCGCGGTGGCCGCGATATCACCCGCAACGTGCTATTGCAGGTCATCAGCGAACAGGAAGCCGGCGGCGACTCGCGCCTCAGCAGGGAGTTTCTGACGCAACTGATTCGCAGCTACCGCGTGATCCCCGCCATCGAAGTGCAGCGATCACTGGAAGCCTGCCTGCAGCAGATCGCTGCCGCCCGGCCCTGAAGCCCGGCGGCAGCGCCAGACTCAGACGGCGCCGATGTCCCGCATCGACAGGCGCACGCGCCCCTGGCGATCGACTTCCAGCACCTTGACGCGGATGACATCGCCTTCTTTCAGCTTGTCCGACACGCGCTCGACGCGCTCTTCGGAAATCTGCGAGATGTGCACCAGGCCATCGCGGCCCGGAAGAATGGTGACGAAGGCGCCAAAATCCATCAGCTTGGCGACCTTGCCCTCGTAGATACGGCCCACTTCGACATCGGCTGTGATCAGTTCGATGCGCCGCTGCGCTTCGCGCCCGGCCGCGCCAACCACTGAAGCGATCTTGACGGTACCGTCATTCTCGATATCGATGGTGGTGCCGGTCTCTTCAGTGATCTGACGGATCACCGCCCCGCCCTTGCCGATGACATCGCGGATCTTCTCCGGGTCGATGCGCAGCGTGATGATCGACGGCGCCCACTCGGACATTTTCTCGCGCGGCTGCTGCAGCACTTTGGCCATTTCGGCCAGGATATGCAGCCGGCCCTCGCGCGCCTGCGCCAGCGATACCTTCATGATCTCAGGCGTCACGCCTTCGACCTTGATGTCCATCTGCAGGGCGGTCACGCCTTCACGCGTGCCCGCGACCTTGAAATCCATATCACCCAGATGATCTTCATCGCCGAGGATGTCGGTAAGCACCTTGAAACGGCTGCCCTCGAGTACCAGGCCCATGGCAACACCCGCGACCGGTGACTTGACCGGCACGCCGGCATCCATCAGCGCGAGACTCGTGCCGCACACGCTGGCCATCGAACTGGAGCCATTGGACTCGAAAATCTCCGAGACCACGCGGATCACGTAAGGAAAGCTGCCCGCTTCCGGCATGACCGCCGCGATGCCGCGGCGCGCCAGGTTGCCGTGGCCGATTTCACGGCGCTTGGGGCTGCCCATCATGCCGGTCTCGCCGACCGAGAAGGGAGGGAAGTTGTAATGCAGCATGAAAGGCTCGCGGCGCTCGCCTTCAAGGGCGTCGATGATCTGCGCATCGCGGGTGGTGCCGAGCGTGGTGGTCACCAGCGCCTGGGTTTCACCGCGGGTAAACAGCGCCGAACCATGGGCGCGCGGCAGCACACCGACCTTGACAGTGATGGGACGCACGGTGGTCAGATTGCGTCCGTCGATGCGTGGCTGGCCTCCCAGAATGCGCTCGCGCACGATGCGGCTCTCCAGCAGACCCAGCTCTTCGCCGATCTGATCAGCGCTGTACTTGGGCGCATCGCCGGCGCCCAGCCTTGCCACGACGTCCGCCTTGATGGCCTTGACGCGCGCATAGCGCTCCTGCTTCTCGGTAATTGAATACGCCGCGCCGAGCGCGCTTTCGGCCTGTGTCGCCACGGCCTGACGAAGCGCTGCGTCGACCTCGGGCGCAGCCCAGGTCCAACGCGGTTTACCGGCTTCCGCAGCCAGTTCGGCAATGGCCTTGATCGCCACCTGCATCTGCTGGTGCCCGAAGACCACGGCGCCGAGCATGACCTCTTCCGACAGGCTCTTGGCCTGCGATTCAACCATCAGCACCGCATGTGCAGTGCCCGCGACCACCAGCTCGAGCTGCGAGTCCACCTGGTCGCTGCGATTCGGGTTGAGGGCATACTGCCCATTCTTGTATCCGACGCGCGCGCCACCAATCGGGCCCTTGAAGGGGACACCGGACAGACACAGCGCCGCCGAGGCGCCCAGCAGCGCCGGGATATCGGCGTTGATCTCCGGATTCAGTGACAGGACGGTCGCGACCACCTGCACCTCGTTGAGAAAGCCATCCGGGAACAGCGGCCGGATCGGTCGATCGATCAGGCGCGAAGTGAGCGTTTCGCCTTCCGTGGGGCGGCCCTCACGGCGGAAGAAGCCACCGGGAATGCGACCGGCTGCATAGGTCTTTTCCTGGTAGTTGACCGTCAGCGGGAAGAAATCGCGTCCGGGTGTGGGTTTTTCACGTGCGCAGGCCGTAACCAGCACCTGGGTGTCGCCCATGGTCACCAACACCGCTCCGTTGGCCTGACGGGCGAGTTCGCCGGTCTCGATCGTTACGGTATGCGGGCCATAGCTAAATGATTTCTTGAAGACAGTCACGCTTCAATCCTTAAACAGTCGGATGTGGGGTAAGGCTGGAGGACACGGCGCGGCTGCACGGCCACGACCGCGGCGCTGATTCAGCGACGCAGACCAAGACGCTCAACCACCTGCTGATAGCTGGCCGGCTTGGTGAGCTTGAGATAATCGAGCAGCTTGCGGCGCTGATTCACCATGCGCACCAGACCGCGCCGCGATGAATGATCAGCCTTGTGAGCTGTAAAATGTTCACCCAACCCGTTGATACGCTCTGAGAGCAGTGCAATCTGCACTTCCGGTGAACCGGTATCCTTGGGATCGCGGCGATATTTGGCGAGTACTTCGCCTTTCTGTTCCGTGGACAAAGACATTGCGCGAAAAACCTCTGTACTGAATGTGTGGTCGCTTTTTCAGCCGCGCATTGTAGCGGCAGCGCGAGTGATCCTCAAGCCGAACAGAGAGTTACGTTTGGCAGGCTGCCGGATGGGCAAACAGGCGCCGGGGCCGCACTGCGCCGCTTCCGGAACGCTCGCCCAGGCCCAGGAATCGCCCCTCTGGATCGTACAGGCGCACCGGCCCCGCAGGTCCCGGCAGGGTCTGCACGGTTTGACCGAAGCTCATGGCGCGAGCCCCGGCGGCATCCAGGCTTAGCGGCGGCAGGTGCCCGGCGCCGCGGTCGGCACCCAGGAGCAGCGCCGCTATCGATGGCGCAGCCTCGAGTGCCGCCAGCGTGTGCATGGGTTGATCGCGAAAGGGTTCGACGAAGTCGCGGCGCAGGGCAGTGAGATGCCCGCAAGTGCCCAGATTCTCGGCCAATTGTTCCGCCAGCACACGCACATAGGTGCCCTTGGAACACTCAACCCGCAAGCGCAGTTTCGCTGCCGACCAACCCAGCAGTTCCAGACTATAGATCTCAATCGGGCGCGGCGCGCGCTCGACGGTCAGCCCGCGCCGCGCCAGTTTGTAGAGCGGTTGGCCAGCGCGCTTGAGGGCCGAATACATCGGCGGTACCTGCAGCTGCGCACCCCGCGCTGGCTCCAGGGCCGCCGCAATCAGCGCCGCGTCCAGGTCCGGTACCGCGCGGGTCCCGGTGACCTGCCCTTCCGCGTCCGCCGTATCCGTACGGGTACCCAGTTGCAGCTCGAATTCATAGCCCTTGCGCCCAGCGAGCAATTCACCCGCCAGCTTGGTCGCCTCGCCTATGCAGATCGGCAGCATACCGGTGGCCAGCGGATCAAGGCTGCCGGTATGCCCGGCCTTGGGGCGCCCAAGCAGCCAACGCACGCGTTGCAGCGCACCGTTGGATGACAGGCCGGCAGGCTTGTCGAGCAGCAGGATGCCGCACAATGCCGCGGCGTCGTCGCCGGCGCCCCCTGGTCGGGGCGCGATTTCCTCAAGGCTCACTGGCGTCGGGCGGGGCCGGTTCGGGCGTTGCCTTGCGATCGCTGGCCACGGCCTTGTCGATCAGTGCGGTCAGGGATTGGGCCTGCTCGAGCTGCGTATCCAGGAGGAATTCCAGCCGCGGCGCGTGACGCAGGCCCAGCTGGCGCGCCACCTCTCCGCGCAGGAAGCCGGCGGCGCTGCGCAGGCCGGCCAGCTGCTCGTCAGCCTGCACTGCCACGCCGAAGGGCAGGAACCAGACGCGCGCTGCGCTCATGTCAGGCACCAGCGACACCGCGGTAATCGTTACCCGGCCGACGCGCGGATCTTTCACCTCGCGCGGCACCAGCTCGGCGAGCGTGCGCTGCATCTGCGACTCGATGCGTTGCTGACGCGAATTGCGCTGCGGCATGTGCGCTACTGGATCGTGCGCGTAATCTCCACGCGCGAATAGCACTCGATCTGATCGTTGGGCCGTACGTCCTGGTAATTCTTCACGCCGATGCCGCATTCGGTGCCGGCGCGCACTTCACCAACGTCGTCCTTGAAACGCCGCAGCGACTCGAGCGCACCCTCGTAGATCACCACGCTGTCGCGCAGCACGCGAATCGGATTGTTGCGCTTGACCGTGCCCTCGGTGACCAGGCAGCCGGCCACCACGCCGAACTTGCTGGAGCGGAACACCTCACGCACCTGCGCCACACCAACGATGGTCTCGCGAATCTCCGGCGCCAGCAGGCCGCTGAGCATCTGCTTCACATCGTCGATGGCTTCATAAATGATGCTGTAGTAGCGGATCTCCGCGCCGGTTTCCTTCACCGCCTCGCGCGCACCCGAGTCGGCACGCACGTTGAAGCCGATGATGCGGGCGCGCGAGGCGGCCGCCAGCTGCACGTCCGAAGCGGTGATGCCGCCCACGCCGCTGGCGATGATGCGCACCTGCACCTCATCGGTCGAGAGCTTGTTCAGTGAATCGCGCAGCGCTTCGGCGCTGCCCTGCACATCCGCCTTGATCAGCACGCCGACAATGCCGATCTTCGCTTCACCCAGCTGCGAGAACACATCGTCGGAACGGGTACCCTGCTTGGCGAGCTTGACGTCACGCGTCTTGCCCTGGCGATGCTGCGCTACTTCGCGCGCACGCCGCTCGCTCTCCACGGCCAGCAGTTCATCGCCGGCATTGGGCGCGCCCGACAGGCCCAGCACCACCACCGGCACCGAAGGCGTGGCTTCTTCAACCGGATTGCCGGCCTCGTCAAACAAGGCGCGTACCCGGCCAAATTCCGTGCCCGCCAGTATGTAGTCGCCCCGCTTGAGCGTGCCCTTCTTGACCAGCGCCGTGACCACCGCGCCGCGGCCCTTTTCCATGCTGGCCTCGACCACGAATGCAGTCGCCAGGCCAGTACGCGGGGCCTTGAGCTCGAGCACTTCGGCCTGCAACAGGATCGATTCGAGCAGCTTGTCGATGCCGTCACCGGTGCGCGCCGAAACGTTGACAAAAATATTCTGGCCGCCCCACTCCTCGGGAATGACCTCGTGCTTGGCAAGTTCCTGGCGCACGCGCTCCGGATCGGCATCGGATTTGTCGGTCTTGTTGACGGCCACCACCAGCGGCACCCCGGCGGCGCGTGCGTGCTCAATGGCTTCGATGGTCTGTGGCATGACGCCATCGTCCGCGGCCACCACCAGCACCACGATATCCGTGACCTTGGCGCCGCGGGCCCGCATGGCCGTAAAGGCCGCGTGGCCCGGCGTGTCGAGGAAAGTGATCATGCCGCGCGGCGTCTTGACGTGATAGGCGCCGACATGCTGGGTGATGCCGCCGGCTTCGCCCGAGGCCACCTTGGTGCGGCGGATGTAGTCGAGCAATGAAGTCTTGCCGTGATCGACGTGCCCCATGACCGTGACCACCGGGGCGCGCGTCTCCAGCTTGATTTCCAGGGCGCTATCCTGCAGCCCGGCCTCGATCTGATCTTCCTTGAGCGCCCGGGCCGTGTGCCCGAGCTCCTCGACCACCAGCGTGGCAGTATCCTGATCGATCGATTGGTTGATGGTCGCCATCACGCCCATGTTCATGAGCACCTTGATGACTTCCGTGGCCTTGACGGCCAGCTTCTGGGCCAGCTCGGCCACGGTGACGGTCTCACCAATCGCCACTTCGCGCTTGACCGGCGCGGTCGGCTTCTCGAAGGCGTGCCTGACCTCGGTGTCGCTCGGCGTGGTGCGGGCCTTGAGGCGTTTCTTCTTCTTGTGCCGGGCACTGACATCGCCGGCAATGTGCAATTCCTGGCGACCGTACTTGGTGCGGCCGTCTTCGGTCTCGGACTTTTCCTTTTCCTTGTCGCGCGGCGGCAGGTGCGGTGCGCGCGCCGGCTCGGTGCGCGTCTCGGTCCCCTTGTGGCGGGCGCGCTCGGCTTCCTCGAGGGCGCGCTGCTCGGCCTGGCGCCGGGCTTCCTCCTGCGCCACCTTGCGGTTCTGTTCCTCTTCGATGCGCCGCCGATTCTCGGTCTCGATCATCTCGCGATCGCGCCGCTCGTTCTCGAGTTTGGCGTCGTGGGCGAGTTGCTCGGCTTCGCCATCACGGCGCTGTGCGTCGAGCTGTTCCTGCTGGGCACGGGCCTGGCCCTCGAGCACGTCGCGCTTGACGTAGGTGCGCTTGACGCGCACTTCAACATTGACCGTGCGTGCCCGGCCCTGCATGCCGGCCAGCTTGAGCTCGCTTTGCGTCTTGCGCTTGAGGGTAATGCGCGCCGGCGCCGAACCGGCCGCCGCCTCGGCGCCACCATGGCTGCGGCGCAGATGCGTGAGCAGCTCGAGTTTGGCGTCTTCGCTGATCAGGGCATTGGGTCCGGCAACGCTGATGCCAGCCGAATCGAGCTGCGCAAGCAACTTGTCGACGGGCACCTTGAGTGCCTCGGCGAATTGGGTGATGGTCACTTCAGCCATGGTGTACCTCGGGATCGCAGCGCAGCGTTAATGCTGCGCCTCGAACAGGCGCGCACGCGCCGTCATGATGAGCGTCCCGGCCTCTTCCGCCGACAGCCCTTCGATATCCGCCAGATCGTCAACCGCCTGATCGGCCAGGTCGTCGCGCGAACGCACGCCGCGCCGCGCGAGGGCCAGCGCCAGATCGGGCTTCATGCCCGCCATGGTCAGCAGATCATCGGTCGGCATCGCCGAATCGAGCGACTCCTCGCTGGCGATGGCCTGCGTCAGCAGCACGTCGCGGGCGCGGTTGCGCAGTTCCTTGATCATGTCTTCGTCGAACTCTTCGATGCCCGCCAGTTCTGCGGCCGGCACGTACGCGACTTCCTCCACGGTTGAAAAGCCTTCCTGCACCAGGATGCTGGCGACGTTTTCATCGACGTCGAGCTGCTTCATGAAGGTGGCGATCAGGGCCTTCGATTCCGTTTCGCTCTTGGCTTCAGCATCCGTTTCGGTCATGACGTTCAGTTCCCAGCCGGTGAGCTGGCTGGCGAGGCGGATGTTCTGGCCGCCGCGACCGATGGCCTGCGAGAGTTTGTCCTCGGCCACCGCAATGTCCATGCTGTGCGCTTCTTCATCCACCACGATCGACTGCACTTCGGCCGGCGACATGGCGTTGATCACGAACTGCGCGGCATTGTCATCGTATGGAATGATGTCGACGCGTTCGCCGGCGATCTCATTCGAGACCGCCTGGACGCGCGAACCGCGCATGCCAACACAGGCACCCACCGGATCGATGCGCGGATCACTGCTGCGCACGGCAATCTTGGCGCGGATGCCCGGATCGCGCGCCGCGCCCAGAATCTGGATCAGGCCCTGGCCGACTTCCGGCACCTCGAGCTTGAACAGCTCGATCAGGAACTCCGGTGCGGTGCGGGTCAGGAACAGTTGCGGGCCGCGCGGCTCGGCACGCACTTCGCGCAGGTACGCCTTGACGCGATCCTGCGGCTTGAGCTGCTCGCGCACGATCATGTCGCTGCGCGGCACGAAGCCCTCGGCATTGCTGCCCAGGTCCACATAGATACCGTTGCGATCGATGCGCTTGACCACGCCGCTGACCAGCGTGCCGACGCGATCGTTGTAGAGCTCCACCACCTGGGCGCGCTCGGCCTCACGCACCTTCTGCACGATGACCTGCTTGGCCTGCTGCGCGGCGATGCGCCCGAAGACCGCCGATTCCATCGGCTCTTCCACGTATAGGCCGGGTGTCGTGTTCTTGTCCAGGTCGATGGCATCGTCCATGCGCAGCTCGGCTTCCGGATTCTCGATCTCGCGCGAATCATCGGCGAATACCTTCCAACGGCGGAAAGTCTCGTATTCGCCGGTCTTGCGATTGATGGCGACGCGCACGTCCCACAGCTCGCTGTGCTTGCGGCGCGCGGCGGCCGCCAGCGCCGCCTCGAGCGCCTCGAAAATGATTTCCTTGTCGACGCTCTTCTCGTTCGAGACTGCATCGACCACCATCAGAATTTCTTTGTTCATCGTTTCCTGCCTTTGCTGGAGCTATCCGGCCATTCCGGCACCAGCCGCGTACGCGCCATGTCGGCGTAGTTAAGGGTCACCATCTCGCCATCGACATCCACTTCAATGCCGTGCGCACCTGCACCGTGCAGGCGCCCGGTGTAGCGGCGCCGCCCATCGGCGCGCGGCACCAGCGTCTCGACCGCCACGCGCGCGCCCAAGAAGCGCGCAAAATGCGCCGGCGTGCGCAGCACCCGATCGAGACCGGGGGACGACACCTCGAGCGTGTACGCCGATGGAATCGGATCGTGCACATCAAGCAGCGCCGCAATCTCCCGGCTGCACTGCTCACAGTCTTCGACCACTACGCCGGCGGCGCGATCTATGAAGATGCGCAGCTGTGAGTGCCCGCGGCCGGGTGAAAACTCAAGGTCCGCCAGCTCGAAGCCCAGCCCGGTCAGCAGCGGCTCGATCAGCGCAATCAGCTTCTCGCGCAGCACCCCTGACATCCGCACCGCTCCGGTCGCTAAAATAAAAAATGGGCCAGAGGCCCACCATAAAAACAAAAAGCCCCAAGTGGGGCTTTGAAATCAAGCGCTTGGCTGCGAAATCTGCAGCTGTAAGGAGCCTGCCCGAAAGCTTGCCCCATCCACCGCGGCGGATTCTAGGGCGTGTGGGCTGCAAATTCAACCCTCTCGACCTGACCGGTCGCGTACGGTGGCTCCCTTGGCTCAGGTAGCGCTTGCCGCGGTCCGCCTGCCGGGCTGCTTCGACTCGAGCCCATGGCCGTGCGGGCCCCGCTCGCGGAACCACAGCAGTGTCACCGAGGTGAGCGCCGTGAGGCTGAGCAGGCCGAAGTACCACAGCATCACGTCGTAGCCGTCGGGATTGGCAGGACCCGCACCGGCCCGGTCCGCCAGAGCGCCGGCAATGCGGTTGGAACCCCACAGGCCCAGGCTCTGCACCAGCGTGATCACGCCCAGTGCAGTACCGAGCCGCCGCGGTTCGACGATGAACGTCGTTGAGGGCCAGATGATCGCGGGCACCAGCGCGAAGCTCACGCCCATGAGCACGGTCGAGATCCAGGGATTGAGGTCCGTGAGTCCGAGCACCATGAAGGTCAGCGGCAGCAGCACCGTGCCGAAGATCAGCATCATGGCGCGGTGTCCAAACTTGTCGGCGATCAGACCGAACAATGGCGTCGCAAACACGGCGGCCGCAAACACCCCGGAGTTCACGTTGCCCGCCTGTTGCAGGGTCAGGCCCTTGGCGTGCTGGAAATACATGATTGCGTAGGTCTGACGGAACGGGAAAAACACTGCCGCGTACAGCACGTGCAGGCCGAGGATGTACCAGTACGACTGGTCGAACTTCCAGATCTCCGACCACACGATGCGCTCGCGCACCACCGGTTGCGCCGACACGCTCGGCACACGCCTGCTGTCCAGCAGCCGAAAGGCAAGCGCCGCCACCAGACCGACAGCGCTGATCCCGACGCCGAGCCACAGCGGCGCCTGCCAGCCGGATTCGTACAGCGGCCGGGCCCAGGTTGGCGAGGTGTCGAGCGAGAACGAGCCGACCCGCGCGAGGCTCAGAAACAGCGCCACCGCGAGCGCAATGCCGGTGCGTGAAAACCAACCTGCCAGGCCTGCGACCAGGCCGATGAAGATCGCGCCTTCGCTGACGCCGTAGACGAAGCGACCGGCCCACATGAGCTCGTACGGCGTCCCGATCGCCGTCATGATGGCGCCGACCAGACCGATCATCGCCGCCCACAGAACGATGCGGGCCGGACCGTAGCGATCGATCAGCAGGCCATTGAATATGGCCAGCGGTATGTTGGGCAGGCTGATCACCGCGGTAAGATCGCCGATCTGCGATTGCGTGAAGCCGCGCTGGCGGAACAGCAGATCGGCGATCGG
>JBAVRE010000361.1:0-5572 GCA_049694695.1 Steroidobacteraceae bacterium | reverse complement strand
GGGTCATGATGCCGTTGATCATGCCGCCCCACGAGGGCGCCAGCAGCATGAGCGAGAACACCATGCCGAGTGACTGTGCCCAGTCGGGGAGCGTCGTGTAGTGCAGGTGGTGCGGGCCGGCCCACATGTAGATCGAAATCAGCGACCAGAAGTGCACCACCGAGAGGCGGTAGGAATACACCGGCCGGCCGACCTGCTTGGGCACGAAGTAATACATCATGCCCAGGAAGCCGGCGGTGAGAAAGAAGCCCACCGCGTTGTGACCGTACCACCATTGCACCATGGCATCGACGGTGCCGGCATAGACCGGGTAGGACTTGGTCATCGAGACCGGAATCTCGGCGCTGTTGACGATGTGCAGCACCGCCACGGTGATGATGAAGGCGGCGAAGAACCAGTTGGCGACATAGATATGCTTGACGCGGCGTATGGCCAGTGTGCCGAGGAAGACCACCGCGTAGCTGACCCAGACAATGGCGATCAGGATATCGATCGGCCATTCGAGCTCGGCGTATTCCTTGCCGCTGGTGATGCCCAGCGGCAGGGTGATGGCCGCCAGCAGGATGACAAGTTGCCAGCCCCAGAAGGTGAACTCCGCCAGTTTCGGCAGGAACAGGCGCGTGTGGCAGGTGCGTTGCACGATGTAGTACGAAGTCGCGAACAGCGCCGAGCCGCCGAAGGCAAATATCACGGCGTTGGTGTGCAGGGGGCGCAGCCGCCCGTAGCTCAGCCATGGAATATCGAAGTTCAGGGCCGGCCAGATCAGCTGCGCGGCCAGCAGCGCGCCGACACTCATGCCGACAATGCCCCAGACGATGGTCATCAGGGCGAACTGCCGCACCACCCGGTCGTTGTAGTTCGCTGGGGCCGCGGCCGTCTGGGTTCCCTGGGACATCATCCGCCTCCACTACGCAAAAAAGCGCGGTCTACAGCCACGCGCCGGAAGATTGTAACCATGGCTGCCGCTCGAGTGGCTTCGTAGGTACACTTAAGATCTGGCCGCAACAGTACGTACAAACCACTACTTTAGATGACCTCCCGCAAGACAACCAGCGAGCCAGCCGGCAGGGCGATTGGCAAAGCGGCGCGCCGTGCGTCGCCAGAGCGTGCGCCCGGGCCACTGGCCACGGCGCGGCGCGTGGTCATCAAGGTCGGTTCGGCGCTGCTGGTCGATGCGCGCACCGGCCGGCTCAATCGCGCCTGGCTGGAAACGCTGGTCGAAGACCTGATGCGCCTGCGCCGGGGCGGCGCGCAGCTGATACTGGTGTCCTCGGGCGCCATCGCCCTGGGACGCCGACACCTGGGGCTGCCGCCCGGCACGCTGCGCCTGGAGGAGAGTCAGGCGGCCGCTGCAGTCGGGCAGATCCGTCTTGCGCATGCCTACAAGGAACTGCTCGAGGCGCATAAGGTCACGGTGGCACAGGTGCTGCTTACCCTCGAAGACAGCGAGCAGCGCACGCGCTATCTGAACGCGCGCGCCACGCTCGCAGCGCTGCTGCGGCTGGGGGCGATCCCGGTGATCAATGAAAACGACACGGTTGCGACCGCCGAGATCCGCTATGGCGACAATGATCGCCTCGCGGCGCGCGTCGCCCAGATGACCAGCGCCGATTGCCTGGTGCTGCTCTCCGATGTCGATGGGCTCTACAGCGCCGATCCGAACCTCGATTCAGCAGCGAAGTTCATTGGCACCGTGCGGCAGATCACGCCGCAGATCGAAGCCATGGCCGGAACTTCCGCCTCCGCCGTCGGCTCGGGCGGCATGGCGACCAAGATTGCGGCTGCGCGCATTGCCGTGGGCGCCGGCTGCCACATGTGCATCGCTGCCGGTGCGCGTCGCCATCCGCTCAAGCGCATCGAAAGTGGCGCACGCTGCACCTGGTTTGTACCGGCGGCTTCGCCGGTGGCGTCCCGCAAGCAGTGGATTGCCGGCACCCTGCGCCCGGCCGGCGCCATCCATATCGATGCGGGCGCGTTGCGCGCGCTGCGGGCGGGCAAGAGCCTGCTGCCTGCTGGCGTGAGCAGGGCGAGTGGGCGCTTCGAATCGGGCGACACCGTGAGCGTGCTGGCGGACGATGGCGTCGAGGTGGCGCGCGGCCTGGTCGCCTACTCGGATGCCGACACGGCTCGCATCCTTGGCAAGCGCAGTGCCGACATTGAAATGCTGCTGGGCTTTCGCGGTCGTGAAGAACTCATCCATCGTGATGATCTGGTGATGATGCGTCAGGAGCCTGCCACATGACAGCCAGCGTCGCCGCCGGCACCCATGCCGAGATTCACGCGCTGATGCAGAAGCTCGGCCAGGCCGCGGTGGCGGCCGCCGCGCCGCTGGCACTCGCCGACACGGCCACCAAGAATCGCGCCCTGACAACTGCCGCCGCGGCCTTAAGAGCGCACAGTGCGCAGATACTCAGCGCCAATGAGCAGGATATGCAGGCGGCGCGTGGCGATGGCCTGGGCGCCGCGATGCTTGACCGGCTCCGGCTCGATAGTGCGCGCATTGCCGCCATGGCGAACGGCGTTGATGACATAGCGAAGCTAACTGACCCGATTGGCAGCGTGATGAGCGAGTGGACGCGGCCCAACGGCCTGCGCATTCAACGGGTACGCGTGCCGCTCGGCGTCATCGGCATCATCTATGAGAGCCGCCCGAATGTGACCGCCGATGCCGGTGCGCTGTGCCTGAAATCGGGCAACCCGGTCATCCTGCGCGGTGGTTCCGAGAGCCGGCTGTCGAGCGCCGCGATTCATGCCTGCCTGCTCGAGGGGCTGCACGCCGCCGCGCTGCCCGCTGCCGCGATACAGCTGGTGCCTACCGTCGATCGCGCGGCCGTCGGTGAAATGCTGGCCGGCATGAACGACTACCTCGACGTGCTGGTGCCACGTGGCGGCAAGAGCCTGGTGGCGCGCGTGCAGGCCGAGGCGCGCGTACCGGTGATTGCTCACCTGGAAGGCAACTGCCACGTGTACGTCGATCGCGATGCCGATCCGCTCATGGCGCGCGCGATCGTGCTCAACGCCAAGCTGCGGCGCACCGGCATCTGCGGCGCCGCCGAGACGCTGCTGGTTGATCGCGGCGCGCCGGCGCTGCTGCAGTCGCTGGTTGAGGCACTACTCCAGGCGGGCTGTGAAGTGCGTGGCGACCAGGCAGTACAGGAAATCGATGCACGCGTGATCGCCGCCAGCGAGCAGGATTGGTACACGGAATATCTCGATGCCATCATCGCGGTGCGCGTGGTCGACGGTGTCGATGCGGCGATCGCCCACATTGCGCAGTACGGTTCGGCGCACACCGATGCCATCGTCACCGCCAATGCCGTGACCGCGGAGCGCTTCCTGGCGCGGGTCGACAGCGCCATCGTGCTCCACAACGCCTCGACGCAGTTCGCCGATGGCAGTGAGTTTGGCATGGGCGCCGAGATTGGTATCTCCACCGATCGCTTTCACGCGCGTGGCCCGGTAGGCGTCGAACAGCTCACCAGTTACAAATATGTGGTGCGCGGCGCGGGCCAGGTGCGGCCCTGACAATTCTGGCAGCAGGTCGGCTGCGGGTATCAGTATCCTTCGCTCATGCTCTCGTCGGCCAGGCGCGCCCTGGCCTGCCGCAGCAGTGCGGCGCGCCGATGCGGCGGCGCGAGCATCGTGACCTTGGTCATGCCATCGGCCAGCGCGGCGTTGCCCGCCAGCACGGCAAGCGCCCGGGGTTCAGGTACATGCCGCGCCATCGCTGGCGTGTAGTAGCCGCGGTGCTCGCTCGGCGTTGCCAGCGCATCCGGATCGCTGACCGCCAGCGCCATATTGCGCAAGCTGATTTCCCGGCGCCACTCGCGAGCGAATCGCAGTCGGATCGGCCAGTCGCGCGTGCCGAACACGCGCAGGTCGCCGCCGGCATTGACCTGGCCACAACACGCACCGTGCGCCTTCAGGGCCTGAATGGCGCGATCGATCGCGAAGCCCTTGGCTATGCCGCCCAGGTCCAGCTGCGCCGGTCTTATGATCAACACTGTCGCCGGGGACAGAATCTGGAAATCGATGACTGAGCCGGCCCCGGGCAGGGCAGGCTCGAATACGCCGGAAGACAGCCGCCACAGCCGCTGCGAGAGGCGCAGCGTTGCCACCGTCCAGGGGTGGACGTTGATTCGCTCGCCCGTGCCGGCCTGGTTGAGCGCGGCGAGTTCACCGCCTGCCCGCGTCGGGTGGAGCAGGCGGTCCACCTGCGCAAGCGCCTTGAATGCCGCACTCACTGCCGTTTCAGCGGCGCGGCGCGTGGGTGCGGTGCAATCCACAGCGGCCAGGCACCCCATAACGGGCCTGAGTCGCGTAATTTTGAAACCGGCTTGACTCATTGGCGGATCTTAGTGAGAATCATTCGCATTTACAATTAGTACTACTATGTAGCGGAGTGGTTGTTGTGATGCGCCTTATTGTAGTGCCTGGAATGGCCGCTTTGGTTCTGCTGGCCCTGGCGGCCTCGACTCCCGCAGGGGCCGCAGCAGACGCTGCTGGCCTCGAAGCGCGCGTGGCAGCCCTCGAATCGGAGCTGCAGGCACTTAAGAGCGAGCTTGCCGCGCTTCGGAACACTCCGGCGCCGGCCCCGGGCCCGGAGCAAGTCGCAAGCCAGGACCCTGCAGCGACCCCGGAGCCCACAGCGCGCCCTGCGCAGTCATGGTTTGGCTATGGTGAGCTGAACTACACACGGCCGAGCAACGATCCGGCTGAGGCGCGCTTCGATCTGTCGCGCTTCGTCGTGGGCCTGGGCTATAGATTCAATGAGCGCACGCGCCTGCAGAGTGAGCTCGAGATCGAACATGCCGTCTCTTCAGCCGGCGATCCAGGTGAAGTTGAAATCGAGCAGGCCTACATAGAGCACGAGCTGGGTCGCTCGCTGCGGGCAAAAATGGGTCTGTTCCTGATTCCCAGCGGCCTGCTCAATACCAATCACGAACCGACGCGTTACTACGGTGTGTTCCGCAATTTTGTCGAGACTGCGATCATACCCAGCACCTGGCGCGAAGGCGGCGTTGGGTTGCAAGGCGATACGCGCGGCGGACTGCGTTGGGATGTGGGCTTGAGCACTGGCTTTGATCTTTCGCGCTGGGATGCGAGCGCCTCGGACGGGACGGAGTCACCGCTGGGCGCGATTCATCAGGAACTCGCGCTCGCGCGCGCGGCCGACCTGTCTTCCTATCTGGCGGTGGACTACCTCGGTCGCCCTGGCCTGCGCGTGGGCGGCTCGGTGTTCAGCGGCGGCGCCGCACAACGTCAACCCGGGCTTAGCAGCAATCGTGTGACTCTTTGGGAGACTCACGCACGCTGGCAGCCTGGCCGCTGGGATTTCGCCGCGCTCTATGCACATGGCCACATCTCGAATACCGCGGCCGTGAATGCCGGCCTGCTGGGCATGCCCACGCTGATTCCGGAGAATTTCTATGGCTGGTATGGCGAGGCGGCCTGGCGCGGCTGGCGTGAGCGCCGCTGGCCGCTGACACCATTTCTGCGTTACGAACGATTCAACACGGCAGCGTCCTACGCAATGCTTGCTTTCGGTTTGACGCCGCCGGCGCTGCCGATA
>JBAVRE010000360.1:0-7333 GCA_049694695.1 Steroidobacteraceae bacterium | reverse complement strand
GCGCGCGCCAGATCGAGCTTGGTGCCCACCTCGCTCATCGTGGCAGGCTCCGGCTCCGAGGCCTCAGTATCCGCCACCAGGCGCTGGGTTTCGGTGAACTGGCTGTCAGAACCGGGGCGCTGGGTGCCGACGTCCAGATCGAGTTTTGCCGCTTGATTACCTGTCGCCCCAAGGTCGTGCAGATTCAAGTCGATTTTGCCGCCAGCGCCCTTCAGCGCTGCGATTTCGTTGGTGAGCCCCAGGCCGGTTTCGGAGGCCCGCGGCATCAAGGCAGTAACCAGCTCGGTGTGCGCTGCGCCTTCGCCAGATCCATTGCCCGGCCCGCCGCCTATGGTTGGCAGCACCGATGAGAAGTCCTTGTCCGTGAACAACCAGGTACCGCTGGTTTCACTGGGTTTGCTGCGCATCTCCGCAGTCTCGCCCGAGGCTGCTTCGGCCCGCGCCAGCAGCGTGCGGGTGTCATCATCCAGACCGGTGAGCATGGTCGGCGAGGCATCGGCGCCCTCTTCCGCCATCTCCTGATTGCCGGTGGCCGCCGACAGATCCAGCCCCAGATCATCCAGCGCCAGCTCGGCAGTCTGCTCAGCGCGCCCCAGGTTCTGGGCCGCGGTGGCATCGAGCTTTTGCCGGATGGTGGGATTGTCGAGGTCGCTGTTCAGTCGCGGCTGCTCAACCGTGGGCACTTCGCCGACCGCATGGGTGCCGGTGCCATCGGTGAATTCCAGCGTAACCGTGTGCGACGACTGCGGCATTTCCCGAGTCGTACCCGTGACATCCGAGCCGCGCGCCGGATCGTCGAGCATGAAGTCGACGCCGGTATCGCCCAGGGCGCGCAACTCACCGGTGGCTTCGTCGTCGCCCAGCGCCGCACCCAGGTCAAGATCGACTTTATCGTCGCCGGCCTCATGAGCCATGGTCGGCTCGCCCAGCAGGTCGAAATCGACGCGATTCTGGCCGCCCTCGAGATTCAGGTCCACGCCACCGACAGCCGCGCCCGGGAGCGAGCCACCGGCCGCAAACAGCGCGTCGTCGGGCGCAATCTGCCGGCCCATGATGACAATCTTTTCCCACTCACCGGACAGCGCCTGATCGCGCGTAGTGGAGAGTTCGCGCGCCAGTTGCAGGAACTGGTCCTTGTTGCCCCAGACGAAGAACACTTCGAGCAACTTGAGCTGCAGATCACGGCGCTGCGGTTCGCGCGCGATGGCGATACGCACCAGGTCGGCGGCCTGGTCGTACAGACCATAGGCCATGTGGAAATCGGCTTCGGCGAGCGGATCGCCCTGGTCGAGGGCCACGGCGGTGTCGCCCGATACCGTGTCATCCACGGCCACCGGCGAGGCCTGCATCGCGGCCACGTCACGCTCGCTGATGCGCGGCGCCTCATGAGTACCCGACTCTTCGACCACAAAGGAGGTATCTTCCTTGGGCTGCAGCGCGCGAATCGGCTGTGTTTCGGTTGTGCGCGTAGCGCGTACCGCCGCCTCGAAGGGTGGGCTGGAGAGTTTATCCAGCGTGCGATCGAATTCCTGGCTCTGCTTGGCGCGCAGCGCACGCCAGCCGAATACGCCTCCCAGGACGATGGCAAGGGCGCCAAGTACCACTTTCCAGTTGTCAGTCAGCCAGCCAAGGACCGAGCCCGACTCGCTCGCGGCCGGCTTGGCAGCCTCGACGGGCCGGGAAGTGGGCGCCTGAACCGGTTTGGCCGTCGGCTCGGCCGGTACCGGCTCCGCAACTTCGGGCGGCGTGGCCTGGGCAATCGGCCGCTGCGCTACCGGCGGTGCCGGCGGCGGCACGGCGGCGCCTTGCTTGCTATTTATCTGGCTCTGCAGGCGCGCCAGCTCGGCGTTGCGCAGCTCCAGCAGGCGATGCGATTCATTCAGTTCCGCCTGCAGTTGTGTGACGCGCTGCTGCAGGGCAGCCGTGTCGCCACTGAGCGCGCCCGTTGCCGAACCGCCGGGTGCCTGTGTAGGTGCCACCAGCCGCAGCTGTCCACCGCCGTGGGCAGGGGCCCAAGCACGGTATTGCGATGTGACTTCGCCCACGGCTTCGCCGGGCCCAATCGCCGCGACAGCCGAAGCGTCGGGCAGCTGCAGGGTTGCACCGGAGCGCAATTCATTCATGTTGCCGCTGAAGGCGCCGGGGTTGGCGCGAAAGAGCGCTACCAACGCCCGCTCGCGCTGCGAATTGGGGTAATTGCGTGCGGCAATATTCGACAGGGTATCGCCACGCTGTACCGTGTAACTGCCACCAGCGACAGATTGGGGCGCGGCGGCTGCAGTTGCGGGCGGCGCGGCGCTGGCGTCACTGGTAACCGGCGCGCTTGCGGGGCGGCTGACTGTGCCGGATTGCGACTGAATCGCCGCCGTCGGCGCCGCGACAGTAGCTGCCGCAGCCGTATCGCCGGTAAACACCGGCGGATCCAGCAAAACGGTGTATTCGCGCACCAGGCGCCCACGCGCCCAGCTGGCTTCGATCAGGAGGGTTGCGAACGGCTCGGTAACCGCGTCATGCGAGTGCACGCGTATGACATCGTGGCCGTCAGCGGTCTTGGCGGGCTGCAAAGTGACCGAAGCCAGGTAGGCCGGATAATCGAGGCCATAGCGGCTGAAGCTCTCCCGCGAAGCGAGCGCCACTTTGAGGCCGGCCAATTCATCGGCACTGGCGGCAAGATCAATATCAGCGTCTAAAGGCGCATTGAGTGCCGACTTGAGATGGATATCGCCCAATCCCAGCGCCAGCGCGCCGGAGGGTATTAAACCCGCCAGCACCAGTACGCGCATGACATAACGCAAAGGCATCAGGACTCCCAGTGGGCCATAAAGAGCACTTACTCTATTAGAAAACAGAGAGTTGCGCTGTTTTCCTTGGCCCGGTGGCTACTTGGCCGGCAATATAACTTATAAATACTCCCGAACCAAAATCTCTGCAATCTGAACTGCATTGGTGGCGGCACCCTTGCGGATGTTATCGGCCACGATCCACAGGTTCAGACCGCGCTCATGGGACATATCATCGCGAATGCGCCCTACATAAACCGTGTCGTGGTTCGCTGCTTCGGTAACTGCTGTCGGATAACCACCGGGCTGATGCTCGTCGAGCACCTTGACCCCAGGGGCCTTTTTCAGCAGCGCACGCGCTTCAACGGCCGAAATTTTGCGACCTGTTTCAATGTTTACGACCTCTGAATGGCCGAAAAACACCGGCACGCGCACCGCGGTGGCGTTTACCCGGATGGCGGGGTCAGCGAAGATCTTCTGGGTTTCCCAGTGCATCTTCATCTCTTCCTTGGTGTAGCCGTTGTCCATGAACTTGTCGATGTGCGGCACACAATTGAAAGCGATCTGACGGGACAGTACCCTGGGCTTGACCGGCTTGCCATTGAGCAGCTGGGCGGTCTGCTCGGCCAGTTCCTCAACCGCCTTGCGCCCGGCGCCGGATACCGACTGGTAGGTGGCGACGTTGATGCGCTCGATGCCGACCGCGTCATAGATAGGCTTGAGCGCCACGAGCATCTGAATCGTGGAGCAATTGGGATTGGCGATGATGCCGCGCTGGCGATACTGCGCGATCGCCGCCGGGTTCACTTCGGGCACCACCAGCGGGATATCCGCCTGGTAGCGAAACTGAGAAGTGTTGTCGATGACCACGCAGCCGGCGGCCGCGGCCAGCGGCGCATACTTTGCCGACACCTCTCCGCCCGCTGAAAACAGTCCGAGCTGCGCACGCGCGAAATCAAACGTGGCGGCGTCGATGGCAGCGATCTGCCGGCCACGGAACTGCACCGACTTGCCCACCGAGCGCTCGCTGGCCAGCGGAAACAGTTCGCCGACCGGAAACTTTCGCTCCTCCAGTATTGTGAGCAGCGTTTCGCCGACCAGGCCGGTAGCGCCCAGCACCGCAATATTCCACAGCTTGCTCATGGGTTCCCTGCTGTTTCAATGCGCGCGATATCCGGCACCTGGGCCACCACGTCAGCGTTCTGCGCACGATGGCGCAGGTAATGATCCATCAGCACGATCGCCAGCATGGCCTCGGCAATCGGCGTGGCACGCAGACCCACGCACGGATCGTGGCGCCCGGTAGTGATCACTTCGGTGGCCTCGCCGGCGCGATTGATGGTGCGGCCGGGTACCTGAATGCTCGAAGTCGGCTTGCAGGTCAGATGCACGAGCAGGGTTTGTCCGGTGGATATGCCACCCAGCACGCCGCCAGCGTTATTGCTCAGGAATCCGCCGGGCGTGAGCTCATCGCGGTGTTCGCTGCCGCGCTGCTGCGCCGCGGCGACGCCAGCGCCAATCTCTACCGCCTTGACGGCGTTGATGCTCATCATCGCGTGAGCGATGTCCGCATCGAGCCGGTCAAACACCGGCTCGCCCAGGCCCGGCGGCAGGCCGGCAGCGCTGACGGTGATGCGGGCCCCGATGGAATCGCCGGCGCTGCGCAGCTCCCACAGCAGTTTCTCCAGTTCGGCGATCCGCGACGGGTCGGGGCAGAAAAAGGGATTCTGATAGGCCGTCTCGGGCTGCAGCGCTGCGAAGCGCAGCGCACCGATCTGGCTGACATAACCGCTGATGCGCACCCGCAGCCGCTCGGCCAGGTATTTGCGGGCGATTGCGCCGGCGGCGACGCGCATCACGGTTTCGCGCGCTGATGAGCGCCCGCCACCGCGATGATCACGATGCCCGTATTTGTGAGCGTAGCTGTAATCGGCATGCCCGGGACGAAAACGATCGGCCAGCTTGTCGTAGTCGCGCGAGCGCGCATCGGTGTTTTCAATCACGATGCCGATCGGCGTGCCGGTGGTCAGGCCCTGGTAGACGCCGGAGAGTATTTTCACGGCATCGCCTTCGCGCCGCTGGCTGACAAAGTGCGAAGTGCCGGTACGACGCCGATCGACGTCGGGCTGCAGATCAGCTTCGCCCAGCGGCAAACCCGGCGGGCAGCCGTCAACGATGCAACCGAGCGCCGGCCCGTGGCTCTCGCCAAAGGTGGTCACCGTGAATAATCTGCCTATGCTGTTGCCCGACATCGCCTGCTATCCAGTTCGTGAAACCTGTTCACTGCACTACACCCTCGCTGCGCACAACTGCCCGCGCGTCAGCAAAAAAACACCGCCACCGCCGCGCTCGAAATCCAGCCAGGTGAAGGGCAGCTGCCGAAAGCTGCGTCGCAGCTGCCGCTCGGTATTGCCTACTTCCACGACCAGGATGCCCTGGGGCCTGAGCCTCGCTGCACCCTCGCGCAGCAGTACGCGCACGGAATCCAGACCGTCGGCGCCTGCCGCCAGGGCGCCCCGCGGTTCGTGCCGGTATTCAGGCGGCAAACGCGCCATTTCCCGGCGCCCGACGTAGGGCGGATTGCTGACGATAATATCGTAAGCCCCCGCACCCAGTGCACTGAAATGATCGGATTGCAGCGCGCGCACGCGCGCCCTGAGCCGATGGCGCCGGATATTGATGGCGGCGACCTCGAGCGCGGCCGCTGAGATGTCCACGGCGTCAACGCGGGCCCGTGGCAGGGCTTTGGCGCAGGCGATCGCGATGCAGCCGCAGCCGGTGCCCACATCGACGATGCGGCGTACCCGCCGTGCCTCGATCCAGGGCGCAAAGCGCTGTTCGATCAGCTCCGCCAGTGGCGAGCGTGGAATCAGGACCCGCTCGTCCACAAACATTTCGAGGCCGGCAAACCAGCAGCGCTGCGTCAGGTACACGGCCGGCACGCGCTCGCGAATGCGCCGGCGCAGCAGTAGCTCGAGAGCGCGTAGCTGCTGCGCGGTAGCGGGCCGCGCCAGTTGCGCTGCGCTGGGTTCAAGCGGCAGTCCGAGCGCGTGCCAGACCAGTGCGGCCGCGTCATCGCGGGCGTTGTCGGTGCCATGGCCATAGTGCAGATGCGCGCGTTGCAGTCGCCGCTGTGAGCGTACCAGCAGCTGCGCCGCGCTCATGTGCCCGGCTTCGGTATGCCTGGCTTTGGTATGTGATAATCGCACCATGATTTTTCGCCGCTCGCTCCCTGGACTGATCGTTGTTGCGCTGCTGGGCGCCGCTGGCGGCGCCATGGTGGCGCGCATGCTGGCACAAAAGAGCGTCGTTCTGCACAGCGGCACCTGGCTGCCCAAGGCGCGAGCCTTGGCGCCCTTCGCGCTCCAGGATCTGGCCGGTCGCCCGTTTGGCAATTCGGCCCTGCTGAAGCACCCTAGCCTGCTGTTTTTCGGCTTCACCGCCTGCCCGGATGTCTGCCCGACCACCCTGGCCGTCATGGCCACGCTGATGAAAGACCCCCCGCTGCCGGACCTGCAGCTGCTGTTTGCCAGCGTTGATCCGCAACGCGATCAGGCCGCGGTACTGCGCCCTTACCTGGCGTCCTTTGACTCCCGCTTCATCGGCCTGGTGGGCAGCACCCAGGCCATGGCGCCACTGCTGCGCTCGCTCGGAGCAATCGCCGAGCGCCACGCCCTGGCAGATGCCCGCTACACCATCGATCATTCCGCCACGCTCTATCTGCTCGACACGCGCGGCCGCATGGCTGCCGTGTTTTCTCCACCCTTGGTAGCCAGCGAGCTGCGCGCCGATCTCGAGCGCATCGCGCACGCAGCGGTGCTATGAACGGCATGGGCGCAAGGCTGTTCATCGCACTCCAGTATCTGCTGCCGCAGCATCTGCTCTCGCGCCTGGTCGGAGCATTGGCACGCTCACACTCCGGTCTCGTGCGTCGACCGCTGCTGGCATTCTTCCTGCGCACTTACCGCCCCGATCTGAGCGATGCCCTGCATCCGGACCCGGGCAACTACGAGAGCTTCAACGCATTCTTCACGCGGGCGCTCAAGCCCGGCGCACGACCCGCGTCCACGGCGCCGCACGCCCTTGTCAGCCCGGTGGATGGGCGCATTTCAGCACTCGGTGAAACCACTGCCGGCCGGTTGATTCAGGCCAAGGGACGCGACTATTCACTGCTGGCGCTGCTGGCTGGTGACGCCCGGCTGGCGGCGCTGGTGCAGGGCGGCCCGTTCATGACGATCTACCTGGCGCCCTTCAACTATCACCGCATTCACATGTGCATGGCCGGGCGACTGGTGGGCGCCTGGTACATGCCTGGAAAACTCTTCAGTGTGAATGAGGTCACCGCCCGGCACGTGCCTGGCCTGTTCGCGCGCAACGAGCGCGTGATCCTTGAATTTGACGGCGCCGAGGGGCCGCACCTGCAGGTGCTGGTGGGCGCGCTGTTTGTCGGCAGCATGAGCACGGTCTGGCACGGTGATATCGCGCCGCGACGAGCGCGTGCGCCCATCGCACTGCCGCTCCCGGCCGCCGCGGCGGCGTACGCTGCGCAGGGC
>JBAVRE010000359.1:0-7280 GCA_049694695.1 Steroidobacteraceae bacterium | reverse complement strand
GCTTACCGACATGGATCGCGTTGTCAACGCAATCCGCAGTGAACAGGCGCAGCTGTCGATTATCGCCTGGGACTGGGGCAACTGGTCAAAGACCTGGGAGTTCTACCAGGACCGTAACGCGGCATTCCTCAAAGCCAACCTTACCGCCGGGCAGATGCAGACCCTGCACCTCAACCTGCTGGCCTTCGTGGACCTGGATGGAAACTTCATTGCCGCCAAGGGGCTGGCCCCCGACCTGAGCCATGACCTGGACATCGATTTCGTCCGGCGTGGCGTGCTGGCTGCACGGCATCCGTGGCGACAGGCGTTGCAGCAGGGATCGCGGGTGCAGGGCCTGTTCGCGACTGACCAGGGCGTGATGCTGGCCGCCGCCTCGCCAGTGCTGGATGGGGCCGGCCTTGGGCCACACCGGGGCATGGTGCTGATGGGCATACTGCTGACGCCAGCGGAAGTCAGCCGCATCGGTGAGCAGGCCCAGGTCAATGTATGGTTCGAAGACTTGCGGAAATCCGCGCCGCGCGCGCTCGACCCCAGCGCGCTGGTGGGGCAGGATCGGTTCACTATCATAGCCCGCGACCTCAAGGGCATAGACGGCGCAGTGGTGGGCACCGCACGCATCGCGGTGCCAAAAAAGATAACTGCCCAGGGTCAGAAGACGGCCAGGTCCTCGGAAATTTTCCTGATCGGCGCCTGCATTGCCGCCCTGGTGCTGCTGGCGTTTACCCTGCAGAAGGTCGTGCTCGATCCGTTGTCGCGACTGCAACGCTTCGCGGTGGCGATTTCCGCGACCGGCAATCTCACGGCCCGTACCAATCTGGCACGCCGTGACGAGATCGGAGTGCTCGCGCTCGAGATGGATCGCATGGTGCAGAATCTCGATCAGGCGCAGCGCAAGCTGCTGGATCTGTCGTTCAGTGCCGGCAGCGCCGAAATGGCGAGCGGCGTATTGCACAATATCGGCAATGCCCTGACGCCGGTGGCGGTGGCGGTAGCGAGCCTGCAGGCGAGGCTCGGTGCGGCGCCCGTGGGAGATCTGCAGCTGG
Source organism: Steroidobacteraceae bacterium (assembly GCA_049694695.1). GTDB lineage: Bacteria > Pseudomonadota > Gammaproteobacteria > Steroidobacterales > Steroidobacteraceae > FEN-1191. The sequence goes on along the minus strand of JBAVRE010000359.1, from coordinate 6,237 downwards.
TGCTCGACGAACTCGAGTTTGGCGCGGCGCCGGATCGGCAGGCCGACCTGCGGCAGTTTCTGTACCTCAGCTGCCGCGAACTCGCCGCTACGGTCACACGATCCGGAGACGATGTTGCAGTTGTGTCGCGACAGATTGAGCAGATACGCAATATCCTCAACCACCAATCGACGCTGGCGCGTACCGGTCCGGTGATCGAGACCGTGCTGCTGGCTGATCTGGTGACAACCGCTGCGGAAGCGCTGCCAGCGCAGATGCGAGCACTGCTGATCATCGATGTCGATGAGTCGCTGCGCGCGCTCGGCCCGGTGAACGTGGAACGGATACTTCTCAAGCAGGTATTTCAGAACCTGCTGCTGAACGCAGCTGAATCAGTGCGCGATGCCGGGCGCAGCGCGCAGGCACTGTCCGTGTCCTGCAACGTGCAGAGCGTAACGGCAGGCGAGCAGCTTGAAATCCGCTTCCGCGACCACGGCGCCGGCATTCCGGCCAAAAATCTGGCACGCATTTTTGAAAAGGGCTTTTCGACCAAGACCGCGCACGACAATTCCGGCATCGGCCTGCATTGGTGCGCCAATACCCTGGGCGCTTTGGGTGGTCGACTGCTCGCCGACAGCCCGGGGGTGGGGTTGGGCGCCACCCTGCGGGTGGTGCTGCCGTTGCATCGGGCACATGACGTTGCCGCGACGCAGGCCGCCTGAGGATCATGATGAGCGCCGCCAACAGACAACCCATCCGCGTGCTGGTCGTCGACGATGAAGAATCGGTGCGCGAGGCCTACCGCAAACTGCTGGCCGGGGCACCGGAAGATGCCAGCCGCGCGGTCGTAGATGACCTGCGCGCCAGGCTGTTTGCGGCGAAGCCGGATGCGCTGGCGCCGGCAACTGCGGCGCCGCAGGAGCGGAGCTTCGAGGCGAAGTTTTGCAGCAGCGCCAAGGCGGCGGTGCAGGCGGCCCGCGATGCAGTGGCGGCGGCCGAGCCTTTCAACGTCGCGTTTATCGACATGCGCATGCCGCCCGGAGCGGATGGCGCCTGGGCCGCCGCGCAGATCCGCGCCATCGATCCGCTGGTCGAGATCGTGATCTGCACCGCCTATTCCGATGTAGATCCGCGTGCGATCGGCGCGCGCGTGCCACACGGACCCAAACTGTTGTACCTGCAGAAGCCCTTTCATCCGAACGAAGTGCTGCAGATGGCGCTGGCACTGGGCGAGAAGCGGCTGGCAGTCGCCAATCGCGCGCAGCCAGCGCCTGATCTTGACGCGGTGACTGGACTGCTGAACCGCGCCGCATTTATGGAGCGGTTGTCAGCGAGCATGGATTCGGCGCGTCGGCAGGGGCATAAGCTGGCGCTGCTGGATATCAACCTGAATGGCTTCCGCCGCGTCAACACCTCACTGGGCCATGAACTGGGCGATGAATATCTGCGTCTGGTCGCCCAGCGCCTCGGCCAGCACGGTGCGCACGGCTGTGCCCGGCTGGGCGCCGATGAGTTCGTGGTCCTGCTTTCCGGCATCGGCGCACTGGACGAGGCGAGTGGCGTGGCGATCAATATTCTCGCGGCACTGGCCCAGCCGGCACGCCTGGGGCAGCACGATATCTCGATTACCGCCAGCGTCGGCATCGCTACCTTCGACGGCGGGGAAGCCGACGCGGGCACGCTGCTGCGCCACGCCAGTGTCGCCCTGCAACAGGCCAGGGCCCAGGGGCGCAGTCAGCTCGCGGTCTATGAAGACACGATGGACCTGAGCGTCGTGCGGCGATTTTCCCTGGAAAACCACCTCCACCAGGCAATGGAGCGCGACGAATTTTCACTGGTGTATCAGCCGCAGCTGGTGCTGAGCGACGGGCAGATCTGTGGCATGGAAGCGCTGCTGCGCTGGAACAATCCCATGCTGGGCATGGTCTCTCCGGCGAAATTCATCCCGGTGGCCGAAGAAACCGGACTGATCCTGCCGCTGGGCGAGTGGGTGCTGCGCACCGCCTGCAGCCAGCTGCAGGAATGGCGTCTTGCCGGGCTAACGCAAGGGCGCATGGCGGTGAATGTTTCCGGGCGGCAATTCCGCCAGCCGGGTTTCGCGGCAGTGGTGGCCGGCATCCTGGACGAGACCGGGCTGCCTGCCGGGCTGCTTGAGATCGAGATCACCGAATCCGTGCTGATGTCGGCGGATGCACGCACGCAGCAGATGATGGCTGAGCTGCGTTCGCTCGGCGTGACGCTCGCCATCGACGACTTTGGCACTGAATACTCCAGCCTGAGTCGGCTGGCGCAATTCCCGATCAACCGGCTCAAGATCGACCGGTCTTTCGTGCACAACATGAATCGCGGTGCCAGTGGTGAGGCCGTGGTGACAGCCGTCATTCAGCTGGCCAAGGCGCTGGGGCTTACGGTGGTCGCCGAAGGGGTGGAAGAACCGGAGCAGCTGCTGATGCTGCAGGGGTTGCTGTGCGATGCAGCCCAGGGTTACCTGCTTGGTCGCCCACTGCCAGCCGAAGATATTCGCCAGCTCCTGGCCGGTCTCGCGGCCGCCAAAGCCGACCCTGTCACGCCTGCAAACATTTCGGCCGGTTCAGCGCACATTGTTTGAGGGCGCCAGGCTGCGCGTATAGGTCGGTGGTGCCACCTGACCGATCAGTTGTTGAATTTCTGCGCCCAGTGCCAGCAACATGGCATCGGACCAGGCCGGGCCGATCACCGACACGCCCACCGGCAAGCCCTTGATCAGGCCCATGGGCACGGTAAGATGCGGATAGCCGGCAATCGCCGGCAGATTGCCAGGCCCAGACCAGTTGATGGCATCACCGTTGATCGCATCGATCATGAACGCCGGACCATCGGTTGGGGCGATCAGCGCCTGCAGTTGCTGAGTTGAGAAAATCTTGTCGAGCCCGTCGCGGCCCGCGGCAAGCCGGCTGCCTTCCAGGGCCTTGAGATACTGGGCATCCTGCAAGCCACCGGTCGCCTGCGCCCGCTCAAACAGTTCCTGCTCGAACAGCTGCATTTCTTCAGCAGCATGCTGCCGGTCGAAGGCAATGACCGCGGCAAGCGAGCGAGTGCTCACGGCAGCCGGCGTCGAGGCCAGATAGACATCGAGATCGGCCTTGAGCTCGGTGAGCAGCACGGTCGATTCCATGTCACCAAGCTGGTCCGCTCCGGCCGGCATCTGCACATCGATCATGGTCGCGCCCGCCCCGGCAAGACGCTTGACGGTGGCGTCAAACAGCCGCTTGGCGGCTGGCAGAGCATGCTCGATGCGCAGCACGCCGATCCGTGCACCGCTCGGACCAGCGCGCTTCGGAAGATCTCCAAGAGCCTGTTTGCGCAAGTCCGCTTCACGCGTCGCCTGATCGAGCGGATCGGTGCCGGCCATGACGTCGAGCAACAACGCAGCGTCGGCGACCGTATGGGCAATGGGTCCCGGGGTATCCTGGCTATGGGAGATCGGCACGACGTAGCTGCGCGACACCAGTCCTACCGTGGGCTTGATGCCGACCAGACCGTTCATCGACGCCGGGCAGGTTATCGACCCGTCGGTCTCGGTGCCGACCGCGGCGGCGGCCAGGCTGGCCGCGACGGCAGCGGCACTGCCGGAACTCGACCCGCAGGTATTGCGATCAAGCGCGTACGGATTCCGCGTCTGGCCGCCGACAGCGCTCCAGCCGCTGACGGACGCCGAAGAGCGGATATTGGCCCACTCCGATAGATTGGTCTTGCCCAGTATCACGGCGCCGGCCGCGCGCAGGCGCGCTATCAGCGGCGCGTCGCGACCGCCCAGATTGCCAGCCAGCGCCAGCGATCCGGCCGTCGTCGGCATGGGATCAGCAGTCTCGATATTGTCCTTGATCAGCAGCGGAATGCCATGCAGCGGACCGCGCAAATTCCCGGCCGCCCGCTCACTATCGAGTGCCCGCGCCTGGGCGCGCGCCTGTGGATTGATCGCCAGCACACTGTGCAGGGCGGGTCCGGCGCGATCCAGCCGCGCAATGCGCGCCAGATAGGCGTCCACCAGCTGCAGCGCGCTGACACGCCCCTGTGACTGGGCTTCGCTCAGTTGCGCGATGTTCCTGCCGACGACATCGAAGCCTGCGGCGCATTGCGCCGGCACGGAAGTCAGCAGGGCGCAGGACAGGCTGGTGACCGCAAGCGTTGCGCGTCGGAGTCGACGAGCTGTGGTTTTCATGGGCTGCAGTTTACACCGGGCTGCTTGTCAGTCATAAAGTTCGGGAGGACACTGCACAGCGGAGGAGTATATGAAAAAAGAACTGTTCCAGCCGCTGTCCGGAAACGTGATGCCGCGCTTTGGGGGCCCGGCGACGTTCATGCGGCTGCCGGCATGCAATCTGAGCGACCATCTCGATGTCGCCTTTATCGGCGTGCCCTTCGATATTGGCACCTCGAATCGGCCTGGGGCGCGCCTGGCGCCGCGCCAGATCAGGGATGAATCGCGGATGCTGCGACCCTACAACATGGCGACCCGCGCGGCGCCGTTTGATTCACTGCGGGTCGCTGATGTGGGCGATGTCCCCATCAATACCTTCAATCTGCTCAAGAGCATCGACATCATCGAGCAGCATTACGCTGCCCTGCTCGCCAGCGGCGCCATTCCGCTGACCATGGGCGGTGATCACACCATCGTACTGCCGATCCTGCGCGCCCTGCGGCACAAGCATGGCCCGGTCGGACTCATCCACGTGGATGCCCATGCCGACGTCAACGACGAGATGTTCGGCGAGAAGATCGCTCACGGCACGCCGTTCCGGCGCGCCGTGGAAGAAGGGCTGCTCGATGTGCGGCGCGTCGTGCAGATCGGCTTGCGTGGCACCGGTTACGCGGCCGATGATTTCGACTGGTCGCGTAACCAGGGATTTCGCGTCGTGCACGCCGAAGAGTGCTGGTACCAGTCGCTGGCGCCGTTGATGCGCGAAGTCGCGGCGCAGGTCGGCCAGGGACCGGTCTACCTGAGCGTCGACATCGACGGCATCGATCCGGCCTTTGCACCCGGCACCGGCACGGTAGAGATTGGCGGGCTCACGGTTCCGCAGGTACTGGAGATCATTCGCGGTTGCCGCGGACTCGACCTGGTCGGTGGCGATCTCGTGGAAGTCAGCCCGCCCTACGATACGACCGGCAACACCGCGCTGCTGGCCGCAAACCTGTTGTTCGAAATGCTGTGTGTGCTGCCGAAGGTTGAGTATCGACGCTAGCGCCATGACGCTTGATCTCGCCATTGTGCTCGGTTACGCGCTCGGCCTGATGCTGATCGGCTGGTATAGCCTGCGGCGCGCACGCAATCGTGAAGACTACCTGGTAGCGGGTCGCCGGCTCGGCCCGCTCATGTACGCCGCGACCCTGGCCACCGTCGTACTCGGCGGGGCTTCGACCGTCGGAACGGTCCGGCTGGGTTACGTATACGGCCTGTCGGGCCTGTGGTTCTGCACGCTGATGGGCTTCGGCATCCTGGTCATCAGCCTGTTTCTCTCGCGTCATCTGGTTCGCCTCAAGCTCGTTACCGTGACCGAACTGCTCGAGCGGCGTTACAGTCCGGCCGCCAGGTTAAGTGGCGCCGTCATCATGATCGGCTACGCGCTCATGGTCGCCGTGGCCTCGATCGTGGCCTGCGGCACGATTCTGCATGGCCTGTTTGGCCTGCCATTCTGGGGTGGTGTGCTGCTGGGTGGCGGCATCGTCGTCGTCTACTCCGTCATCGGCGGCATGTGGTCGATCACGCTGACGGACATTGTCCAGTTCTTCATCATGACGGTCGGCATGATGTTCCTGCTCGCCCCGCTGTCGATTCAGCATGCGGGCGGCTGGGCCGCCATGCGGCAGCTGCTGCCGGCGACGCATTTTTCACTGACCACGCTCGGCTGGCCGATGTTCCTGGGATTCACGCTGAATTATTTTCTCGGCATCATGATCGGCCAGGACATCTGGCAGCGGGTGTTCACGGCGCGCAGCGTGAATGTGGCGCGCTTTGCCGGCGCGGCTGCGGCCCTGTACTGCGTGCTCTATGGGATCTGTGGCGCCCTGATAGGCATGGCGGCGCGAGCGACGTTGCCGGCGCTCGGCGATGCCAACCTTGCCTTTGCCAGCGTCGTCCAGGCGACCTTGCCTGACGGAATCCGTGGGCTGGTCGTCGCGGCGGCTCTCGCGGCGATGATGTCGACGGCCAGCGCAACCCTGATGGCAGCTGCGACCACGTTCGCCGAAGATGTGTTGCCCAGGCTGCAGGGCAGG
>JBAVRE010000358.1:0-5828 GCA_049694695.1 Steroidobacteraceae bacterium | reverse complement strand
AGTCAGCACGAATTGTCGATGCTGCCACTGCACTGGATTTAAACCGCTGCTCTATGCGAAGGAGACCGCCATGTATCGCCCTGTCACTTTCAGGAAACTCATACCACTCATGCTGCTCGGCACCGCCGCCGCAGTTGCGCCCGCGATCGCCAGTGCTGCTGCGCCCGCCGCATCAGCCGCCGACACGATCACCGAATCCAAGGTGGTTCGCTATTACGATCTGGATCTGAGCAAACCCGCGGATGCCGCCAGGCTCTATGCACGCATTCGCCACACCGCGGCCCAGGTCTGCCCCTCGACCTGGGGCGATTCGCCGCAGCGTGAATGCTTCGATGCAGCGGTCGCGGCGGCGGTCGCCCACGTCAACAAGCCGCTGCTCAGCGCCCGTCACCAGCAGCGTGCGCACGGCGCCGGCAATGCGGCCGCCACCAGTGTGAGTTGATTCGGCGCCCGGGGGACGCGCGCGCAGCTGATCGGGGCTGCGCGCGCGTTGCCTTAGCTGCCTGCGGCTGGAACGCCGGCAAATACTTTTTTGCCCGCTACCCAGGTCTGCTCGACCCTGATCTTCCAGATGTCCGCTGGCGCGATCTTGAAGAGGTCGCGATCAATCAGGATGAAATCGGCCCATTTGCCGGGTTCCAGTGAACCGATCAGTTTTTCCTGATGCTGCGCGTAGGCCGCATCCAGCGTGAAGGCGCGGAACGCCTGCAGCAGCGTCATGGCCTGATCCGCGCGCCAGCCGCCATGGGGAAGGTTGGCGTGATCGGTGCGCGTCACCGCCGCATGCAGGCCAAAGAACGGATTGTCCGAGTCAACCGGATAGTCCGAGCCGGCCGCAATGCGCGTTCCCTGGGCCAGCAGTGTGCGCCACGCATAGGCGCCTTCGAGGCGCGCCTTGCCGATGCGATCCTCGGCCATGTTCATATCGCTGGTGGCGGCGATGGGTTGCATCGAGGCGATCAGCTCCAGTTGTTTGAATCTCGGGATGTCGGAAACTGCAATCACCTGTGCATGTTCGATGCGATTGCGGAGCTCACGGCCACCGACCGACTTGTAGGCCGCCTCGAAGGCATCGAGCACCTGGTGATTGGCCGCATCGCCGATCGCATGAACGTTGACCTGGTAGCCGGCTTTCAGCGCCTTGGCGATGCGCGAGCGCATGTCGGCATCGGTAATGAACATCAGGCCGCGCTGCCCCGCCTGGTCCGCGTAGGGCGCCAGTAGCGCTGCACCCCGGCTGCCCAGGGCGCCGTCGGCAAATAACTTGACGGAGCGCACCGAGAGAAAATCATTGCCATAACTGACCAGCGGGCCAGCCTTGGATAGGGTGAGGAAGTCCGCGCCGGTGTCGAGGATCATGGCGTAAACGCGGGCGGTGAGTCCGCCGTGGTCAGCGAGATCCCGATACAGCGCGACCGTCGCGGCACTGACTCCGGCATCGCCGGTTGTTGTCAGGCCCACCGAATTGATGTGCTTGAGCGCCGCCTGTATTGCGGCACGCAGCTCGGCAGTGGAAGGTTTTGGCACGACCCGATCGAGCAGATCCCGGGCCTTGTCCACCAGCACGCCGCTCGGGTTGCCGTGGGCATCGCGTTCGATCCGACCGCCGACCGGATCCGGCGTGGCCTTGGTGATGCCCGCGGCGAGCAGGGCCTTGGTATTTAGCCAGGTGGCGTGGCCGTCGACCCGCTCGAGCGCCGCCGGGCGGTCGCTCACCACGGCGTCCAGGTCACTCGCCAGCGGGAAGCGCCCGAGTTTCCAGATGACCTGATTCCACCCGCCTCCCAACAGCCACGCCCGGTCGGGATTCGCCCGCGCGTAAGCGCTGATCCGCTGCTGCGCCTCCTTCAGGCTGGCCGACCCCTCGAGCTTGATCCGCACACTGGCCAGGCCGAGATCGACCACATGCCCGTGCGCATCGATGAGTCCGGGCAGCAGCGTCTTGCCGTGGCCGTCGATCACCTGGGCGTCAGCGTAGCGGCTGCGCAAGTCGGCAGCGCGCCCGGTCGCCAGTACCTTGCCGTCGCTGAATGCCAGCGCATCGAACTGCGCCAACCGGTCACCGGCCAGGGTGTAGCCATCGACGTTCAGTATCAACGTTGAGGTGCCGTGGCTCGAGCCTGCCAGCGCCAGGCCGCTGATGAGCATTGTTATTCCGATCCTGATGAACTGCTGCATGAATGACTCCCGGGCGACCAGTCGCGGATGAGGGTAACGGACCCTGCAAAGATATAGCGCATTGCGGCCGAATTCGATAGCCTCCGGCCGTGCGTGCCGCTGCATGCTAGAGTGAGCCATCCATTGCAGCGCCGCGAGCCATACCGCAGATCGTGCCTACCCTAGTCTGGATTCTGCTCGCCACATTGCTCGGTGGGCTGCTCAGTGCAGCCCTGGCCAGCCTGTTCCTGCTGTTGGGCGCGACGCGCCGCGCGCGAGTGCTGCCGCATCTGATCAGTTTCGCGACCGGCGCCATGCTGGCGGCCGCCTTGCTGGGGCTGCTGCCCGAGGCCGTGGCCGGCGTCGGGCCCGGACGCATTCAGGGCATCGGTGCGGCGCTGCTGGCGGGTATCGCGCTGTTCTTCATCCTCGAGAAACTGGTGCTCTGGCGTCACTGCCACACGACCGATTGCGAGAGCCATCACCTGCCCGCCGGCCATGCCCGGGATCGCGCCGCGGGCTGGATCGTGCTGGTGGGCGACGGCGTTCATAACGCCTTCGATGGCGTGCTGATCGCGGCCGCATTCCTGACCGACGTGCGCCTGGGGGTCATCACGGCATTCGCGATTACCGCGCATGAGATTCCGCAGGAACTGGGCGGACTCTCGGTGCTGCTGCACGCCGGCATGAGTCCGATGCGCGCCATGCTGTTCAACGCCGCCAGCAGCCTCACCTCGATAATTGGTGGCCTGGTGGGCTACTTCGCGCTCGAGGGCACGCTCGATGTGCTGCCCTATGCGATCTCGGTGGCCGCCGCCTCGCTGATCTATGTCGCGGTGGCCGATCTGATCCCGGGCCTCCACAAGCGCGTCGATCCGGCCGGCAGCCTCATGCAGGTGCTGCTGATCAGCGCCGGTATCGCGGTCATTGCCGTGACGGAGACCCTGCTCGGATGACTTGAAATGTCGCCTCCCTGGCCCCAGTTTTGGGGGTAACCGCGAACTCCTTAAGGGGCTGCTGCCGATGCGCATGGACAAACTCACGAGCCGCTTCCAGGCGGCCCTGGCCGACGCCCAGTCGCTCAGCGTCGGGCGCGATCATCAGTTCATCGAGCCGGCGCATGTACTGCTGGCGCTGATCGATTCGCAGGGCGGAGGCATTCGGCCGTTGCTGCTCAAGGCCGGCGCCGATGTCAACCGGCTGCGCACCCTGCTGGGCGAAGCGCTCGACAAGCTGCCCAAGGTGGAAGGCACGGGCGGCGAAGTGCACGTTTCCAACGACCTGAACCGCCTGCTCAACGTCACCGACAAGCTGGCGCAGCAGCGCGGCGATCAATACATCTCCAGCGAACTGTTCGTACTCGCGGCCTTTGAAGATCGCGGCACGCTGGCCCGCATCCTCAAGGACTGCCGCGTACAGAAGGCGGCGATCGAAAAGGCCATTGACGAAGTGCGCGGCGGCGAATCGGTCAAGGATGCTGGCGCTGAAGAGCAGCGTCAGTCGCTGGAGAAATATACCGTCGATCTTACGGCGCGTGCCGCCAGCGGCAAGCTCGACCCGGTGATCGGTCGCGACGATGAGATTCGCCGCACCATTCAGGTACTGCAGCGGCGCACCAAGAATAATCCGGTGCTGATCGGCGAGCCGGGCGTGGGCAAGACCGCGATCGTCGAGGGCCTGGCACAGCGCATCATCAACGGCGAGGTGCCCGAGGGGCTTAAAAACAAGCGCATCCTGTCGCTCGATATGGGCGCGCTGATCGCCGGTGCCAAGTTTCGCGGCGAGTTTGAAGAGCGACTGAAAGCCGTGCTCAGCGATCTGGCCAAGCAGGAAGGGCAGGTGATCCTGTTCATCGATGAGCTGCATACCGTGGTGGGCGCGGGCAAGGCCGAAGGATCCATGGATGCCGGCAACATGCTCAAGCCGGCGCTGGCGCGCGGCGAACTGCACTGCGTGGGCGCCACGACGCTTGACGAATATCGAAAATACATCGAGAAGGATGCCGCGCTCGAACGCCGTTTCCAGAAAGTGCTGGTCAACGAACCCACGGTCGAAGACACCATCGCCATCTTGCGCGGCCTGCAGGAGCGCTACGAAGTGCATCATGGCGTCGAGATAACCGACCCGGCCATTGTTGCGGCCGCCACGCTCTCGCATCGTTACATCGCCGATCGGCAGCTGCCCGACAAAGCCATCGATCTGATCGACGAAGCGGGCGCACGCATCCGCATGGAAATCGATTCCAAGCCCGAGGTCCTCGACCGGCTCGACCGGCGCATCATCCAGCTGAAGATCGAGCAGATGGCGCTGAAGAAGGAGCAGGACGAGGCAACTAGGAAACGGTTGGCAAACCTCGAGGAGTCGCTTGCAGGCCTCGAAAAGGAATCGGCCGATCTCGAGGAAATCTGGAAGGCCGAGAAGGCCACGCTCCAGGGCGGCGCGGCACTCAAGGAAGAACTCGAGAAGGTGCGGCTCGAAATGGAAGCTGCGCGCCGCCGCAGCGACCTGGGCAAGGTTGCAGAATTGCAGTACGGCAAGGTGCCGGAGCTGGAAAAGCGCCTGGCGCAGGCACAGGCGGCCGAGACCGGCAAGAACCAGCTGGTACGCAACAAGGTCACTGAAGAAGAAATCGCCGAGGTGGTCTCCAAGTGGACCGGTATTCCGGTCTCCAAGATGCTCGAGGGTGAGAAGGAAAAGCTGTTGCGCATGGAAGAAGCGCTGGCCAAACGCGTGGTCGGCCAGGAAGAAGCGGTGCGCATCGTCGCCAACGCGATCCGCCGTTCGCGCGCCGGCCTGGCTGACCCGCGCAGGCCCAACGGCTCATTCCTGTTCCTTGGGCCCACCGGTGTCGGCAAGACCGAACTGTGCAAGGCGCTGGCCGAATTTCTCTTCGACACCGAAGAGTCGATGATCCGCATCGATATGTCCGAGTTCATGGAAAAGCACTCGGTCGCGCGCCTGATCGGCGCGCCGCCTGGCTACGTCGGTTACGAAGAGGGCGGCTATCTCACCGAGGCCGTGCGGCGCCGCCCCTATGCCGTGATCCTGCTCGACGAAGTCGAAAAAGCGCACCCCGACGTCTTCAACGTGCTGTTGCAGGTGCTCGATGACGGGCGCCTGACTGACGGCCAGGGCCGTACCGTCGACTTTCGCAATGCCGTGATCATCATGACCTCGAACCTGGGTTCGAATGTTATTCACGAGCTGGCGGGCGAGGGCAACTACCAGCGCATGAAGACCGCGGTGATGGAAATCGTACAGCAGAATTTCAAGCCTGAGTTCATCAACCGCATCGACGACATCGTCGTGTTCCATCCGCTCGGCACCGAGCAGATTCGCGCCATCGTCGATATCCAGCTCGGGCTGCTGCGCCGCCGCCTGCTGGAGCGCGACATTGAACTGGAACTCGACAATCGCGCCCGCGACTCGCTGGGCGAGGCGGGGTTTGATCCGGTCTATGGCGCCCGGCCGCTCAAGCGCGCGATTCAGCAGCAGATCGAAAACCCGCTGGCGCAGCGGATACTCGCCGGCACCTTTGGGCCGGGGGATCGCATCAGCGTCAGCGTGGAGAAGGGCGAGCTGATCTTCGCGAAGACGCGTCGGTGATGTTGCGGTGACGGGCGCGGGGGCGGCGACCGGGGCATTGGCTTGCGTCGCTCCCCGATACTCGC
>JBAVRE010000357.1:0-8491 GCA_049694695.1 Steroidobacteraceae bacterium | reverse complement strand
GCCCGATACCCTGGATCGCGTCGCCGCGCTGCGCGAGGCGGGCGTCGATGTGATCGTGGTCGATACCTCGCATGGCCACTCGCGCGGTGTGCTCGAGATGGTGGCCAGGCTCAAGGCGAAGTGGGGCGACCTGGAAATCATCGCCGGCAACATTGTTACTCGCGAAGGCGCACTCGATCTGGTGAGCGCTGGCGCTGATGGCGTCAAGGTGGGCATCGGTCCCGGCTCCATCTGCACCACGCGCGTGGTGGCCGGCGTCGGCGTACCGCAGATCACCGCGGTGGCGAATGTCGCCGAGGCGCTGGCCGCCAAGGGTGTGCCGCTCATTGCCGATGGTGGCATCCGCTACTCGGGCGATCTGGCCAAGGCCATTGCCGCGGGCGCCCATGCGGTGATGATCGGCGGGCTGTTTGCCGGCACCGAAGAATCGCCCGGCGAAGTGGAGTTGTACCAGGGCGCTTCCTATAAATCCTATCGCGGCATGGGATCGCTCGGCGCCATGGGCGAGAAACACGGCTCGGCCGACCGCTACTTCCAGGACACCAGCAGCGAACTGGAAAAACTCGTGCCCGAAGGCATCGAGGGCCGCGTGCCCTATAAGGGCAGCCTGGTATCGATTCTCTACCAGCTCGCCGGCGGCCTGCGCGCGGCCATGGGTTACACCGGCAGCGGCAGCATCGAACAGATGCGCACTCGCCCGGTGTTCGTGCGCATCACCAGCGCCGGGGTGCGCGAAAGTCATGTGCACGATGTCACCATCACCAAGGAATCGCCCAATTACCGCGGCAACTGAGCGGCCGGCGCACCCGGCGGGCAGAGCGCTGCCGGGCCCGGACATACACGCCGATCGCATCCTGATTCTCGATTTCGGCTCGCAATACACGCAGCTGATCGCGCGCCGCGTGCGCGAGCTGGGTGTGTACTGTGAAATCCATCCCTGGGATATGAGCGAGGCGGCACTGCGCGCCTACGCGGCGCGCGGCATCATCCTCTCGGGCGGCCCCGAATCGGTGCTGGAGCAGGGCGCGCCGGTGGCGCCACGCGCCGTGTTTGAGCTTGGCATACCGGTGCTCGGCATCTGCTACGGCATGCAGACCATGGCCGCGCAGCTCGGCGGGCGGGTCGAACCCGGCAGCGTGCGCGAATATGGCTACGCCGAGATCCGCGCACGCGGCCACTCCACCCTGCTGCGCGACATCGAAGATCGCGTCGATGCCGAGGGGCACGGCCTGCTCGACGTGTGGATGAGTCACGGCGATCACGTTACGGCGCTGCCACCCGGCTTCAAGCTGATCGCCTCTACCCGCGATGTGCCCATGGCTGGCATGGCCGATGACGCGCGCCGCCTGTACGCGCTGCAGTTTCACCCCGAGGTGACGCACACCACGCAGGGCACGCGCATCTATGCGCGCTTCGTTCATGAAATCTGCGGTTGCGCCAATGCCTGGACGGCTGATCACATCATTGACGACGCCATTGCCCGGGTACGAGCCCAGGTGGGCGAGGGCCGCGTGCTGCTCGGCCTGTCGGGCGGTGTCGATTCCTCAGTGGTTGCCGCGCTGCTGCACAAAGCGATCGGTGCGCAGCTCACCTGTGTGTTCGTCGATCACGGTCTGCTGCGCCTGCACGAGGGCGATGCGGTCATGCGGGTCTTCGCCAAGAACCTCGGTGTGCGCGTCATTCGCGTCAACGCGGCCGCGCGCTTCCTGGGCGCGCTGTCTGGTGTAGTGGATCCGGAGGCCAAGCGCAAGATCATCGGCAGGCTGTTCATCGAGATCTTTGATGAGGAAGCCGCGAAGATCAGTGGCGTTGAGTTTCTCGCACAGGGCACGATCTATCCGGACGTGATCGAATCGGCGGGCGCCAGCACCGGCAAGGCTCACGTCATCAAGAGTCACCACAATGTGGGCGGCCTGCCCACGCACATGAAACTCACACTGGTGGAGCCGTTGCGCGAGCTCTTCAAGGATGAAGTGCGCCGCATCGGTCTGGAGTTGGGGCTGCCCGCCGAGATGGTGCAGCGTCATCCCTTTCCAGGCCCGGGCCTGGGCGTGCGCATACTCGGCGAGGTCACGCAGCAAGCCGCCGACACCCTGCGCCAGGCCGACCATATCTTTATCGAGGAGCTGCGCCGCGCCGGCTGGTACGAGCGCACCAGCCAGGCCTTCGCAGTGTTTCTGCCGGTGAAAAGCGTTGGCGTCACCGGCGATGGTCGCCGCCACGCACCGGTGATCGCGCTGCGCGCCGTCGAGACCATCGATTTCATGACAGCGCGCTGGGCGCACCTGCCTTACCAGTTGCTCGATCTGTGCGCGCGCCGCATCGTCAATGAGGTCGCGGGCATCTCGCGGGTGGTTTACGATATTTCTGGCAAGCCGCCGGCAACGATTGAGTGGGAGTAACCCGGCACAAATAAGTCATTGAATATTGAACAGGGATCGCTCATTATGCGAGGTATGTTGAAACGGTCCCAGCTCTTATCTAGGCTGCGCGCTGGCCTAAGAACGAGTCCTGCAGTGGCGCTGCTCGGTCCTCGTCAGTGCGGCAAGACTACTCTCGCACGGCAGCTTGCTGGTACCTCGAACAGCACCTATTTCGATCTGGAAAATCCTGTCGACCTGGCTCGGCTGTCCGAGCCCATGACGGCGCTTGAACAATTACGCGGGCTGATCGTGATTGATGAAGTGCAGCGTCATCCCGATCTCTTCCCGATTCTCAGGGTATTGGTGGACCGCAAGCCGATTCGGGCGCGTTTTCTCATTCTGGGCAGCGCATCGCCGGAGTTACTGCGCCAGAGTTCCGAAACCCTGGCGGGCCGGATAGCCGTTGTCGAGATGGCTGGATTCATGCTGGAAGAGCTCGATCGCCCGGATCTCAATCGATTATGGTTGCGCGGCGGCTTTCCGCGCTCGTTTTTGGCGCGCACGGAAGTTGCGAGTACCGCATGGCGCGAGGATTTCATCCGCACTTTCCTCGAACGCGATTTGGCCCAACTTGGGGTGCAAGTACCCTCGGGCACGATGCGAAGGTTTTGGACCATGACCGCTCACTACTCAGGTGGCATATGGAACAGCTCGGAGATTGGGCGATCCCTGGGCGAGGCTCATACGACCGTCAGGCGCCATCTTGACGCTCTATCCGGCGCGCTTGTTGTGCGTGTGCTCGAGCCTTGGTACGTGAACATTGGTAAGCGGCTGGTAAAGTCCCCGAAAGTATACATTCGGGATTCGGGGCTCCTGCATACGTTGCTCGGAATAGGTGATCGCCGGCAACTCGATGGGCATCCCGTCGTCGGCGGGTCATGGGAGGGGTTCATCATCGAGCAACTACTCGCTCATTTGCCCAAGGCCAAAGCGTATTACTGGCGAACGCAGGCCGGCGCAGAACTCGATTTGCTGCTGTTTCTGAAAGGGCGACGTATTGGAATTGAGATCAAACGGGCTGATGCACCGAAGATGACGCCGTCGATGGGTTCGGCGCTCGATGATCTGGAATTACATCGGTTGTTGGTGGTTTACCCGGGCTTGGTGCGATATGCGCTCCGTCCTAAGGTGGCAGTGATGTCGCTGGCGCAGTGCGTGGCCGAACTGACGTGACGATGGAATGCACGGGATTCCAGGACAGAATGTGTCAGCAGTCAATTGGACCGAGTTTTTCGGCCGCCACTGATCAACTGAAAGCCGTTCGCCTCGTATGGCTGCCAAAGCACAATGACGCTGTCGGCATCTATCGCCTTCTATCGCTCCCAAGCGGAATTTATCGACGGCGTATCGGACGGCAACTTTGGCACGCCCCGACACGAAGTCATCTTCTTTCAGGCGCTTAACTAGTGCCGGCGACAATTGAGCGGGAGTGAATAGGGATCCCGCCTAAGTTTGCCATGGTTTCCGGCTGACGCGGAAGGGCGAGATTGAGGGCAGAACTGGTAGAAACCCGCCTTAGGCTCTTTCAAGGTGTGTGTGGAAACTCAGCCGAACACTCCGGGGCTCGCTCGCGGGGTTGGATATGCAGATCATTGACCGGCGCAGGTTCGCGTCGTGGCTGCTGAGGCGCATAGGAATACTCGATGTCATCGACCTTGCAATCAAAGAGGTTGAACACGTCGAGTCTGTGCCCGTTCGGGACTATTGATTAGATTTCAGCTAACGCTTGATCAAGGTCGGCGCGCAGATCGTCGATACCTTCAATCCCGACGGAATAGCGAATGAGGTTCTCAGGTATTCCTGCACGGGCGCGCTCGGCCGCGGAAAGCTCAACGTGGCTTGTCACCGATGGTGGTCCCGCAGTAGTGGCCACTCCACCGAGATGTGCAGCGCGCTGAGCAAGTTGGAGCCGATCGAGGATGTGGCGAACTTGATCGAAGCCTCCGTGCGGTGCGAATGCGAGGACTCCGCCAAAGCCGGTCATCTGTCGGCTTGCAACAGCGTAACCAGGATGGTCCGGCAGGCCCGGGTAGAACACTTTGTCTATGCCAGGGTGACGCCGCAAATGCTCGGCAACCGCCATCGCGTTGGCATTGCTGCGCTCCATACGAAGCGCCAGGGTCTTCAAGCCGCGGAGAATCGCGTAGGCCGCTTCCGCATGCAAAATTCCGCCGGTAATCTCTCGGTAGTGAAAGATTTTTTGCATGAGATCACAGCGTCCGGAAACGATACCGCCCAGAACGTCAGAGTGGCCCGCCAGAAACTTCGTGGCACTATAGACGACAAGATCGCTGCCAAGTTCCGACGGCCGCTGATTGAAAGGAGTGGCGAAGGTATTGTCAGTAATCACGAACGCACCACAATCTCTGGCAATCGCTGCTATGCGGGCGATATCGACGACCTTCAGCGTGGGGTTGGTGGGCGTCTCGAGATAAACCAGCCGGCAGCCCCGGCGAATCTCCGTCTCGATGGCTTCCGCATCGTTCGTGTCACACAACGTAACGGCTATTGAGAAGCGTGGAAGGAACTCCTCAAACAGCACGTTGGTGCCGCCGTAGGTGTCCTTGATGGATACCACGCGATCACCTGGAGAAAGCAGACCAAAAAGAGTCGCGCTGATGGCCGCCATGCCTGTTGCAAATCCAAGTGCCTGGTCCGTGCCATCCAAGCATGTCATCTTCTCCTCCAGAACAGACACCGTCGGATTTGTCGTGCGCGAGTAGATGTGGCCCGCCGCATGCCGCGTTGCAACCGCTTCCCAGCTTGCAAGATCTGGGTACGCGAATGTGGCTGCTGAAACAACTGGCACTACCGCTGCGCCATACGGGAAGGGCCCTTGCTCCGCCGCCCAAACAGCCAGGGTTTCTATCGATCGGCGATCGCCACTTTTTCGGGTCATTTGCAGAGACTTCCCTTGTTCGGTGAAGCCTAATAATATGAGCGTGGTACGCCGAATAACGGCAATGAAGCGGTCGTCGGCACCGAAAAACCGCACATATTAACGATGCGGCGAGGAAAATGGTTGAACGAGCTCGATTCGTTTGATTTGAAGCTTCTCGCGATGGTGCAGTGCGACGCACGCGCTTCGGCGGAAGCTCTGGGCGCAGCCGTAGGACTGTCCGGGTCGGCGGTCCTTCGCCGTCTAAAGCGCTTGCGCGAGACTGGCGTCATTGCGCGCGAAGTTGCGGTTGTCGCGACTGATAAGGTGGGTTCCAACCTCCGCATTATCGCAACCGTTGAGTTAGAGCGCGATCGTGCCGATCAACTCAGCCCGTTGGTTGACCTCCTGCTGGAACGTCAGGAGATCCAGCAGGCGTACTACATCAGTGGTGATGCAGATTTGTTGCTTATAGTTATCGTGCCGGAAATATCTCGCTACGATCGGCTCACCGCGGAGCTTGTTTCGAGGCATCCAATGATCAAGCGAATTACAACCAGCGTCGTATTTCGTGAACTAAAAGTTGGATTATATGTTCCTGTCTGAAGACTTCTAATTTAGCCTCTTCAATGCTGTTGCTCGCTCGAGTTCGGTAGGGGTCACTGCCGCAAGTTGGTCGGCGCTGGCTTATCGGAATCTATGTCGGTGTATCGCCATCAAGCAATATTGTTTGGTGGTAGATCTGACGGTAAGGTCAGCGCGGCTATCTGAGAACTCCCTTGCTTTCAGGTGCGTACATGCGCCGGCGACGATTGATATTCCATAGTTGCGGGCCGCTCTGGAAGTCGCCAACTCATTAAATCTGACAGCAAACTTTTCTGCATCCTGTTCTAGAAATGTTCTGTCACACATCAAAGTGGCGCCTGAGGACATCCGAGCGATCAGCGGGTACTCGCTCCGGGTCGGTGCGACGCACGACCTGGTGGCACTGCATATTGATCTGGCGTCGGTCATGCAGGCCGGGCGTTGGAAGTCGCACCGAATGCCGATGCCCTAGGGTGAACACGTCCTTGCCGGGCTAGGCGGGATGGCATGAGCGGCTACGGCCCAGGGGAGAGACCGGCCGCGATGCGAATTAATTCATTACGTGGGCTAATATTGATGGGAAGGGACACTGAGCTTCGAGTCGCGTTGTTCACGGGGGATTCTCATGCGCAACTTACTGATGAGCGTGTGCGTGACGATGTCATGCTTCGGCCGGGCGATCGCCGCACCGAATGCCGGTCTGCCACCCGATTGCGATCGGGCCTGCCTGTACGGCTTCGTCGACAAGTACCTCGAGGCGCTCGTGCATCACGATCCGGCGCGGCTGCCGTGGAGCAAGGGCGCCCGATTTACTGAAGACAATGTGCTGCTGCAGATCGGCGATGGCTTGTGGGCTACCGCGAGCGGGCTCGGCGACTATCAGCTGAAGTTCGCTGATCCGGGCCACGGCCAGGTCGGGTTTTTCGGCGTGGTCAGGGAAACGTCAGCGTCCTCGGCATTCGCCGTGCGCATGAAGATCGAGGATCACAGGATTTCCGAGCTGGAGACCATGGTTTTTCGACTCGCCGATGCTGGCTCGACAGGTGCACAGAGGTTCTTTACCGAGCCGCAGCTCGTGGATAAACCGATCCTTCTGGACAACGTACCCGAACCTCTGCGCCGTCCGCGCGAGCGCATGATCTCCATCGCCGACGGTTACTTCGACACGCTGCAACTCAATGACGGAACGCTTTTCACGCAATTTGACCAGAATTGCAACCGGCTCGAAAACGGCCTGCAGACGACCAACAATCCTGCGGTGCCATTGAGGCCGATATGGCGCCTCGGTTGCGAGGCGCAATTCAAGATCGGCAATTATCGATACGACGATCGCTTGCGCGCGCGGCGCTTTCCGCTGGTCGATGAGGAGCGCGGCCTGGTGCTCGCGGCGGCATTCATTGATCACAGCGGGCGGCTCAGCACTTACCAGCTGACCGACGGCACCGTGGTCGAGTCGCCCTGGCGGCGACCGCATTCGATTTGCATGATGGAACTATTCAAGATTGTGGACGGCAAGATCCGGCAAATTGAGGCAGTGTTCTTTTCCGTGCCGTATAACATGCCTTCGCCGTGGGAACCTTGAGTAGCTGAACCTGCGATGAGGCGCCGGCGCTGAAAGTGTGGCTGGCACAAAGAGTGGCGTTGCGCGGAGCGCCAATCGAGTTTGGCCCCTACAGCAATTTCATCGCGTGGCGGCGCGAAAGTCTGCAAGTAAAGGCGTATTCGAAACGGGAAATCGCCGGACTTGGGGAACCCTTGGGTAATAGCGCCGAGATATGTTAGCCAGGTGCCCGCGTTCGCTGCCCGATTCGTGCGGTTCGCCGCTGGACCGCCTCAGGTTGTCGGTGGTATCAAGTGGCTGAGGAGTGCCGAATGACAAGACCTTACGCGCTCGTCTTGGCGCCGCTCGTGCTAGCGCTCACGCTCGCGCCCGCGTGGGGTCAGACATCTCGGGGGCCGGAGTCGGTCGTCATCCACAGTGGCTCGTCAACCCTACACGCGATGCTTTGGCGCCCGCCGGGTCGTGGTCCGTTCCCCGCCATCCTGTTGAATCACGGCAGCGGCCGTACCAGCCAAGAGCTCCAGCGCCTCGGTCCGTACGAGCGCAATGCCGAGACGCTCGGTCCGGTCTTCGCGCGCCATGGCTACGTCCTGCTCTACCTGTACAGGCGCGGCGTCGGGCCCTCCACTGATCAGGGAGCTAACGCGGTTGATCTGATGAACAGAGAATTCACGGCTCACGGCCAAGATGCGCGCAATGCGCTGCAGCTAGAGTTGTTGGAAGGCCGGGAGCTGGCCGATGCCCGGGCCGCACTGGCATTCCTGCGAGCACGCCCTTATGTGGATGCCGGGGATGTCGGCCTTGTCGGCCACTCGTTTGGCGGCTCGCTCACGGTGCTCATGGCTAAACTTGAGCCGCAGCTGCGAGCGGTCGTGGTCTTCTCTGCAGCCGGCCTGAGCTTTGATCGGTCATCGAAATTGCGAGCGCGGCTCCTCACCGCCGTTGAGCAAGTCGCGGCGCCGATCTTTCTCATTCACGCCGAGAACGACTACTCCGTCTCGTCAGGCAAGGCGCTGGACACCCGTCGCGAGCTGAACGGTAAGC
>JBAVRE010000356.1:0-1905 GCA_049694695.1 Steroidobacteraceae bacterium | reverse complement strand
CCGGCAGCGTGGACGCTGAAGTGCAAACGCCCAGGTGGCGAGAGTTCAAGGAAATCAAGCTGCTCGTTGCTGCCGGAACGGACCGAGACGGGTACGTCACGGCTGTGCGAGTAGCCCTTGCCCGCGGCGTGGAGCAGATAGTCGCCGACCGGCAGCGTGACCTGGTAGCGATCCTTGTGGCCCAGCACCCAGGCGTAGGGCTGGCCCTGCTTTTCGATTACTACCACCGGCTGATCGACCGCCTTGCCGCCCCGAGCACTGATGCGACCCTCAAGCGTGCCGGAGGCCAGATGCTTGCGATTGATCTCAGCCTGGACAACGGCTCCAAGATCGCCGCTCGATCCGACCTGTAGCCAGCCCTCGAACACCTGGCTGGCGCCGGGTGCCAGCGTGTGCAGCCGCAGCATATCCATGGAACCCGAATCAACATGATCGAAGTAGGGCGCATGCAGCGCGATACTGAAATCTGCATCGTAGGCGATCACCCGATCGCTCAGCGCACCCTCGGCCTTGCCATTCCTTTGCTCTGCCAGTCCGGGCACGCTGAACAGGTAGCCACTGCTGAGCCACAGCGTCAGCCCCGAGAGCAGATCGGGCAGGGGCTCGTGGCCTCCATTGTGCAGGATGGTGCTGATCTCGACCGCATCGCTATCGTCCTGCAGGGTATACAGCGTGGTCACGGTGGCCTGGCCCCAATCGCGGGTAGCGCGGATCACGGCGCGTTGCGCGCTCTGCTCGAGTATCTCCACCCGATGGTAGGTATTCGGCCATGCCGACCAGTCGTTGGGAATGAAATCGGCGAACACCACACGATCGCGCCCGATGCGGCCGTTGCTGACTGGCGCCACATCGATAATGGCGCCGCGTGGCACGCCGTACGGAACCGCAGTGCCCACCGCAATGGCAAAGGCCAGTTTGCCATTGAAGACGGTGATATCGGTACTGGCGCGCGCGCCGCCGTTCACAATGGGCGTCGGGCCGACCAGCACCTGCACCGCGGCCCCTGCGAGATCCGGCAATGCCAGGGTGAGCAGCACGGTCAACAAGCCAGCGATCCGGTTCTTCATTTAAATGCCAGGCGCAGCGAGCGAACGATCAGTGTAGCCCCTTGGTGAGCCCTTGAATATGCGCTAAGGTGCCTGCCAGCGGGGTCGGCAGCATGATGACAACAGCAGACGGATCTAACGACGGTATAGCGGCTCTGCTGCCGGTGGAGATTGCCCGGCGGGCCGAGCAGATTGGCGCGCAGAAAGTGCGTGAGCGGGCCAGCAAGATCTTCATGCTCGCGATACTCGGTGGAGCATTCATTGCGCTGGGGGCCATGTTTGCGACCACGGTGCTGGCCGGATCCGCCGGTGTATTGCCCTTTGGCGTCAGCCGGCTGCTGGCCGGAATTGTTTTCTGCCTCGGCCTCATCCTGGTCATTGCCGGCGGAGCCGAGCTGTTCACCGGCAACGCCCTGATGGTGATGGCCGTAGCGGCAGGCCATGTGCGCCTGCGTGAGCTGCTGAGAGTGTGGGGCATTGTTTACGTGGGCAACTTTGTTGGCGCGATCGGGACGGCAATGCTGGTCTGCCTCTCGGGCCAACCCAATGGTGGCAATGGTGCAGTCGCGGCAGTCGCCGTCAAGCTCGCGCTCGACAAATCGAGTCTGACATTCGTGCACGCGCTTTTCCTGGGCATTCTCTGCAATGTTCTGGTTTGCCTTGCTGTCTGGCTGGCGATCGGCGCCCGGACTATTACCGACAAGGTGCTGGCGGTGCTGTTCCCGGTCTCGGCGTTCGTAGCCGCCGGCTTTGAGCACTCGGTGGCGAATATGTACCTGATCCCGCTCGGGCTGTTTGTGAAGGCCTGGACGCCTGCGGCATCATCGATGTCATCGACAGTGAATGCGCCGGATCTGAC
>JBAVRE010000355.1:0-3503 GCA_049694695.1 Steroidobacteraceae bacterium | reverse complement strand
GTGTCGAAGCCATTGCCCCGGCTGCGGCGGGTGGGCTCGACCTGCCGGCGGTGCTGGCGCGGCTCGCGGCGCTCGAAGCCAATGAAGTGTGGGTCGAGGCCGGCGCTCAGTTGGCCGGCGCGCTGCTGGCGCAGCAACTGGTCGATGAACTGGTGCTCTACCTGGCGCCGTGCCTGCTCGGCCCGAGCGCGCTGCCGCTGGCGCAGCTGCCTGAGCTCGCCGATCTCGGAGAGCGCGTGGCACTGCAGTACCACGAGATCACACGCGTGGGCGAAGATCTGCGCCTGGTGCTGCGGCCACAACGGCAGGGTGGCTGATGTTTACCGGCATCATTCAAGCACTCGGCCGGGTACGCTCGGTGAGCGAGCGCGGCGGTGACCTGCGTTTGTGCATCGACGCGCCGGAGATCGACCCGGCACGACTGGCGCTGGGCGACAGTGTCGCGGTAGCGGGGGTGTGCCTGACTGTAGTCGAACGGCTGGCAGGCGGCTTTGCGGCCGACGTGTCCCGCGAAACCCTGGCGCTGACCACGGTGGCGCAATGGCGGTCGGGCCAGGCGCTCAACCTGGAACCGGCGCTGCGCGCCGGCGACCCCATGGGCGGTCATCTGGTTTCCGGTCACGTCGATGGCCTGGCGCACCTGGTATCGAGCCGCGCCGAGGCGCGTTCGCAGCGTCTGTGCTGGCGCGCAACCCCGGAGCTGCTGCGCTTCATTGCCACCAAGGGTTCGGTGGCACTGGACGGCGTGTCGCTGACGGTCAACGAGGTGAGCGCCGCGGAGTTCGCCGTCAATCTGATCCCCTACACTTTGCAGGTGACCACGCTGGGTCAGCTGGCGGTCGGCGGGCAGGTGAACCTCGAGATCGATCCTATTGCCCGTTATACCGCGCGCCTGCTGGAGAGCGGCGGCGCCCCTGCGCGTTGACCCTGGCTCATTCAAGGAATCGGCATGCAACTGAATTCGACCGAAGAGATCCTGACTGAACTGCGCGCTGGGCGCATGGTCGTGATCATGGATGACGAGAATCGCGAGAACGAAGGCGATCTGCTGATGGCGGCGCAGGCGGTGCGCGCCGAAGACATCAATTTCATGGCGCGTTTCGGCCGCGGCCTGATCTGCCTGACCCTGACGCGTGAGCGCTGTGCGCGTCTGCGCCTGCCGCTCATGGTAAATGAGACCGATCGCGATCAGCGCACCAATTTCACGCTGTCGATCGAAGCCGCCGAAGGCATTACTACCGGAATCTCGGCCTACGATCGCGCGCAGACCGTGCTGGCTGCGGTGCGCACGGATGCCAGCGCCGAGGATCTGCGCCAGCCAGGGCACGTGTTCCCGGTGATGGCGCAGCCGGGCGGCGTGCTGACGCGCGCCGGCCATACCGAGGCGGGTTGCGATCTGACGCGCCTCGCAGGCTTCGAGCCGGCTGCGGTCATCGTCGAGGTCATGAACGAAGACGGCACCATGGCGCGTCGTTCGCAACTCGAGCGGTTCGCGAAAGAGCACAACCTGAAGATCGGCACGATTGCCGATCTGATCCGTTACCGCCTGCGCAACGAGCGTTCGGTGGAGCGTATCGCCGAGCAACAGGTGCAGACCGAGCACGGTGCCTTTCGCCTGTACGCCTACGAAGATCATGTGAATCGCGATGTCCATCTGGCGCTGGTCCATGGCGCCATCGATCAGCAGGCCACGCCGCTGGTGCGCGTGCACCTGATCGATACCCTGCGCGACGTGCTCGGTGTGCGTGATGAGAGCTACGCCTGGACGCTGCGGGCCGCGCTGGCGCGTATTGCCAGCGCCACCAGCGGCGTGGTGGTCATACTCCGGCAAAGCGAAACGCCGCGTGAACTGGCCGACGCCGTGCGTTTGGCGGAACCCCGCAGCCAGCACCTTCAGCACAGTCAGCAGAGTCAGCAGGGTCAGCAGAGCCAGCACAGCGAGCGCGGCGGTGCACATAGCGGCGCCGTGCTGCGCACCTTTGGCGTAGGCGCGCAGATACTGCAGGATCTGGGCGTACGACGCATGCACGTGCTTTCGGCACCCAAGCAGCTGCATGGATTGTCGGCCTTTGGGCTGGAGATTCTCAGCTATATTGATGAATCTGGCTGAATCGGCGCGGGCGGCGACGTTATAATCACCGCCATGGGAAAGTCAGCCGACACTGCGGTGATCGTCGATGCCGCGGGGTTGCGGCTCGCTATCGTTGCGGCGCGTTACAACGACAACATAGTTGAGCCACTGATCGCCGGCGCGCGCGCCGCCTGGCTGGCGGCTGGCGGTGAGGCGCGCTCGCTGCGCGTGGAGCGCGTGCCCGGCGCGTTCGAGCTGCCGCTGGCGGCGCAGGTCGTGGCGCAGCGTGGCGGAGTCGATGCGGTGGTGGCGCTGGGCTGTGTCATTCGCGGCGACACTGCCCATTTCGATTTCGTGGCCGGCGAGTGCGCCCGTGGGCTGCAGCAGGTGATGCTCAGCACTGGCGTGCCCGTCAGCTTCGGCGTGCTCACCACTGAAACCAGTGCGCAGGCCGAGCAACGGGCGGCGCCCGGACCCGGCAACAAAGGCGCCGAGGCGCTGCTCACGGCCGTCGCCATGGCGCGGCTGTTGCGCGCACTGTGATGCCCGCTCGCCGCTGCTAGACATCCATGGGCAGGAACTTCAACCCGCAGTCCGCAGCGCGCGCGCTGGCGCGCCGACTGGCAGTACAGGCGCTATATCGCTGGCAGCTTAATGCCGGTCCCTGGCAGGATCTGGTCAACGAATTCGCCACCGAGAGCGACATGGCGCGCGCCGACGGCGAATATTTCCGCACGCTGGTGCAGAGCGCCGTCGAGCAGCACGAGGCGCTCGACGCGGCGCTCACACCGCTGCTCTCGCGTAGTGCCGCGCAGCTTGATCCGGTGGAGCATGCGGTACTGCTGGTCGCGGCTCTCGAGCTGCGCACCCAGGCGCAGATTCCGTTTCGCGTCATCATCAACGAGGCTGTGAGCCTGGCGCGGCGTTTTGGCGCCACCGACGGGCATAAATTCATCAACGGCGTGCTCGATCGTGCCGCGCGTGACTGGCGCCCTGAAGAGCGTTGAGGCGTATGCGCGCATGACTGGCGCCTGGCCATGACCAGCAGCGGCGAGTGGCAGGTGATTGACCGGTTTTTCAGTCAGCTGGGCGCGGTGCGCACCGACGTGCTGCTGGGAATCGGCGACGATGCCGCGCTGCTGCGCCCGGCAGCCGACATGGAGCTCGCGCAAACCACCGATTCGTTGGTAGAGCAGGTGCATTTTCTGCCCGGCGCGCCGCCGCGCTCGCTCGGACATCGCTTGCTGGCCGTGAATCTGAGCGACCTTGCCGCCATGGGCGCAACCCCCGCCTGGGCGCTATTGTCGCTGACCTTGCCCAGTGTCGATGAAGCGTGGCTGGCGGGGTTTGCTGCCGGGCTGGGGCAGCTGGCACGCCTGCATGAGGTGGCTCTGGTCGGTGGCAACCTGAGCCGTGGTCCATTGAACCTTGG
>JBAVRE010000354.1:0-4053 GCA_049694695.1 Steroidobacteraceae bacterium | reverse complement strand
CTTAACTGAGATCGATGCCGATGGCCAGTTCGTGGCGCCAGGCTTTATCAACATACACAGTCACGCCGAAATTGATGCAATAGCGACGGCGCACAACATGCTCACGCAAGGGGTGACGACCGAAATTATTAATGCCGATGGCGACGGACAGACCGACATCAATGTGCAACTAAGACAATTCGCGTCCCAGGGACTGGCGGACAATCTGGGCGCATACATCGGATTCAACGCCATTTGGCAGGAGGTGATGGGCCAAGACAATCACCGCCCAAACGCCACCGATATTGCCAAGATGCGAGAGCTGGTCCGGAATAACCTGGCAGCCGGCGCGTGGGGAGTCTCCGCGGGCTTGGATTACCCTCCTGCCTTCTACGCAACGACCGACGAGGCGATACAGGTGCTGGTGGCAGCCGCCGACTGGCGCACCAATTTTCCAAACCACGAGCGGCTGCGGCCGGAGCTGAACTTCAGTTCACGAGCAGGCATCGCAGAGACCATCCAGATCGCGGAGGCCGCAGGACTGACACCCGAAATCACGCATATCAAGGCGCAAGGGCACGAGCAGGGGCGCGCCGGTGACATCGTTGCGATGCTAAAGGCAGTCAGCGACCGAGGTCACTATGCCGCCGCTGATGTCTATCCCTATCTTGCGGGGGAAACGAATTTAGCAGCGTTCATGATTCCAGGATGGGCGCAGGAAGGCGGCCGCGCGGCCATGCTCCAGCGGCTAAAGGATCCTGCGCAACGATCGCGCATCATTCAGGCCGCGGAGCAAGCCATGAACGCTCGCTTTGGCGGACCTGGCGGGGTGTATCTCACCGAATCCCGTCAAGAACTGACTGCCGTGATCCGAGATCGCCGAATTTCGGCGGGCGAGGCGGTTATGCAGCTGTTGGAACAAAGCGATGCCGATGTCATCCTGCGGTTCGGTGCTGAGCCAGACCTCATTGAATTCTTGAACAACCCGTCGACCGCGATTGCTTGTGACTGCGGCGCTTCGCATCAAACCGCGCTACACCCCAGATACTACGGCACCTTCCCCCGCGTGCTCGGGCGATACGTCCGCGAGCGCGGCATCTTGAGCTGGGAGGAAGCCGTGCGCCGAATGACATCGCTGCCAGCCGCCATCATTGGAGCTGTCGATCGCGGATACCTGGCGCCTGGTATGGCAGCGGATGTCGTTGTGTTCGATCCTACCTTGGTTGGCGACAATGCCACTTATGAGCGGCCATTGGAGCTTTCAACCGGCGTACGGGACGTTGTCGTCAACGGTGTCATTGCGCTGCGAAACAGTGTGCCTACGGGGATGAAAGCCGGGAAAATAATGGCGCGCAACAGTTTCATGCCCACGCGACCAACAACTGCTCCGATAGATCGCTTCCTACATATTGAAGGAATTTTGACCACGAAAAAAAAGGAGAAGCGGCGAATTCAGATCAAGATCGATCAAGCAGCGGGACAAAGGGCGGCAACCGGTGAATTTCGGATGACGACCGGGCGTGGGCAATCGCTGCTACGGTCGGTGGAATTGGGCACGCTGCAAATTGCGCCGAAATGGGCGAGTTTCACCGCGGCCATCACGAGCCGAGCGGGTTCCAGACTGGAATTCGCCACCGTGATTATCGATGCGGGAAACCACTTATCCGGGTGCCCGGACCTGGCCATGGAGGTTCGATCCGGTGAAACCACGGTTGCCACCGGCTGCTTTGAGGGAATCAGTGCTGGACTTCCCCCTTGACCCCACGATCGGCAGCGTGCACTTGTAATGCTTCCAGCCGCAGCGCACGCTTATCGATCTTGCCAATCGGCAACACGGGCAATTCCGTGCGAAAAAACCACCGCTTCGGAATCTTGAAGTTAGCCAGATGCGTCAACGCAAAGTTTCGCAATGCGGATTCCGACAATAGCCGCCCGGGGCCTGGCACGATGAAGGCCCAGCCCACCTCATCGTAGGTTGCGTCCGGAACAGGCACGATGGCGGCAAGGGCCACATCCTCATGTTCCTCGAGAACCAATTCGATTTCCCGCGGATAGACGTTATAGCCGCCGGACTTGAATCGCTCACCCGCGCGACCGACAAAGCACCAGGCTCCGTCATCACGCACTTCCACCAGATCTCCGGTGCGCAGCCAGCCGTCCGCGGTAAACGCCGCCGTGGTGGACGCCGCATCGCGGAAATATTCGAGCATGACGCCGGCACCCACGATCTGGACCTCGCCTACCTGTCCGGCAACCGCCGCATCGCCATTGGCTGAGATCACTCGATACCTTTGGTCGTGATCCGGGTACCCCACCGTTGCCGTGAAATCGTCGATACCCATCTCGGGAGAACTCACGCTATTGATTGACCCGCCTTCCGTAAGCCCGTAGTGCATCGACAACACGTAACCCGCCTTCATCAGGCGTTCGAGGAGCGGCCGGGGCATAGGGGCTCCGCCCCAGATCACCGACTTCAGGCTCGAGAGGTCGAATGCGCCCAATTGTGGGTGATCAAACACCTGTTGGTGCATCAGAGGAAGTCCGCCCAGCAGGGAAATCTTTTCCCTTTCGATCACGGCGGGGATGTCATTGGGCTTGAAGGAATCCATGAACACGAGGGTGGCCACGTCAATGAGGGCGTTGCCGCAGAGATCCGCCTGGCAACCCACGTGATTGATCGGTAAATTGCAGATGATGCGATGACCGACACGAATGGCTTCCTGGCCCCGGAAAGATTCAGCCATGGCCCGATAGGAATGCAGAAACGCGGAGTGCGGCAACAAGGCGCCCTTGGGTGCGCCGGTCGTTCCGGAAGTATAGACCAATACAGCCGGGGTTCGGGCAGCCTCCCGGTCCGGGATGCAGACCGAATCCCAGCGCCGACTCGGCTCGGCCGGCATAGTGGAGCTCAAGCTCTCGGACACTCCGGGAATTGCCTTCTCGATCGTCACGAGGCACTCGAGGTCGGCGATTTCGCGCCTGATCACCGCAAGCTCCGGTGCAAGGCTGCGGCCCACCCCCTCTTCGATGAGCGAGATGAGAATGCGGGGGCGGCAGTGCTCTAGCACATGACGGATCTCCCGCAGCCGGTACCTGGGATTCAGACCGACCCAGATGCTGCCTATGCGCATAGACGCAAGCAAAGTTAGCAGAAACTCCGGTCGCGGCGTGCACAGCATGGCCACCCGGTCCCCGCGCCGCACGCCCATTGCGCTCAACGCGTCGGCGTAACGGTTCGCTGCCCGATCCAGATCGCGATAGCTTATCCGCAAATCGTGGAAGACCAGCGCCTCGCGATCTGGAAAAGCGGTTGCGTGCTCACGCACCACATCGGCAATGCTGAACACCCGCTCGAGTAGCGCAGACCCGGTATCGAGCATTCCTGATTTGATCATGGACCTGGGGTTCGCACGGGACCACGCGACATCAATCCGATCCATTCCGCCACCAGCGCCGGTTTGGCCCGGCCGCGAACTTCAATGGTATTGGTGGTCGTCAGCAGATGCTGGTTCGGGCCACGCTCGGCGATCTGCTTGAGCACTACATGGCTGCGGAAGGGCACATCCACCGGAACTGGTGAGATAAACCGAACGCGGTTGAACCCATAGTTCAAATCGTACCCCAGCGCCCCTTCGACTGGCGCGAATCGCAGCGGTCGGCTCAGGTGACTCAGCATGGACAGTAGCTGAAACCCAAACACGATGGTGCTGCCGAAGGGGCCCTGCTCGCGTGCGTACCGTGGATCCATATGCATCGGGTCCTCGTCACGTGTGAGGCGGCCGAACGCATTGATTTCCTCCTGGCTGACGCTGATCCAATCGGACACGTATATTTCCTCGCCCACTCTTTCTCGAAGAGTGTCGATACTGAAGGAGATTGGAGTGAGCATAGATTTTAGGCTGATAGAGCTTCCCTGGCAGGCGTCAGGTCGTGCATCATTTTAACCAGTAATTGAATTAGAATTCAAGTACAATTACCGGCAGACAGGGCGCCGTTTGTATTCCATTGCCAGATCGTGGTTCACTTCACATTTGGATTCAAATTCAACTGAGGGTGACGTCATCGTGAGTAAGG
>JBAVRE010000353.1:0-4043 GCA_049694695.1 Steroidobacteraceae bacterium | reverse complement strand
GCGGCGCGCGAGCGCCACCGTCGCGATGCCCAGCAGCGTCAGGGCCACGGAGCCGAGGACATGTAAGGCAATCTCGGCGCCTGCCATGGCCAGGCGACCATGCTGCAGCAGACGGGCAACTTCACCGGAGAAAGCCGAAAAGGTGGTCAGGCCTCCCAGGAAACCGGTCACCACCAGTAATCGCAGTTCGGGCGCATTGCTCAAAGGCCCGGCAAGCAGGGCGATCATGACGCCCATGAGATAGCCGCCGACCAGATTGGCGGCCAGCGTGCCCATCGGTATCGCGGGAAACAGGCCGTTGAGCCCCAACCCCAACAGCCAGCGCAGTACCGCACCACACGCAGCGCCGATCGCAATCAGCAGCACGGAATTCAACATCGCGTCGGGCCCTTGGAGTGTGTGACCGCTGGGAGCAGGTATCGTACCCTAACAACCATGTCAGCCTCCCCACTACAGGATCGACTCATCGCCGTGCCGGAGGCACGCGAGCTCGATGTCTTCGCCAGCCTGCTGGAGCGGCGCGGTGCGCGCGTGCTGCGGGCGCCGCTGATCGCGATTCGCGATGCGCCCGAGCCGCAACCGGTGCTGGAATGGATCAGCGCATTTTCCGCCGGCAGCTGTCAGGACCTGATACTGCTGACGGGCGAAGGCCTGCGCCGCCTGCTGGCTTGCCTGGAACGTTGGCAGCCCGACGGGCGGGAGCGCTTTCTCGCCGCACTCGGCAGCGTACGCAAGATTACCCGCGGACCCAAGCCGGCACGGGCACTGCGCGAGCTGGGCCTGAGTTCAGATCTGGAAGCGCTCACTCCCACTACCGATGGCGTGATCGCAACGCTGCGACAGCTCGATCTGCGTGGTCGCGCGGTGGGTGTGCAGCTGTATGGCAGCGAGCCCAATCTGCCGCTGCAGAATTACCTGCTGGCCGCCGGCGCGCGGCCACTGAGCGTAGCGCCCTATGTCTACGCCAACGCCAGCGATGATGCCGCGGTCATCGAAGTTCTGAACCAGCTGCGCAGCGGCGCTGTGGATGCCATTGCCTTTACCAGCAAGGCGCAGATTGATCGCCTGTTTTCCGTGGCAACAGCTGAAGAAGTATTGTCAGCGCTGGCCGGCACCCAGGTGGCGGTGGTCGGCCCGGTGGTGGCCGAGGCACTGCGGCAACGTGGCGTTGCGGTCGGCGCCATGCCCGAATCAAACTGGTCGATGAAGCCCTTGTCGGCCGAGCTGGCGCAACTGCTCAGGCGTACAGACGCTGCAGATATCCCAGCAACTGCTCCATCTCCGGGCGCGTAAAGCGGCTGGCCAGCTGGCGCTCGAGGGCGCGCACCTGCACGATCAGGGTCTCGAGCTCGGCGACACCCTTGCTGGTCAGAAAGATGCCCTGACGGCGCCGATCACGCACTGAGCGGCAACGTTCGAGCAGGCCAGCTTTTTCCAGGCGATCGAGTAGCGCCACGATGCTGGCTTTGTCGATTCCCAGATGGGTGCCCAGTTCGATCTGCGCAATGCCTGGGTTCGAACCCACCAGCACCATCAGACTGAACAAGCCGGGACGCAGCGTCTGCTCGCCGATAACGGCGACGTACTGCCGCCAGGATGCGAGGTGGGCACGCCGCAGCGAGTAGCCCAGCAGCCGCGGCAGGCAACCCAGTTCAACCTTGGCGCCTACGACGCGTTCGGTGCGCACCGGCGCGCGGCGCGTGCGCGCTCGTGTTGCTGCGGGCGTCGCCCGCTCACTCACTGCCATCGCCACCATGCGCAACCCCCGGAAGGATTGAGTACCCGTGGGCACCCGTGTGAATCAGCAACAGTATAGGTTCGTAATTATTGAGCTTGCAAATGATTGCAGTTACTGCGCTGCATTCAAGAACCGGCGCTGCCCCGGCGCGAACTGTGCAGGTTGATTCACGCCGCGTGGCCGCTTACGGCGGCGCTGATGGCGACCGCGGTGCGCAGGGCACGCATGCCATCCTCGCCGCTGACCACGACCGGCGCCTGATTGTGGCAGCTGGCGAGAAACGCAATGATTTCGCTGCGCAGCGCGTCGCCCTGTTCGAAAGACTGCTCCTCGATGCTCACTGGCAGGCGCCCCTCGCCCTCGCCGCCCGCCTGCTTGCGGATCACGGTGAGTATCTTCTGCTGCAGGTCGAGCGACAGATAGGCATCGTCCTGGAAGATACGCAGCTTGCGTTCGGTCTTGAGGCTCACACGGCTGGCAGTGGCATTGGTGACGCAGCCGTTGGCAAAACGGATGCGCGCATTGGCGATGTCGATCTCGCCTGAGAATACCGGTGTACCGATGGCATCGACCGCAACGATTTCGCTGGCGACGATACTCTGCACGATATCCAGGTCGTGAATCATCAGATCGAGCACCACGTTGACATCGGTGCCGCGCTCGCGAAATGGCGCGAGCCGCTGGCACTCAATGAAGCGTGGCGCCCGCAGCAGCGGCTCGGCCGCAATGATGACCGGGTTGAAGCGCTCGAGGTGCCCGACCTGCAGCACCCGGCCGCGCTGGCGCGCCAGTGCGATCAGCTGCTGCGCCTGCGTCACCGTTTCGGTGATGGGTTTCTCCACCAGCACATGGGCGCCGTGCTCGAGAAACACCCGGGCAATCTCGAAATGCAGCGGCGTCGGCGTAACAATGCTGACGGCGTCGACCTTGCCAATCAATTCGCGGTAGTCGCCGAACGCGTGCACGCCCAGTTCGCTGGCGACCTGCGCGGCGGCCTCCGGACGCTGATCGACCACACCGACGAGCGTGCAATCAGGGAGCGTGGCATATTTCTGGGCGTGGAACCTGCCCAGGTAGCCCACACCGATGACCGCTGCGCGCAGCTTTTCCATGCCGGGTATTATGCCTCCATTGCCAAAGGGGGCCGCGGGTATGAAGTCGTTGGTGGAGAGCTGGAAGCGCTATCGGCGAACCCGGGGGGTGCAGCGGGAAGCTTTGACGATCCTGCTGTGCCTCGCACTGGGGTTGCTGCTGATGCCGGCGCTGATCTGGCTGGTGGGCAGCCGCACCCTGGGGGCTTATGCCAACGGCGGACTGTTTGGGCTATGGCGCGATTACCTCATTGGCCTGCTGCATGGCTCGCTCGCCTTCTGGCTGGTGGCCCTGGGGCCGTATGCAGCCGTATGGTTGTTGCGCACCCTGCGGTGGGCCTGGCGCCTCTAGGCAGCGGTCCAAAATTCCGATTGCGTCACAGTTTGCAGGGTTTTCGGCCCTTGGCCCGGGCCCTGGGCGCACCCATGCTCTGTGCTGTCAAGGGCAAGCGGAAGGTTCGGAAAGCGTGCACACTGAGCCTTACAGCATCTATGCAGGCAGTATGGATGCCGACGCGGAAGATCTGGCGGCACCCGATCGCCTGCGTGAGTCGATGGTCGCCAGCATCAAGGCGGCCCTGGTGACCTCGCGAGTCTCATTGAGCATTAGCAATGCCGGGGTCGACCCGTACAACTGTCGCCTGGGCAAGCAACCCAAATCGATCTGGAACGGTCGGCGTCGCTGAGGGCTGACTCTACAGGCCCGGCCGGGGCCAGTAGCGCCACAGCAGCGCGGCCAGCAGCAGCAGCAGCAGCGCCTGGCAGGGGTAGCGCCAGCGCCGGCCCTTGAGTTCGCCGATGAAACTGCCGGCCGCCATCGCGGTCAGACTCCAGGACCAGGCGATGCCCTTGAGCAGTGGTATCTGCTCACTGGCCAGACGTGCGGAATATTCAGGCAGCAACAGGAAAACGATGCCCGTCATCCCCAAAGCCACCGCCATGGCGAGGGTGGAGCCCAGGACTATGCCAAGTATGACCGCCAGCGGTTTCATCGTAATTTCCGGAAAATCCCTGATTTGTCCACAGTTCAGGCAGCAATTGCTGCCCGTTTGGATGCAAAAATGTCAGACTGTCCTGTACTGAATCGTATTCTACTGAGAGCACTACGTTGCATGACACGAACCTCTGATCGCCTGTTCAGGGCACTGTTACCGCTGGGCATCGGCGCGACCTGCCTGCTGCTGCTCGCGGCGACCGGTTCGAGTGGCGCACCC
>JBAVRE010000352.1:0-49591 GCA_049694695.1 Steroidobacteraceae bacterium | reverse complement strand
GCGCTATACGGGGTAAAGCCTGGGGCATTGCTGCAAGCGATACGGCGCAACGCAAGCCGCTTCCCTGCTGACTTCATGTTTCAGTTTACGAATCAGGAGGTTACGAACTTGAAATCACAATCTGTGATTTCAAGTTCGAAAGCCAGACATGGCGGCAGGCGCGCCAGGCCTTATGCCTTCACAGAGCAAGGCGTCGCCATGCTCTCCAGCGTGCTTCGGAGTGAAACCGCAATACAGGTTAACGTCGAGATCATGCGGGCGTTTGTCCGGCTGCGTCGCGCATCGCTGATGAGCGGTGAGCTGATGAAGCTCATTGAAGATCTTTCCGAACAGGTGAACTCCCATGATCTGGTCATCGGCGAGTTGGCTGAGGCCATTTACCAGCTGTCCGCTGCCTCACAGGGAAAACGCTCGCGGCCTATCGGGTTTACTGCTGACCTCGAAGCGGGACCTAAGTGACTTGGGCTGCTTCAAGCGGGGCAGATGCCGGTCTGGGACAGAAACGGCTCTATCCGCTATCTGACCGGAATAGACCCCGAATTTGATGGTGGCCAGGGGTGGAATTGAACCACCGACACGCGGATTTTCAGTCCGCTGCTCTACCAACTGAGCTACCTGGCCGCCGGATCGGGAGGGCGCGTATTAGACCGGGCCGGGGGCCAAAGCGTCAAGGCAAGAGACCCAATACCCGGTTGATAACGCGGCTCAGGCGCCCGCGGGCTTGAAATCCGCGGGGGGCTCGGAGCCGGTGCCGAAAAAGAACTTTTCCATCTCGGCTTCGAGGAACTTGCGGGCCTTGGGCTCTATGGGCGAAAGGCGGTTTTCATTGATCAGCATCACCTGGTGGGCCACCCAGCGGGTCCAGGCCTCGCGGGAGACGTTCTCGAAGATGCGTTGGCCCAGCGGGCCGGGGTACGGGAGGCGATCGAGGCCCTGGGCTTCGCGCTTGAGGATTACACAATTGACCATACGGCTCATGACAGGCTCCGGATCAGCGTGGTGACGGGCGCCGGCAGGCCCACGCGCTCCGGCTGTGCGGCGTTATACCAGAGGGTCGCGGGTCCATCCATCACACCGGCGGGTCCGGCGCAGCGCGCCAGGATTGGGGTGATTTCCAGGTCGAAGTGCGTAAAGGCATGACGCATGATCAAGCGCGGTTGCGGCTCGAGTATCGCCGCGTTAAGCCGCGTATCGGCGTAGAGGCGCGCCGCTGCAATGCTGGGAAACTGCGGCGGACTCCATAAGCCACCCCATACGCCCCTGTCGGGACGCCGCTCGAGCAGCACGCAGCCGTCGGCCTGTTGCGCGAGCAGCATCACCACGGATTGCGAGCGTCGCGCGGGTCGCGGACGTGGCGCCGGAATTTCATGCTGGCGCCCGGTGCGGCGCGCGCCACAGTGCTCGCCCAGCGGGCAGGCCGGACACAAGGGCCGGCGTCGTACGCAAATGGTGGCGCCCAGGTCCATGATCGCCTGGGTGTAGGTCGCAACATCGCTCGTCGGCGTGCAGGCTTCGGCGAGCAGCCACAGCTGTTGTTCGACGGCGCGCTGCGTGGGCGAGCCGGCAATCGCAAAATAGCGCATCAGCACACGGCGTACGTTGCCGTCCAGTATCGCGCAGCGTTCACCGGCACTGAGCGCACGGATCGCCGCGGCAGTGGAGCGGCCGATGCCGGGGAGCTCGAGCAGCTGCGCACTCGTGGACGGCAATTCACCACCGTGCTGTGCGTACGCCAGCTGCGCGGCGCGATGTAGATTGCGGGCTCGCGAGTAATAGCCCAGGCCCGACCACAGATGCAGCACGTCATCGAGCGGCGCCGCGGCGAGTGAAGCGAGATCGGGGAAGCGCTGCATGAAGCGCGCGTAATAATCGACGACCGTCGCCACCTGGGTCTGCTGCAGCATGATCTCCGAGATCCAGACGCGAAACGGTGTCGGCTCACGCTGCCACGGCAGATCGTGTCGGCCGTGGCGCACGTGCCAGGAAATCAGCGCTGGAGCAACCCGGTCGGTGTCGCGCACGGCCTTCAACTGGTAGTCGGATCCTCAGGATGCCCCACTTGCACCAGTCGTGGCAAATTGGCGGCGCGGCGCGCGATGAACTCTTCGGCGACGCGCACCAGGTCGACGTTCAGGCTATCGGCCGCGCTCACC
Source organism: Steroidobacteraceae bacterium (assembly GCA_049694695.1). Lineage (GTDB taxonomy): Bacteria > Pseudomonadota > Gammaproteobacteria > Steroidobacterales > Steroidobacteraceae > FEN-1191. The sequence goes on along the minus strand of JBAVRE010000352.1, from coordinate 47,438 downwards.
AGCGCAACCAGCAGCTCACCCATTTCATGCGACACCCTGGAGCGCTGCTCGCGCGGCAGCGACGCGCACTGCTTTGCATAGAGCTGCAGCGCCTGCTTCAACGCGATGAAATCCTGAGTGTTCCCGCTTGTCATCTGCGGCTCGCCCCTGAATAATTATTCGTGGCCGTTGCGAGCCGATTATCGATCTGACCGGCCGCTGGGGTATCCTGTCGGCGCCCGCCGACAGTTTCCTTTGCGAGAGCCACCATCAACATCAGGACGCCGTGGTACACGGCCAGACGCTTCCTACTGCCCGCCCTCGCCCTGCTGGCCTGCGCGCTCGTAGCCTCGACCTGGCACGTGTTCGGCAATGTCTGGGATGAACCCGAGCACATCGCCGCCGGCATGTCGTTGCTCGATCGCGATCAATACCTCTATGACGATCAGCACCCGCCACTGGCGCGCCTTGCGGCCGCGCTCGGTCCGCACCTGGCGGGCGCCCGCCTGCGCGTTGATGCGAGTCCGAGCGGAGTCGAAGCGGGTCGCGACATTCTCTATAACTCGAGAGCCAGTTACGACACGCTGCTGACCCTGGCGCGAATGGGAATGCTGCCGTTCCTGGTGGTGCTGATCTTCGCCCTGTGGCGCTGGGTGCGGGACAGTCACGGTGAGCCTGTCGCCTGGTTGAGTACACTGTTCCTGCTCAGCACGCCCGCGATACTCGGTCACGCTGGCGTCGTGGCCCTGGATGTTCCAGTGACTGCGCTGTGCGTACTGAGTTTTTATTTTCTGCAACGCTGGATTGCCACGCCAACTGTGCAGCGCGGCGCCGCCCTGGGGCTGGCGGCAGGGTTGGCGGTGAGCACCAAGATGTCGGCGCTGCCTTTTATTGGCATCGCTGCGGCGGTGTTGTTCGCGACGCAAATTCTGTCGAATAGGCGACCGATGCGCACTGCGGCAAGCGGCGGCACCAGCCTGCATCCGGGCGTCAAGGCATATCTTGGCAGCGGCGCGCTCGCCGCGCTGCTGGCGCTCATCGTCTGCGTCGCGGTTTACGGTCCACACCTCATCTATCTGACCACGCCAGACTTCAGGCCGAACCGCGCACTCGACGCACTGGTCGGCGACAGCGGGCGGCTGCGCGAGTTCGCCTACGGCCTGGCAACACACTGGCGCGTGCCGCTGGGCGCGCAGGAAGTGGTGCTGAACATTCTGGGCGTTGAGTTTCACAACACCCATGGGCATCCGGCCTACCTGCTGGGTCAGACCGATCTGCTCGGCTGGTGGTATTTCTATCCGGTGGCGCTTGGCGTCAAGACACCGATTCCGATGCTGCTGCTCGGCATCCCCGGCTTGGTCTGGATGGCGCTGCAAGGCTGGCGCGAACGACGGCCTGCAAGCATGGCGCCGGCGCTGATCTTTGCCGCGCTGCTGATATTCTGCTGCCTGTACAGCCACATCAACATCGGCGTGCGCCACGTGCTGGTGCTGTACCCATTGCTGGCGGTTGGCGCCGCCGCGGCCAGCGTCGCACTCTGGAACCGCCTGCGCGCGCGCTGGGCGCGCAGCCTGCTGGGCGCACTTCTGCTCTGGCAGGTCGCCACGGTGGTAAGCGCGTATCCCGACTACCTGGCCTACTTCAACGGCTTCGCGGGCGCGCACCCGGAGCGCATCCTGGTCGATTCCGATCTGGACTGGGGGCAGGACCTGCGCCGTCTGTCGCTGGACCTGGCGCGCCGTCGCGTGCCGTCGCTCTACATCGCCTATCGCGGCTCTGCCGATCTGAGCCGCGAGCACCTGCCGCCCTACCAGCTGCTGGCACGAGGCCAGCGCGTCACCGGCTGGATCGCCATCGACATGCTGGCGCTGAAAGAATCGGGCGACGGCTATGCGTGGCTGGCTGACTACCAGCCAGTACAACGCGTCGGCAAGTCCATCGATCTCTATTACCTGCCGCAGCGCTGATAGACTCCAGCCGTGCTCAACGCCACCACCCTGATCGCGGCCGGCTGCACTTTCGGCATCTTTGCCGCGCTTACACGCCGGCCCTTCACGGCATTGTTGCTGGTGCTCTACCTGTTGAGCGCCGTGTTGTTCAGTTCCACGGTAATGCAATCCTTGCTCGGCATGCCGCTGACGCTCGCCGATGTGCAGTTCTTCTTTCGCGACCCGCTCGATGATCTGAAGCTGTTCCTGAACTACCCGGCGCTGGGCCTGAACTTTCTGGGCATCATCGCCGGCTTCCTGTTGCTGCTGCTTTTCGGCTGGCGGCTCGAGCGCTCGCGCTGGCCGGCGCGCTCGAGCGCGCTGATCCACGGTGCGCGTTTCACCGTGGCAGTTGCCCTGGCCACGGTGCTCGGCATCGGTTACGGCACTGCGCCGCCCCTGGCGCATGCCGGTACCGCGGATGATCGCGACGCCTGGAGCGCATTTCTCACCATGCGCCACATGGAGCTGGCCGATCACTGGGCCGACCGACTGAATCTGTTCTTTGAAAACCGCGACATGCTGGCAACCATTCCGCCGGTGCGCCGGCAAACGCGCTTTCCAATGTCCGAGCAGATACTCAGCGCAAGCAGCGCAACGCCGGCTGGCGCTGCCGCGGAGGCGCGCCTGCCAGACATACTCATGGTGCTCGAGGAAAGCACCTTTGATCCACAGCTGATCGGCAAGTGTCGCGACCCGGCCTGCAACAGCGCCATGTTTCGCACTCCACCCAGCGCGCTGCGCACGCTGCAAAGTCCGCTATTGGTGCACACCACGGGCGGGGGCACCTGGCTTACCGAGTTCGCTTTTCTCGCAGGTTTCGATTGGCGCAGCTTCGGGCGCGGCGGTGCCTATGCGCCCGTGTCGCTCGCGCCGCGTCTGCGCCAATCGTTGCCGCAGTATCTGCGCAGCCTCGGTTATCGCACGATGGTGTTCTCCGCGGTAGGCGCCGATTTTCTGCGTGCACGCTCCGCTTACCGCTACTACGGCTTTGATGAGATCTATGCCGCGCAGGATCTGCAGCTCCCGGATGACTGGCATGCGGTGCGCGATAGCACGCTGTTTGACAAGGCGCTCACCATCCTCAGGGAAAGCCACGATCAGCGACCGCTGTTCATATTCATGTTGACGATCCGCAATCACGGTCCGCATGGCGAATGGGTTGGCCCGCTGCCAGCAGGCGTGCACACCGTGGAAAAGCGGCTGGGTCGACCACTGGCCGACTACCTGGCGCGCCTGGACGATTCCGCCCGGGATCTTGCAGCGCTGCGCCGCAGCTGGCTGGCGGCGCCACGGCCGCGCGTGCTTGGCTGGTTTGGCGATCATCAACCGGACTTCGCCAAAGCTTTTATCAATACCATGGCCGACATGAATGTCACGCGCCTGGCGACCAATGCAGGCGCGGCGCAGCTGCGCTTTCTCACCTACCATCAGTTGAGCGCTAATTTCGGCGCTCCCGGAGTGACCACATCGCCCGAGGCACTCGACGTGCCATTCCTGGGCAGTGAGCTGCTGCGCTTTGCCGGTGTTCCGCTGGACGCCGGCGCGCAGGCAGCGCTCAGTGTGGCGCAGCGCTGCCGCAATCTGCTGCTCGACTGTGCCGATCGCGCACTCATCGACGATTTCATAAGCTATCGCATTCACGATCTGCAGGCGGTACGCTAACGCGATCTGGATCACAACGCCGGGAATCTGACCATGCGCACCCGCACCATCACGCTCGCCCTGCTCGCGCTCTGCTGCATCCGAATAGCAGCTGCCGATAGCAATGAACAACCGCTGACCAGTTTCCCCTATACACCCAGTCTCGACCTGCCCTCCATGGACAGGAGCGCCGACCCGTGCGTCGATTTCTACCAATACAGCTGCGGCGGCTGGATGGCGCACAACCCTATCCCCGCCGATCAGGCCAGCTGGAGCGTGTACGGCAAGCTCTATCACGACAACCAGAGATTCCTGTGGGGCATACTCGCAGGCCTGGCGCAGCAGCAGGTTGAGCGCAGCGACAACCAACAGAAGATCGGCGATTATTTCGCCGCCTGCATGAATGAGGCGGCGATCGAACAGGCCGGCGCCAGGCCGCTGGCCGCGATGCTCACCAGCATCGCGGCGCTGCACAGCAAGAACGCCCTGCCCGCGCTGCTCAGTCAACTGCAGCTGAGCAGTGGCGATGCCGGCTTCTTCTTCAGTTTCGGATCCAATCAGGATTTCAGCGATTCGACCCAGATCATTGCCTTTGCCGATGCCGGCGGCCTGGGGCTGCCGGATCGCGACTACTACACCGACACTGATGCACACGCCCGCCAGCTGCGCACGCAATACAACCAGCACCTGACGCGCGTATTTGGCCTGCTGGGTGATGACCCGGCGGCGGCGGCCCGCAACGCCGCGACGGTGCTGCGCCTGGAAACACAGCTCGCCCAGGCCTCGCTCAAGCGCGTCGAGCGGCGCGACCCCTACAAGCTGTTCCACAAGTTCGAACGGCCCGCGCTCGCGCGCCTCACGCCGCACTTCAACTGGGCCAGTTACCTGCAGCCTCTGGGTCTTGCCGACATCAGGGTCCTGAACATCGCCGAGCCGAAGTTCTATGCGGCCTTCGACCGGCTGCTGGGCTCGATCAGTCTTGCGGATCTGAAGACCTATCTGCGCTGGCATGCCGCGCACAGCGCGGCCCCGTACCTGTCCAGGGCTTTTGAAGATGAACGCTTTGCCTACTTTGATCACACGCTGCGCGGCGTAGAGCAGCAGAAGCCGCGCTGGCAGCGCTGCGTGACGCAGGTCGATACGCTGCTGGGCGAAGCGCTGGGGCGCGAGTTCGTCGCCCGCGTCTTCGGGCCCGAGCTCAAGGCGGCCACGCTCAGGATGACACGGCAGATCGAACAGGCCATGCGCCAGGACATCGAATCGCTGGGCTGGATGAGCGCTGCCACCAGGCAGCAGGCGCTCGCGAAACTCGATAGCATCGTGAACAAGATCGGTTACCCCGATCACTGGCGCGACTACGGCGCCGTGAGCATCCGGGCTGACGACCACTTCGGCAACGTGCAGCGAGCCGCCACCTTTGAAGCGCAGCGCCAGCTCGCAAAGATCGGCAAGCCACTCGATCGCAGTGAGTGGGGCATGACGCCCACAACGGTGAACGCCTATTACAACCCGCAGATGAACGATATCAACTTCCCGGCCGGCGTACTGCAGCCACCGCTTTACGATCCCAGGCTCGACGATGCACCCAACTACGGCAACACCGGCGGCACGATTGGCCACGAATTGACGCACGGCTTTGACGATGAAGGTCGTCAGTTCGACTCAGCCGGCAATCTCAAGGACTGGTGGATAGCGAGCGATGCGAAAAATTTCCAGGAACGCACGCAATGCGTTGTCGATCAGTATGCGCAATACCTGGTGATCGATGACATTCACATCAACAGCCGGCTGACGTTGGGCGAAGACGTCGCCGATCTGGGCGGCCTGATCCTCGCGCATATGGCCTGGGCGGCGCAGACAGCCCATGACCAGCTCGAGAGTCGCGACGGACTGACGCCCGAGCAGCGCTTCTTTGTGGGCTATGCGCAATGGGCCTGCGAAAACAACCGCCCGGAAAACCTGCGGCTGCATGCCAAGACCGATCCGCACTCGCCGGGCCGCTACCGGGTGAATGGCCTGGTCGTGAACATGCCCGAGTTCGAACACGCCTTCGCCTGCAAGTCCGCGCAACCGATGGTGAGCAACAAGCGCTGTCGCGTATGGTGAGTCAGGCCGGCAGGCGGTACACCAGGCGAAAGCGCGCATTGGTGGCGATGCCGTAATCGCCTGGGGCGTACTGCAGCAGCCAGTCGCCCGCCTGGCCCTGCAGCCGGTCGCCGCCGGCGCTGCGTGCGCAGCGAAACGCTGTAGCCATCTGTCTGGCCAGCACCGGCCGCGGCCGATTGCGATAGCGCCCCGGCGCACCGTGCGTGGTCGGCGCCAGCGGCAGGTAGCCGGCATCGAAGCGTTCGCGCGCTACGCACCAGCAATCGCCATCTGCGCCCGTGATCAACGCATCGCCGGCCACATAGTGATTCTGGCCGACACGCGAAGTGAGCACGCCGGCCGCAGTCGCGAAACTGACGCTCACCGTCTCGTGCTTGATGTATTCCTGCGCCGCCTGATCGGCGCGCAAATCCACAGCATGCAGTTCAAGCATGGCCGCTGCTCCCTGGCAGCCTGGCTGCGCGTGTGAAATCTGGAGCGGGTGATGGGAATCGAACCCACGTTAGCAGCTTGGGAAGCTGCAGTTCTACCATTGAACTACACCCGCGGCGGGTCTCAAGTTTACGGCCCAATACGCCGATCCGCAAAGCGTCCGGCGGCTCGCAGGTATTAGCCGAGGGGCTTCAAACGCACTAGAGTAGCTGCCCCGGCTGCCAAGGCTCATTCGCCATGACTGCATTCAACCCCCGATCCTACATGCCGCGCGCCATGCTGCTGCTTGGCCTGCTTGGCGCGGCCGCGCACGCCTCGGCCGCCGAACCGGCCACCGTGCCCGCACCTTCGAGCCACTGGCTGCGCTGCGGAGCACTGTGGGACGGCCGCAGCGGGCCGACGCGCGGGCCGGTGCTGATCGAGATCCGCGGCGATCGCTTTGGCGAGCTGCGGTCGGCGGATGGACCCCCACCCCCCGGCCTGGTTACGGATCTCTCGGGCCTGACCTGTCTTCCGGGCCTCATCGACACCCACACGCACGTGCTCCTCCAGGGAGACATCACCGCGGAGGACTACGACGCGCAGCTGCTCAAGCAGTCGCCCGAGTACCGGACGATCCTCGCCACGATGAATGCGCGCCGCATACTGTCGTGGGGGTTCACGACCATCCGCGACGTCGAAACCGAGGGCGCCGGCTACGCCGACGTCGATGTTCGCAATGCCATCGAGCGCGGCATCATTCCGGGGCCGCGCATGCAGGTTGCCGGCCGTTCGATGGACGTTACCGGCGCCTATCCGCTGCTCGGCTATGCACCGGCGCTCGTCATGCCCAAGGGCGTACAGGAAGTCGACGGCGTCGAGGGCGGGCGCCGGGCCGTGCGCGAGCAGCTCTCGCACGGTGTCGACTGGATCAAGGTCTATGCCGATCGAAGCTATCGCGTCGCCGGCAATGGTGTGCTCGACGACATTCCGACCTTCACGCTGGATGAACTCAAGGCGATCGTCGATGAGACCCACCGCCAGCGCCACCGGATTGCCGCGCACGCCATGGCGCTCTACGGCGTGCACAACTCAGTCGAGGCTGGAGTCGACAGCATCGAGCACGGCAACTACATCGCCGACGAGGACCTGCGCACGATGGTGCAGAAGGGCATCTACTACGTGCCCACAATCTATGTTGGCGAGTACGTCGCCAAGGGCCGCGCCGGTGCGGGGGCCCCGGTGTGGCTCGATATGCTCGCTATCCATGAGAATACGTTTCGCCGCGCGCTCAAGGCGGGCGTCAGCATCGCCTTCGGCACCGATATCGGCGGCTTTGACTGGCACATCAACCCGGCGCGGGAATTCGCGCTCATGGTGAAGTACGGCATGACGCCCGAGCAGGCGCTGCGCTCGGCGACCGTGGTGGCTGCTGAGCTGCTTGGCTGGGGCGATCGGCTCGGCAGCGTCGCGACGGGCAAGTTCGCCGACCTGGTGGCCGTTCAGGGCGATCCGCTCGCCGACGTCAAGCGGCTCGAGCAGGTGCGCTTCGTCATGAAGGGCGGAGTCGAGTACCCGGCGAACGACGAGCGCACGCAGCCCTAGAGGGTCACGGCGCTGAACAGAGTGGTGGCCAGCAGCATGATCAGGCCACAGACCAGGTAGGCGGACAGCAGCACCGTGAATTTCAGAAAGGTGAGCGAGCCCGATTGCGCGTAGACCAGTTTCATGGATCGGTACAGGTAGCGGACCAGGTAAGCGCCCATTGCCAGGCTAAACAGGCCCGCCCAACCTTGTGAGCTGAGCCAATGTGTCGCCAGCAGCCAGATTGACAGCCACAGAAAAACGAAAGCGTGGTTGTGCAGCAGCAGCAACAGATGCTCGAGGTAGTAGCGGCGCGGCCGCCAATACAACAGCTTCATGAAGCCCGCCAGCAGCGGCAGAAAGACAAACATGCCACGCCCAAGGTTATGCACGACGCTCTGGCCCAGCTCGCGGCCACCCTTGGTCAGGATCTTCTGGCAGGCGACCATCAAGCGCGGCCTTAACCAGGAGCCACCGGGCACGTCGGTCTGAAGGTTACTGCTGCACTTGCTGACGTCGATTGCGCCGGCCTGGATATTCACCGCCGGCGTGGCGCTGTTCAACCAGCCCGCCAGCAGCAGGAACAGCACACTCAGAATCACGTACAGGCGGAACGGCTGCAGATAGCGGGCGCGATGGCCGGCAAAGAACTCGCGCGTCAGAAAACCCGGGCGCGCCAGCAAAGGCAGCAGGGTGTTCCAGACGCGCGAATCGGCGTGGGTGAGCACCTCGGTGGCCTCGCCCAGGAAGTGCCACAGCGAATAAATATGGGTGTCGAACCGCTGGCCGCAACGGCCGCAATAGCTGCCCGTGCCTGGGGTCGCACAATTGGCGCAAACCACCGCGGTAACCTGATGTTCTTCCATGACAGGGGCACGATCATAAGCCCTGGCGCGGCGCTTGTGGGTAACCGTCAACCCCTGGCGGGCGTGCCCCTCAGTTCAATGGTCGCGGCAGCATCAGTGCGCGCCGCGGCGAAGCCGGCAGATGGCCGTCCATTGCCGCATCACTCTGCACGCGCAGCGACTTGCTGATCCCGCTCGGCGGCGCAGTGCACATGCCGGTGTTGTTCTGGCTGTAGACCAGTGCTTCGGCCAGTCGCGCCTCGGCCGGATCGCCCAGCTGATGGCTGAAATCATCGCCCACTGAACAACCTGGCAACAGCACGCCGACCGGCGTGCCACCGGTTACTCCTACGGTGTTCTGCGGCGAAAAACCATCGGTGTAGTCACCGAAGTTCAGGGCATTCACGCCCCGGAACTGAATCGAGAAATAGGTCGTGCCGCAGTTGTCGGTAGGATAAAAGCCGTAGGGCTTGCCGCAGGTAGTCGAACCGATCTGGATCACCTCGACGCCGGCACCCCGCAATCCGTTGATGACCGCCTCGCTCGCGGAACAGGTGTCCGGACCTGTCAACACGAACACCCGCGTCAGGTCGAGAGTGGGCAGCGGCAGGCCGGCGCCCAGAGCCGCGGCGAATCCCAGCGATTCGGTATGAAACGGCATTGGCGTGATAGCCGTTTTTGTCACCGGATCGGTGGTTGGATGCTTGTCGTTGAACTGCGTAAGGTCGAAGGTCTTGCCGCTGGTGCGACTGGCGCCCGCGACCATGTAGCCCACTTCACTGGCGATATCCAGGTAGCCGCCGCCGTTGTAGCGGATGTCGATCACGAGATCGGTGATGTGGGCGGCCCGCAGGGTCGTAAAGGCGTCGTACAGCGCGCGCTCGGCGGTGGCCAGATGGTCGTTGAAGAGCAGGTAGCCGACGGTGCCGTTCGTCGTGGTTATGGTCTTCGTATTCTGCACCGAGGCCGCAACGACATCGGCCGAGATCATGCTTATGGTACGAGTAGCGCCGCCGGGTGCCTGAATCAGGAAGGTATGCAGCCGGCCCGCGGCCGACGGAAACAGTCCGGCGTTCAGAATGTCTATGTCCGCCTGGGTGGTCGCATTGGGCAGATTGACGCCGTCGACCTCGATCACTGCTTCACCACGCTGCAGATTCGCTGCCGGCGCGGTCGCGGGCGAATTAAGCTCCGTATAGGCGACCACCACACTGCGCGGCGGAGCCCTGGTGAGAATGATCCACTGCGCGCCATAACCCGCCTGTGAACCAGTCAGCGCGAGCGCCTCCCAGGTAGCCGTGTCATAGGTGAAATGAAATTTGTCCTTGGGCGCGCCAGATGGCGTGACGGCCGTGGTTGCCAGGACGTCAAAGTAAGCCAGGGTGGTGGCAAAGTTTGCCGGGTTCTGGTCAAGCACTTCGCTGTACCAGAGGTATAGATCGTTGTTCCAGGAACGCAACCAGTTCTTTTCATCGAGCAGGGTTCCGGCCCGATCAGGGTAAGGCGTCTTGGTGACGGGGTCGGTGCCGCTGCGCGGCATGGCGCACTTGTCGGCAAAGCTGCTCGCCGCCTGAAACACGCCCGACTGCCATGCTGGCGCCAGTTGCGTGCTGCCGCCACCGCCACCGCCACCGCCGCAACCTGCCAGGGAAAGCGCGAGCAACAGCGTCGCCGTCAGAATTCGCAATGTCGCTCTCCGCGCCGGCGGCCAATTGTCCGGCAGCTGCGGCCGATCATAGGCGGCCGATCTCGGGCTGACAATTGTCGGCAGCGACCAACGATCCTGCGATCATGTGTCAGGCCACCATGCTGGGCGCTTCGGTGTACGAGGCCACGAACCCCGGAATCTCCGCCGCCGCCAGCGCCGGGGAAAACAGGAAGCCCTGCAGGGCATCGCAACCCGCCGCCTCCAGGAATTCGAGCTGTCCGGCCTGTTCGACGCCCTCGGCGATCACGAGCTTGCCAGTCGCGGCGCCCATGCCGATCACCGCGCGCACCAGTGAGCGCACCGATTCGTTAACAGTGAGGCCGGCGACGCAGGAACGGTCGATCTTGAGCGCGCTAACCGGCAGATCACGGACCGCGCTCAGGGATGAATTGCCATCGCCGAAATCATCCAGGGCAAGGCGCACGCCGCGCTGCGCCAGCTCGCGCAGCAGGGCCACCGCCTGCGGCCCTTCCTGCAACATGCTTTCGGTAATCTCGAGCTGCAGCTGCGAGGGCTGCATGCTGCTGCGCTGCAGGCAGGCGAGCACCGTCGCGAGCAACCCGGAGTGGCGCAGCTGCCGTGCCGAAACATTGACGGCGATGTAGTCCAGGGTCAGACCGCTGCGCTGCCAGCTGTCAAACTGGGCACAGGCGGCGCGCAGCACCCAATCGCCCAGATCCACAATCAGGCCGCTCTCTTCCGCGACCGGAATGAATTCCGCTGCCAGCCGGCTGCTGCCATCGCTGCCGTTGGGCCAGCGCACCAGCGCTTCGACAGCGCTGACGTGGCGCGAATGGGCGCTCACGATCGGCTGGTAGGCGAGAGCGAATTCTTCGCGCTGCAGCGCGCGCTGCATGCCGGTTTCAAGCGGTGAGCGCGTCCTGGCGGGTGGTGACACGTTAGCTTCGATTGGCGGCGCGAGCTGCGGGCCCGACGCGCGACCGGCCAGCGCCAGCCCCAGGCGATCGGCAATGTCATTGGCGCCAAGACCCGCATCTTCCTGGGCATGCGCATCGACCCGGTAGCCCACGCACAGAAAGCCACACACCTGGTCGCGATATTCCAGCGGACACAGGCGGAAAGCCTGCGCACCAGAAGCCGTCAGGCCACCAAGGAATTCCTCGGCATCGACGCCGACGGCGCCCACCTCAAGCCCGGCCTCGTGGGCACTGGCGGCACGCAGCTGCTGGGCATTGATGGCGATGCTGCGCGGAGCCGGCATCGGCACCCGGGACTCGCTGATAAAATCAAAACAGCGCGCGCTATCGCCCGAGGTCTCCTCGAGCAGCACAACTGAGACCGCGCGACACTGCAGCACCTCGGCAATCAGGGGCAGCACGCCACGCACCATCTCTTCTGTGACGCCAACCGATAGCAGCCAGCGATCCATTTCCAGGACCGAATGCAGCTTGCCGAATTCACGCCGCAGGCGCGAAGCCGCATCCGCATAAACCTGGCCCAGCCGCCAGGCGCTGGCCTCGTCAAATTCCTGCATTGCCGAACCCGGCACCTGCGCGAATTCACGCCGCCCGAGTCGACGGGTAGCAGCCACCAGGCCATCGATCTGCTGGGAATGACGCCGCCGCAGGTTCACGGCCGCGGCGCCGGCCAGAATGACCGTTACACTGGCTACTATCGCGAAGAACAGCTGATTGCTGCGTGGCGCATCGGCGAGCAGCATCGCCCCGGTGAGCGCCAGCGTCGGCAGCGCCGCGGTAAGCACCAGCGCACACCAGCGCGCGCCCGAGCGACTATCCAGTACCTGCAAACTTGAGCTCTCCATCTGGGTCCTCGCCATCCCGACCAGCGGGTTAATGTCACATTGGCGGGGATTCTGTCGCCTGGTGGCGACCAGGAGTTAAGGCCTGGTTCAGGTTTTTGACGGCATGTGAGCAGTGCACGCGGAAAGCGGGAACTGCGTCACAGCGCGCGGTACCATGGACCCGGGCTGGGTAATAGCGCTTCAAGGGGAACAACATGGTCTGGGTAGACATCGTCGGCTTGCTCGCACTGGTCCAATTGCTGGTTTTCGGCGCGCTGGTGGGCAGAGCCCGCGGCAAATATGGCATCAAGGCTCCGGCCACTACCGGGCACCCCATCTTTGAGGCCTGGTTTCGTGTGCAGGCCAACAGCGTCGAAATGCTGGTCGCCTTTCTGCCCGCCCTGTGGCTGGCAGCCAGGTACTGGTCACCAGGTTTAGCCGCCATCACCGGCGTGCTCTATCTTGTTGGTCGAACGCTGTACGCGCAGGCATATGTCAAAGAGCCGAGTAAACGCGGCCCGGGCTTTAGCCTGTCATTCGCAGCGGTGGCTGTACTGATCATTGCCGCTCTCATCGGTGCCGCGCGGACCCTGATCTGAAGACGCTTGATGGAATATCCTTAAGATGTGTCTAATACCCCCGCTTTAGGTTGGGATGGCAGCCCGGGCACGGGTGCAGGTGAATCATGCGGGTGCTACTTGTTGAAGACGACGCGCAGCTGGGCAAGGCCGTGCAGACCGGCCTGCAGCAGCAGGGTCATGCGGTCGACTGGGTGCGCGATGGCGTAGCTGGCGAGAGCGCGGCGCTGTCGGGCGAATACGCCGCAGTGCTGCTGGATCTCGGGCTGCCGCGCCAGGGCGGCATGCCGATGCTGCAGAAGTTACGCGCTGCCGGCTGCATGACCCCGGTACTGATCATCACTTCGCGCGACGAAATACCCGATCGCATCCTGGGCCTGGACGCCGGTGCCGACGACTTCGTGATCAAACCCTTCGATCTGCAGGAACTTGGCGCTCGGTTGCGCGCAGCGTCGCGCCGCTCGGTGGGTCGGGCGCAAACCCTCATCGAGCATGGCGCCCTGCTGGTCAATCCGGCGGCGCGCAGCGTCGCGCTCGCTGGCGTCGACGTGCCGCTGACCGCACGCGAATTCTCCCTGCTGATGCAACTGCTCGAAAATCGCGGCAAGGTACTGAGCCGCACCCAGCTGCAGGATGCGCTCTACAGCTGGAGCAACGAGATCGAGAGCAACGCGGTCGAAGTGCACGTACATCACCTGCGCCGCAAGCTCGGTCGCGATCTGATTCGCACCGTGCACGGCCATGGCTACATGATTGATGAGCCTCAGCAGTTTAGTGCCGCACACGCCGCGGGCTGAGTCCGCCGCCGGCTGGTCGCTGCGCGGCCGCCTGCTGGCCTTGATGATAGCCGTCAGCTGCGCCCTGGTGGCCGCCGGTGCCGCGGCGATGTATTACAGCGCGCGCACCACCAGCCAGCACCTGTTCGATGAATCGATGCGCCAGACGGCTGAGCTGCTGCTGGAACTGGCGCAGCACGAGATCGAAGAGCACGGGCCAACGCTCGGCGAAGCGCTACTGCGTGCCGAAACCCAGCCGGGGCCGTTTGCCTTTCGCTATCAGATATGGACGCCTGAATTGCGCTCGTCCTACCGCACCACGGACACGCCAGTGACGCCACTCATGCCGCTGACCGCCACCGGGTTCGGCTGGGCCAGGATTGACGGCGAGGCGTGGCGCAGTTTTGCTACCTGGAATCGCGGTCACACGCTGCTGTTGCAGATCGCCGAGTCGCTGCACTATCGCCGCGAACTGCCGCCGGCCTTCTTCTGGGGACTGGTCACCACCCTGGGGGTATTGCTGCCATTGGGCAGTGTCCTGATCTGGTGGATCATTGCCCACAGTTTCCGCACGGTGCGCACCGCCGCGCAACGGGTCGCGGCGCGCACCCCTGGCGACCTGCGGCCCATCGACGCGCAGTATGTGCCGCAGGAAGTAACCCCGTTGCTGACTGCGCTCAACCGCCTGCTGGAGCGCATGCGCGAGGCCCTCGATCTGGAGCGCCACTTCACCGCCGATGCCGCCCATGAACTGCGTGCGCCGTTGGCCGCGATACGTGCCAACGCCCAGGTCATGCAGGGCGCGCGCAGCCCGGAGGAATTTTCGAACGCTTCCGCTGACCTGCTCATCGGTGTCGATCGCAGCGGACGACTGATCGAGCAGCTGCTGGCGCTGGCGCGGCTCGATACCGGCAGCGATGCCCGGCAGCGCTTTACGGTCGTCGATCTGGCGACCCTGGTGTGTGCACAGGCAGAAGAACAACAGCCGTTCGCTGCCCGCCGGCAGATACAGCTGGAGACCAACGCTGCCACGGCAATGGTGCGCGGCGATCGCGATCTGCTGGGCATTCTGCTGCGCAATCTGATCGACAACGCCATCCGCTATTCGCCAACGCCGTCGCGCGTGACCATCAGCTGCGCGCAGCATGAGGAGCACGTTGAGCTGGTGGTCAGCGATCAGGGTGCGGGGGTACCGCCCGAGGAGCGCGCGCGCATATTTGAGCGCTTCTACCGGGTAAGCGGCAGTCAGGATTACGGCAGCGGACTCGGCCTGTCAATCGTGCAGCGCATCGCCGATCTGCATGACGCGCATATCGAAGTTCGCAGCGGCGAGCAGGATCGTGGTCTGGTCATTGTGTTGCGATTCCCGCTGGCTGCCGGCAGCGACTTTACCGCCGCCTGAAAAACGCCGACCATGGGCGGATGAGCGAGGCGCCGCCCCCACACTTTCGTACTGTCCGCTCCTACGTGCGGCGCAGCGGCCGCGTCACCAATTCGCAGGCACGCGCACTGAGCGAATACTGGCCGCGCTTTGGGCTCGATTTCAACTCGCAGACTGTCGATCTCGACGTTCTGTTCGGACGCACCGCCCTGCGCACCCTGGAAATCGGCTTCGGCAACGGCGAACACCTGCTGGCGCGAGCCGTGGCCGAACCGGAGCGCGACTTCCTGGGTGTCGAAGTGCATCGCTCCGGCGTCGGACAGTTGCTGAACGCGGCGATGGCGGCAGCGTTGAACAATATTCGGGTCGCCTGTCACGATGCGATCGAAGTACTCAAGGCGCAGATCGCAGTCGCCGCACTCGACGAGGTGCAGATCCTGTTTCCTGACCCCTGGCCGAAGGAACGCCATCACAAACGCCGCCTTATCCAGCCCGAATTCGTCGAACTGCTGGCCATGCGCCTGCGCAGCGGCGGCCGACTGCTGCTGGCAACCGACTGGGCGCCGTACGCCGAGCACATGCAAATGGTCCTCGATGCCTGTCCACTGTTCGAACGCCTGGACCCAGGCACGGGCGACGCGCGCGCAGCGACACTGCGCGCGCTGACACGCTTCGAGCGTCGTGGACTGCAACTTGGCCATACGGTCAGCGACTTCAGTTATCGCCGCCGCGGCTGACGCACCGCAACAGTGTACGCCGATGTCGCACCAGTGTGAGCGGCTATCGCAAATGCGCTCATTGGCGACACATTTCGCTCTTGTACCGCGCCGCGCTCGGGTGCAACATCAGTCCGGAGGTGCCGCGATGACCGTGCAACAACCTGGCATAGGCGACTGGTATCGGCTCCATGACAACGAGCTGTTCGAAGTGGTCGCCATCGACGATACTGCGGGTACTGTGGAGGTGCAGTTCTTCGATGGCACGCTGGAAGAATTCGAGCTGCACGATTGGCACACCCAGCGCGCCAGCGGCGCCATCCGCGATGCCGAGCCACCCGAAGACTGGCACGGTTCAGTCGACGTCGAACCCGAAGACGAGCGCAGCGGCATCGACCCTACGCAGGACGATCGCACCCTCAATGCCAACAGCGACGGCGGACTCGATCTGTTCGAAAACGCCTGAGGCTCCGGCCATGCTGATTGAATCTCAGGGCCTGGCGCTGCTGCCAGCCTGGCGCTCCAGATATTCCCAGCGCTCAAGTTTTTCATGCAGCTCCACTTCAATGGCGGCCGCACGCAGACTGTCGCTCCGCATGCTGGCGGCGTCAACGCGATGATAGTCGCGCGAACTCATGCGTTCGTGCAGCGCCCGCTGCTCGTTCTCGAGCGCCACCAGCTGGTCGGGCAGGGCCGCAAGTTCGCGCGCATCCTTGTACGACAGCTTGGCGCGCGCCGCTTTTGCGGGCCTGGATGAATCCCCGGCACGCAGCGGCGCGCCGCCGGCCGCGCCGCTGGCGAGCGCCGAGCGCTGCGCCAGCCAGTCGCTGTAGCCGCCCACATATTCCTGCCAGCGGCCATCGCCCTGGGCCACCAGAGTCTGAGTGACGACGTTGTCGACGAACACGCGATCGTGACTGACCAGCAGCAGTGTGCCCGCGAAGGACTGCAAGGCCGATTCCAGCAGCTCCAGCGATTCGATATCCAGATCGTTGGTGGGCTCATCGAGCACCAGCACGTTGGCGGGTCGCGCAAACAGTCGCGCCAGCAACAGGCGATTGCGCTCGCCGCCGGAGAGCGCCCGTACCGGGGTGGCGGCGCGCTTGGCGGAGAACAGGAAGTCGGCCAGGTAACTGCTGATGTGGCGACGTTCGCCGCCGACCTCCACCCAGTCGGAGCCGGCGGAAATGGTGTCGGCCACAGTCTGATCGAGATCGAGCTGCGCACGCAGCTGGTCAAAATACGCCACCTGCAGATTAGTGCCGAGGCGCACGCTGCCGGAATCGGGTTCGGTCTCGCCGAGAATCAGCCGCAGCAGCGTGGTCTTGCCGACGCCGTTCGGCCCCAGCAGCCCCAGCCGATCACCACGCATGAGGCGCAGATTCAGATTGCTGACGATGGCGCGATCGCCAAAATATTTGCTGACGCCTTCGAGCTCGGCAACCAGCTTACCCGAGCGCTCGCTGGCATCGATGGCCAGCCGGAGATTGCCAATGCGCTCGCGCCGCTCGGCGCGCGCCACGCGCAGCTGTTCGAGCCTGCGCACGCGACCCTCGTTGCGGGTGCGTCGCGCTTCGACGCCACGGCGAATCCAGACTTCTTCCTGCGCCCAGAATTTATCAAACTTGCGCTTGCCGACCGCTTCAGCCGCGAGTTCCGAGGTCTTCTGCAATTCATAGGCGGTGTAGTTGCCAGGGTAGCTGCGCAACCAGCCCCGATCGAGCTCGAGTATGCGCGTGGCGACCCGATCCAGGAACCAGCGATCATGCGTGACGAACACCAGCGTCGGGCCTTTCGCCAGCAGCTCTTCGAGCTGTGCGATGGCAGAAAGATCCAGGTGATTGGTCGGCTCATCGAGCAGCAGCAGATCGGGGTCGAGCGCGAAGGCCAGCGCCAGTGCCGCGCGCTTGCGCTCGCCGCCTGAGGCCATGGCCGGATCCACCGAACTGTCGAGCCCGAGGCGTGTGGCGTATTCCACCAGCCGTGTTTCGGTGTGCCAGCGATAGCGATCGTCGTCGAGCGCTTCGAAATTGCCGCGGATGCGCAGGCTTTCCAGCAGCGTCGCAGCCGGAGGCAGCAGCGGCTCCTGCTCCACGGTCGCGATGCGCAGATTCTCGCGGCGCTGCAGCGCGCCGCCATCGAGCGTGGTGCGGCCGGCAATGACATTGAGCAGCGTCGACTTGCCGGTGCCATTGCGGCCAATCAGGCCGATGCGCTCGCCTTCATTGAGCGTGCAGGAGGCCTGATCGAGCAGCGGCGTGAGCCCGTAGGCCAGTTCGGCCCCAAGTAGTGAGAGCAGTGACATCCCGCGATGTTACCGGCTTCGCGCCTGTTCGGTACTCTCCCCCAGCAGCACCAGCCCGTCGATGACGCACACCGGTATGGGAGTCAGTGACCCGCCAACGCACGGCCCAGCCACGCACAGGCCCGTGGTCTTCTCGAACAGAGCGCCGTGCATGCAGCAGACAATCATCGTGCCATCGTGGCTCAGGAAGCGATCGGGCAGCAGATTCAGCGGCAGCGCGCGATGCGGGCAGCGATTGACATAGGCGCGCACGCCGGCAGCGGCGCCACCTGCAGGGCCGAGGTCGAGCACCAGGCCCCTGAGCGGCCAGTCGCCGCCGCCGAGTCGAAATTCCCGGCAACCTGTCGCCCGCAGGTCCTCGAGCCGGCACAGCACGCGCTCCAGATCGATCTCAACGCTGGACATCGAGCGCCGCGATGCGATCGCGCATCAACCACACCATGAACAGTCCGGGCAGGCCGACCAGGAAGGCGACCACGAAGTAGACGCTCCAGCCGCCATGATCGGCCAGCCAGCCGGCCGGGCCACCGAGCAGATAGCGCGGCAGCAGCGCAAGCACCGAGAGCAGCGCGTATTGAAAGGCGCTGAAGCGTGCATTGCACAGCGCCATGATCAGCGCGACCTCGGCAATATTGCCCATCGCCGCCGACAGGTTCTCGATGGCAGTTGCAGCGATCATGATCGGAAAGCTCTTGCCCACTGTCGCCAGCACGTAGAACGACAGGGTCGTCACAGTCTGCATGGCACCGAACAGCAGCATCGAGCGCAGCAGCCCGAGACGGATCATCCACAAGCCGCCCAGAATGCCACCGACAATAGCGCTGCTGGTGAGCACCGCTTTTGCCACCAGGCCAATCTCGGTCTTGCTGAAGCCGATGTCCATCAGAAACGGCGTGAACAGCTTGAGCGCCAGGGCGTTGCCGATCTTGAACGTGACGATCACGCCGATCAACCCCAGTGCGCCGGGCGAACCGAGCAGTTCACGCAGCGGCGTCAGCACCGACTCGCGCAGCGAGGTCGGCGGCGGCGCCTGGTATGCAGGTTCCGGCGCGAACCAGGTGACCAGCGCAAAAACCGCCATTACGGCGGCCAGCACCAGAAAGGCCAGGCGCCAGCCAAAGTGGTCGGCCATCACCAGTGCTGCGGCGAAGGCCAGCCAGGCACAGGCCCGATAACCCAGATTGTTGGCCGCGGCAGCGAGCCCGCGTTCATGCGGTAGCGACACGTCGGCCCGATAGGCGTCTATGACGATGTCCTGGGATGCGGAGAAGAAAACCACGATCAGTGCGGTAACCGCGACCGCCGTCAGGGAAACGCTTGGGTTCTGCAGGGCGAACATGGCAATGGCCAGTGCGAGGCTGAGCTGAATGACGAACATCCAGCCGCGTTTGCGTCCGAGCAAGGGCAGCGGGAAGCGATCGAGCAGCGGCGCCCAGAGAAATTTCAGCAGATAGGGAATGGCGACGTAACTGAGCAGTCCGATCGTGGTATTGCTGGTGCCGGCATCCTTGAGCCAGGCCTGCAGGGCGCTCTCGGTGATCTGGTTGGGGAATCCGGAGGCGGCGCCGAGCGCCATGATCACCAGCAGCTTGGGGCTGGAAAAGATCTCGCGCAGTCTGGGTTTGGCGACCGGCATCGAGCTAGAACTCATAATCCATGATCAGCGGCGCGTGATCGGAAAAGCGCTGGGCTTTGTAGATCTGTGCCGCGCGCACCGCGCCCGCGAGCCCGGGCGAGGTGATCTGGTAGTCAATGCGCCAGCCCACGTTCTTCGCCCAGGCCGCACCGCGATTCGACCACCAGGTGTATTGATCTGGTTCCGTGTTCACGCTGCGAAAAGCATCGATGAAACCCGCGTCATCAAACAGGGTGTCGAGCCAGGCGCGCTCTTCGGGCAGGAAGCCGGAATTCTTCTGGTTGGCCTTCCAGTTCCTGAGGTCAACGGCCTTGTGAGCGATATTCCAGTCGCCGCACAGGATGGTGTGCCGACGGCGACGGCGCAGAGCGCGCAGATGCGGCAGGAAGGCCTCGAGAAACCGGAACTTCGAAGCCTGGCGCTCCGGTCCCGATGAGCCGGAAGGCAGATACAGCGAGACCACGGAAAAGCCCGGAAACTGCGCTTCCAGATAACGGCCTTCGCGATCGAATTCATCCACACCAAAACCACGCACCACGCGTTCCGGTCGCGCCCTGGAATACAGCGCGACGCCGGCGTAGCCGGGCCGCTCGGCCGGAAAATAAGCCGCGTGGTAGCCGGCCAGGCCGATCTCGTGGCCGGCAAACTGATCTTCGCGGGCGCGCACTTCCTGCAGGCAGATCACGTCGGCCTTTTGGCCCGCCAGCCAGGGAAACAGGCCTTTGCTGGTCGCCGAACGGATGCCGTTGACGTTCAGGGTGATGACACGCATGGCGACATGATAGCCTGCCGCGCATGCACGATTACCAGCGGGATTTTCTCGCCCTGGCGCTCGAACGCCAGGCCCTGCGATTTGGCGAATTCAAACTCAAATCAGGGCGCGTGAGCCCGTATTTTTTCAACGCCGGCCTGTTCAACGATGGCGCCTCGCTGGCCCGCCTGGGGCGCTGCTACGCGGCGGCGCTGGCGGCTTCGGGCCTGGCTTTCGATCAGCTGTTCGGCCCGGCCTACAAGGGCATTCCGCTGGTGGCCGCCTGCGCCATGGCCTATGCCGAACACCATGGACGCAACCTCCCCTGGGCCTTCAATCGCAAGGAGGCCAAGGATCACGGCGAGGCGGGCCTGATTGTCGGCAGAGCGCTGCAGGGACGGGTGGTGATTGTCGACGATGTGATCACCGCGGGCACTGCGGTGCGCGAATCCATAGAACTTATCCGCTCGCTGGGCGCCCAACCGGTAGCCGTGGCACTGGCGCTGGATCGACAGGAGCGCGGACTGGGGGCGCAATCGGCCGTGCAGGAAGTGAGTTCGCAGTTTGGGTTGCAATGCGTAAGCATTCTCACTCTGGATGGGTTGATCGAGGCGCTGGCGGTACCGGGGCAGGTGGCCCTGGCTCCCGGCCAGCTGGCCGCCCTGCGCGCCTACCGGGAGCAGTACGGAGTCGCAGATTAGGGCTTTGAGGCGCGTGTCCCTTGCTCTGGATCGCGGGGCGTGGACAATGGGCCGGCAGGATTGCCGGTGGAGTGACTGACATAATGAAATGGTCGTTGGGCATTGCCGGTTTTGCGCTGCTATGGGCCGCCAGCACGGCGCCGGCGTGGGCGGCCGAACCGGGCAAGAATCACAATTACAGCTGGGTCGACAGGAACGGTGAGCGCCACTACGGCGATGCCGTGCCGCCCGAATACGCGCAAGCCGAGCGGCGTGTGCTCAATTCCCAGGGCATCGAAGTGCAGCATATCGAGGCGCTCAAGAACGCGCAGCAGCAGGCCGAGCAGCGCCACCGCGAGCAGGAGATTGCGCAGCGTGCGCAGCATGATCGCTTTCTGCTCACCACCTACACCTCGACCAAGGATATCGAGCGGCTGCGCGACGAGCGGCTCAATCAGGTCAACGGCCAGATCAAGGCAACCAACGCCTATATAGAACTGCTGCAGACGCGACTCGCGGCCCTGCAGGCGCGCGCCATGCACTTCAAGCCATACAACACCAAACCGGACGCCCGGCGCATGCCTGATGATCTCACTGAGGAACTGGTGCGCGCTTCCAATGACGTGCGTACGCAGCAGCGGGCACTTGATAATCGCACCAAAGAGCAGACTACTGTGCGCACTCAGTTTGAGTCGGATATCGCGCGCTATCGCGAGTTGACGGCCAACTCAAGCGGCTGAAGTTCAGGATCTGCCGCTGTGCCCGAAGCCGCCAGCGCCGCGCTCCGAAGCGCCAAACTGCGCCACCACCTGCAGCTCAACCTGCACCACGTTGATGAGCACCAGTTGGGCAATGCGCTCACCGGGTTGCACCGTATAGGCAACGCTGCTGCGGTTCCAGCACGAGACCATGAGCGGCCCCTGGTAATCGGAATCTATCAGCCCGACGAGATTGCCCAGCACCAGGCCGTGTTTATGGCCTAGCCCCGAACGCGGCAGGATCACCGCCGCGAGCGCCGGATCGGCGACATGGATGGCGAGGCCGGTCGAGATCAGCTCCGCCTGGCCAGGCTGCAGCGTCAGTGGCGCCGCCACGCAGGCGCGCAGATCCAGCCCCGCCGAACCGCTGGTGGCATAGGCCGGCAGGGGAAATTCGTTGCCGATGCGCGCATCGAGGATGCGCACCTGCAGCGCACGCAGTTGCGGCGCGCTCACTGACGTTTGCTGGCCGGCAGCGCCGCCGGCGTAGCGGCGCAGCACGCCGTCGCCAGCCGCTCGGCGATCAGGGCCACCAGTGCGCTGGCCAGCTCGCGTTTCGAAGCCTGCGGCAACTCGACCCGCCCACCGTCGCGCGCCAGCACCAGCAGCGCGTTGTCATCGCAGTCGAACGCCTTGCAACTGCTGACTTCGTTGGCGGCGATCATGTCGAGATTCTTGCGCAGCAGTTTTTCCAGGGCGTGCTGTTCGACGTTGTCGGTCTCGGCCGCAAAGCCGACCACGAAGGGCCGATCCGGGCGCGCGGCGACGGTCGCGAGGATATCCGTGGTGCGTGTCATGGCAACGCTCAGCTGCTCGTTGCGTTTCTTGATCTTGCGCGGCGCGATCTCGATGGGCCGGTAGTCAGCCACGGCGGCCGTGGCGATGAACACCGCCGTGCCGGCCAGTTCCTGTTGCACCGCCTCGTACATCTGTGCCGCGCTCTCGACGTTGATGCGGCGTACGCCAGCGGGCGTACTCAATGACACCGGCCCGCTCACCAGCACCACTTCGGCGCCGGCGGCACGCATGGCCTGCGCCAGTGCGAAGCCCATTTTTCCGGAACTGCGATTGCTCACGAAGCGCACCGGATCGATGCACTCACGGGTCGGGCCGGCGGTAATAAGCACACGCTTGCCGTTGAGCGGACCCGGATCAGCCAGCAGTGGCTCGATCAGATCGGCGATCTCCACCGCCTCGAGCATGCGCCCGGGACCCACGTCGCCACAGGCCTGATCGCCGCTGGCAGGCCCGAGCAGGCGCACGCCGCGACTGCTGAGCGTGGCGACATTGGCCTGGGTTGCGACGTTGAGCCACATCTGCTGATTCATTGCCGGCGCCACGACCAGCGGCGCGCTGGTTGCCAGGCACAGGGTGGCGAGCAGATCATCGGCGCGGCCACCGGCCAGGCGCGCGAGAAAATCGGCGCTGGCGGGTGCGACCAGCACCAGATCAGCCCAGCGCGCCAGTTCGATATGACCCATGGCCGCTTCGGCGGCCGGATCCCACAGACTCTCGCGTACCGCGCGACCGGAGAGCGCCTGGAAAGTAAGGGCGGTGATGAATTCGCGGGCAGCCGCAGTCATGACCACCTGCACTTCGGCGCCGCGCTCAATGAGCCGACGCACCAGTTCAGCGCTCTTGTAGGCAGCGATGCCGCCGCTTACGCCCAGAATGACGTGTTTGCCACGCATAGCCACATTATCGGTCAATAGAGCTGTTTCGTGCCATGCCCGGCTGATATGACGATCACACCCGCAGGCCATGTCGGGGAACAATGAGCGCCCGATCCATCAGCGGATGTGAAGCACCTCACATGAATCTGCGAGACTGGCCAGTGGCCGAGCGCCCGCGCGAAAAACTGCTGGCCGCCGGCGCCGCGGTGCTTTCCGACGCCGAGCTGCTGGCCCTGCTGCTGGGCGGCTCCGGCCTGCGCGGCAGCAATGTGGTGGACCTCGCCCGCTCGCTGCTGGGTGCGCATCATTCGCTGCGGGAACTGCTCAGTGCTGATCGGGCCGCGTTGCTGGGGCTGCGCGGCCTGGGCGCGGCCGGGTACTGTCGCCTGCAGGCTGCGCTCGAACTGGCACGCCGCCACTACGCCGAGGCGCTGCGCACCGGCCCGCTGCTCGATTCTCCTGCGGCTACCCATCGCTTTCTCATCGCGCGCTTGCGCGACCAGCCGCATGAGCTGTTCTGCTGCCTGCATCTCGACAACCGTCATCGACTGATCGCCTTCGACGAACTGTTTCGCGGCACGATAGATGGCGCGAGCGTGCACCCACGCGAGGTGGTCAAGCAGGCCCTGGGCCGCAACGCTGCGGCAGTAATTCTCGCGCACAACCACCCTTCGGGTGTGGCCGAACCCAGCCAGGCCGATGAGCTCATCACGCGCCGGCTGCGTGAGGCGCTGGCGCTGGTCGATATCCGCGTGCTCGATCATTGCATTGTGGGCGACAACGGCTGCCTTTCGTTTGCCGAGCGCGGACTGCTGTAAATCGCGCCGGCGCTGCCCGCAGCGACCATTGACCTCATTCCGGCAATTCGGCATGGTGCGCGGATGATCACGCGCACACACCCATCAATTACACTGGCCCTGACCACGATAGCTGCCCTGGCCTGCGGCGCCGCGTTCGGCGCCGACGAAGAAATCCAGGTCTACATGGACGAACTGGGCAAGCCCGGCGAGTTCGGACTCGACGTCCACACCAGCTACGTGGCGAGTGGCGACCTGGTCGTCGACTACCCCGGCAATCAGCCCTCCCTGCATCGACTGCGGGTCACGCCCGAGTTTGCCTATGGCCTCACAAAATCATTGGAGCTGGGCGTCTACTTGCCGCTGGCGACACTGGACCGGGACGGCCAGCTGGACCTGGGCGGCATCAAGTTTCGCCTGAAATACATCGCACCCAGGGCGCCGGAGAACAGTTGGTTCTGGGGCGCAAATCTGGAGCTCGGCCGTGTGAATCACCGTCTCGACGCGAACCCTGTAAACGGTGAACTCAAGGGGATCGCCGGCACGCGTAGCGGCCCGTGGACGCTGGCCTTCAACGCCAATGTGGGTTTCAAGGTCTCGGGCCCCGAGGCGAGTCCGGCTACTTTCGAGCTGGCGACGAAACTGATGCACGGCATCGGCAACGGCGCCTCCCTTGGCATCGAAAGCTTCAACGGCATGGGCGAGCTGCGCTCACCGGGACACCTCGGCAATAGCGAGCAGGCCGGCTTCGTCGTGCTGGATAAATCCATGGGGCGCTGGGAACTGAACCTGGGAGCGGGCGTGGGCTACGGAACCAACCCGGATCGGCTGATCCTCAAGGCCATCATTGGCGTGCCTATAGACTGAGGCGCGCCGGGCTGGTATAAAGCCCGCCCTTCGCCCCTGCCTCGTGGCGGCGAAGCACAATATCAAGTTATTGATTTACAAGGATTACTCTCATGTCGCGCGTCTGTCAGATCACAGGTAAGCGCCCCGTGTCGGGCAATACCGTCTCGCACGCCAATAATCGCGTGCGTCGCCGCTTCCTGCCGAACCTGCATACGCAGCGGTTCTGGCTGGAAGGCGAAAAGCGCTGGATCAGCCTGCGGGTATCGGGCAACGGCCTGCGCACCATCGACAAGAACGGCATCGAAGCCGTGGTCGCCGAGCTTCGCGGCCGCGGCGAGCACATCTGAAGTCTTCTGAATTGTAGGTCCTGCAGCCATGCGCGAAAAAGTGAAACTGCTCTCCTCGGCCGGCACCGGCCATTTCTACGTGGCGATGAAGAACAAGCGCCTGCATCCGGAAAAGATGGAGATGCAGAAGTACGATCCGAAAGTGCGCAAGCACGTCGCCTACAAAGAAACCAAGATCAAGTAGCGCCGGCGTCAGAACGGGCCGCGAGGACGGGCACCGTGCCTGAGCTGCCTGAAGTCGAAACCACACGCCGCGGCATCGAGCCGCATCTCCAGGGCCGCATCGTTCGCGCGCTGCACGTGCACAATGCGCGGCTGCGCTGGCCAGTGGATCCAAAGCTCCCCGGGCTGCTGCGCGGCCAACAGGTGCAGGGCGTTGAGCGGCGCGCAAAATACCTGCTGATACGCCTCACGCGCGGAACCCTGATCATGCACCTTGGCATGTCCGGATCGCTCCGGGTACTGCCGCAGCGCAGCCCGCTTAAAGCCCACGATCACCTCGACCTGTGGCTCGATTCAGGCGCGGCGCTGCGCTTCAATGATCCGCGCCGCTTCGGCTGCTGCCTGTACACCAGCGGCGATCCGCAGCAGCACCCGCTGCTGGCGAAACTCGCCCCCGAACCATTGCAGGGCGGCTTCGACGGCGCGTACATGCATCGGGTTACGCGCCGGCGCCGCGTGGCCATCAAGACCCTGCTGCTCAACGGCCGGCTGATCACCGGGGTCGGCAATATCTACGCCAGTGAAGCGCTGTTTCGCGCCCGCATCCGTCCGCGCCGCAGCGCACGCTCGCTGAAACCCGCAGAGAGCACGCGCCTGGCAGCCGCCATCCGCCGCGTGCTGGGTTCGGCTATACGCGCCGGTGGCACCACATTGCGCGACTACGTGAATGCCGCAGGCATGCCCGGCGAATTCGCCGTGAAGCTCTATGTGTACGAACGCGCCGGCGCGCCCTGCCGGCGCTGCCGCACGCCGGTGCGGCACATCACTCAGGGACAGCGCTCCACGTATTACTGTCCGGAGTGCCAGCAATGAGCGCAGCTGCCACGGGCAAAGCGCCGGCGCGCACCAGCCTGGCGGCGCGCCAACGCGCGGCGATGCGCCGGCGCGAGCGCTCGCTGGCCGCGTGCGATCCGGTGATGGCACGGCTCATCGCCGCCGCCGGTCCCTGCACCATGCACGCGCGGCTCGAGCGCACGCCCTTTGAATCGCTGGCCTCGAGCATTGCGCACCAGCAGCTCAACGGCGCGGTAGCGGCGCGCATACTCGCCCGCTTCGTGGCGCTGTACGCGCCGGCGGCATTTCCGGATCCCGCAGCATTGCTGGCTACCGATGATGCAGCGCTGCGCGCCGCAGGCTTCTCCTTCGCAAAGATCCGCGCACTGCGCGATCTTGCCGAGAAGACGCAGAACGGCGTGGTGCCCACGTCCGCCGAGCTGGTAGCGCTCGAGGACGCGCACATCATCGAGCGCCTGACCCAGGTGCGCGGCATCGGCCCATGGACAGTGCAGATGATGCTGATGTTCCAGCTCGGCCGGCCCAGCGTGCTGCCGATTGACGATTTCGGCGTGCGCAACGGGTTTCGTCTGGCCTACGGGCTCAAGGGGCTGCCGACCCCGCGGGCACTGGCGGAATTCGGCGCACGCTGGCACCCGCATAGCTCGATGGCGGCCTGGTACCTGTGGCGTGCGGTCGATCTGTCGCGCGAGGGCAGGCTGCCGCGTGCGCCGCGCGCACCGCGGGTTGCGATTCAGAAGCAGCGCGCGCCTGCCGTGAAATCCCGGTCGCGCAAGCCGAAGTCGCGCCTCAAGTCAGGGTAACCAGCGAATCTGCGGGCTGGATCAGGACACTAGCTGCGGCGGGCGATCAGGAACATGCGCTTGAACGGAAACAGCGTAATGCCACTGGCCGATACCGGGTAGGCGAGGCGCAGGAGTCGAGCGTATTCGGCCTCGAATAATGGTCGATCAGGCGCCTCAAGGGCATCGAGTACTGGCTTTAGCCAGGTCCCCTTGGTCCATTCCTTGACCGGGTCAGTGCCCGACAACGCGTGCAGATATTCGGTCTCCCACAGCACTACCGAACGGGTAAACGGTTCCAGCAGCTGGTAGTAGTTCGACGGCGAGTCGACCGGGCTGGCACGCAGCAGCGGCTCAAGCCGGGATCGCCAGCTGCCCGCCCGGGCGGTTGCGCCGATGAGCGTATGCGATGGTGCGGAGAAGTTGCGCGGCATCTGGACGGCGAGCGCTCCACCAGGCTGAAGGTACGAGAGCAGACGTGGCAACAGCTCGTCGTGCCGGGGCAGCCAATGCAACGCGGCGTTGGAGAAGATCAGATCGGCACTCGCAGGCGGTGTCCAGCTTGCCAGGTCCTGGCAGATCCAATCGACGCCGGGTTGCTCTTGTGCAGCTCGATCGATCATGGCCGCAGAACCATCAACGCCGGTAATGATTGCCTCAGGCCATCGATCCCGCAACAGGCGCGTCACGTTGCCAGTGCCGCAGCCCAGATCGAAGATGCGCCGCGGAGCCGCCAGCGGAATCCGGCTCAGCAGGTCGATCGCAGGCTGCACTCTCTCATCAGAGAATCGCAGGTATTGATTGGGGTCCCAGACTGCCATACCTCGGATCCTGGAAGTTCGCCGACCGGGACTCAGTCATCCCGCTCGGGGTACGGCTTGCGACGCGTAGCGTCGATATCGGTTTCGATATCCGCCATGAGGGCCCTGATCGAATCGAGCGCTTTGTTGATGTGCTCGAGCCGGACCGAAATTGCCCCGTTGCGGCGCCCGCTGTCGCGCTCCTTCACGAGATCCGCGGCCTTCATGTTCAGGAGCCGCAACTGCTCCTCGATTCGCATCAGCTGACTGGCCACGACCCCCAGGGGCAGGTCGATCGTGAGTTCCCAGTCGCTCGAGAAGGCCTTGGTCATGGTGCGTGCCTCGGATCAAACACAGCTAGTCGACAAGGCCCGCGCCTTCGCCGCGCGGGTCGGCGGCCGCTTCGACTGCGCCAGTGCTGCGATTCCAGATGATGGTCTGCAGATTGCCCCAGCGCCAGCTGCTGCTCACCAGCGTATCGCCGCGTGCCTTGAGTGCGGCGATTTCAGCGTCGCTGAGCGCGCCGGGTTCGTAGCGCACCACATCGGGCAGATACTGATGATGAATGCGTGGCGCGGCGGCGATCTCGACCGCGCTGTGTCCGTCCAGAAAGTCGAGCGTGGCCAGCAGCACCATGCCGATGATCAGGCTGCCGCCTGGCGAACCGGTGATCATCATGCGATCACCGGCATCCACGAAGGCTGGCGTGACCGAGGAGAGCATGCGCTTGCGGGGCGCGATGGCGTTGGCATCGGCCCCGACCAGGCCGTAACCATTGGGCACACCGGGCTTCATCGAGAAATCGTCCATCTCGTTGTTGAGGAACAAGCCGGTGCCCTTGATCATGCGCCCGGAGCCGAAGCCGAAGTTGAGCGTGATGGTCGCGGCCACGCGATTGCCGTCGCGGTCTAGTACCGAAAAGTGCGTGGTCTGCGGACCCGCCGCGGCACCGGCGCCGATGCCGGGCAGCGTACTGCTCGGCGTCGCCCGGTCATCGCGGATCGAAGCGGCCAGACCGGCGGCGTAGTCGGGGCTGGTCAGCCGCGCAGCCGGCACGCTGACGAAATCAGGATCGCCCAGGTACATGGCGCGATCACGATGCGCGCGACGCATCGCCTCGATGATGAAATGCTTGCGGGTAACGCTATCGCTGGTGGCCAGCGGCTGCTGCGCGAGAATATTCAGCGCTTCTATCAGCGCGATGCCACCGGAGCTGGGCGGCGGCGCCGAGACCACGCGCGCGCCGCGATACTGACCGACGATCGGCGGGCGCTCGATCGCACGGTACGCGGCCAGGTCAGCCTCACTCCAGATGCCGCCCTGGGCGCGCACGCCAGCGACGAGTTTTTCGGCGAGCTCGCCGTGATAGAAAGCGTCCAGCCCGTGACGCGCCAGCTGTTCGAGTAGCGCGGCCAGTTCCGGCTGGCGGATAAGCGTGCCGGCGGGCGGCACCGCGCCGTGGCGCAGAAAATTACGCGCCACCTCGGGGTCGGCGGCAAATTGCGCCAGCCGCCGCTGCAGCGCTTCGCGCAGATGCGTGGATAGCGGGAAGCCGCTACGCGCCAGGCGTATCGCGGGCGCCAGGCTCTGCGCGACCGGCAATTTGCCGTAACGCGTGGCCAGCAGGGCCATGCCGGCGGGCTCGCCGGGAATGCCGGCGCCCAGTGCGCTGTCGGTGGACAGCCCCGGCACCGGTTCGCCATGGGCATCGAGGAACATGTCGCGCGTGGCCGCAGCCGGTGCGAATTCGCGCGCATCGATCGCAGTCTCGAAACCATCGCTCGCGCGATGCAGAAGATAGATGCCGCCGCCCGTGAGGCCGGAGCCTGTGGGTTCAACCACTGCCAGCGCAGCACTGATCGCCACCGCCGCGTCGAATGCGTTGCCGCCGGCACGCAGCACTTCAAGCCCCGCAGCACTCGCCGCCGGGTGCGCGCTCGACACGGCCGCGTGCGCAGGCGTTGCCGGCGCTGGCGCCGCCGACGCGAAGTTCGCCAGCGCGGTGAGCAGCGCGGCAGCTGTGAGGCTGGCGCGAAGTTTCATTTGGCCAGGCGGCGCTTGAACGCCGCCAGCACCAGAGGATGCACGAATTCGCTCACGTTGCCGCCGAGCGTTGCGATCTCGCGCACCATCGACGAGGAGATAAAGGTGTATTGCTCCTTGGGCGTCAGGTAAACGGTCTCGATGTCCGGATTGAGGTGTCGCCCCATGTTGGCCAGCTGGAATTCAAATTCAAAATCGGCGACGGCGCGCAGCCCACGGACGATGACGCCGATGCCATTCCTGGCGGCAAATTCCACCGTCAGTCCGGTGTAGCCGACGACTTCGACATTACTGATATCGGCAAGCACCTGGCGCGCCAGCTCGACGCGCTCGTTGATATCGAACATCGGCGCCTTGCTGGGGCTGGCGGCGATTGCCAGCACCACGCGATCGAAGACGTTGGCGGCACGACGCACCAGATCTTCATGACCTCGGGTGATGGGATCGAAAGTGCCGGGGTAAACGGCATTGCGGTGAGTGGACACAGCGCGCTCCTCTATGGGCGTTCGAACAGATCATAACCGACTGCGCCGGCCGTGCCGCCGCGCAGATGGAACCAGTTGCCCGGCAACCCGGTGAGCGGCGCGGCACGAAGGCGTTCGATGTAGATGTGGCTGCCGGGCCTGAGCCAGTCGCCCGCCTCGAGCCGCGCGGCACTGGCGGCCAGCGCGCCGGCGGCAAAGGGTGGGTCGAGGAACACCAGATCGAATGGCTGGGCCGAACCTGCCAGGAATCGCAGCGCGTCGGCGTTGACGAATTGCGCGGCCGTGGGCGGCGCGTGCCATTCCTGCAGCAGCGTACGCAGGGCGTCGATCGCCTGACGGTCGTTATCCACAAATACACACTCCGCCGCGCCCCGCGACAGCGCTTCGAGACCGAGCGCACCGGCGCCCGCATAGAGATCGAGGCAGCGACGCCCGGCGACACGGCCCTGCAGCCAGTTGAAGAGCGTTTCGCGCACGCGATCGCCGGTCGGGCGAATCGGGCCCAGCGGAAAGCGCCAGCGGCGCCCGCGCCACTGGCCGGCAATGATGCGCAGCTGGCGCGCCTGGGAATGTGGCCTGGTCATGGTGGCCGTTAGCCTAACTCATGGGCGCCACACGGGCAGCCGCCCGAGGCTACAATCGTCCCGCAACTATCATCGAGGGAACTCCATGGCTGGCAGCAACGCCACCGCCGAATCACCAACCGGGGCGCCGCAGGGCTTCTTCGGACGGCTGCGCGCGCGCCTCAACCGTGGCGGCGCGAGCCTGGCGCGGGATCTGCGCAATTTGCTGCGCGGCCGGCAGATAGACGCGGCGCTGCTCGAAGAGCTCGAGGAGCGGTTGCTCGGCGCTGATGTAGGCGTTACCGCCACCAGCGAGATACTCGCCGAGCTTCAGCAACGGGTCGCACGCCACGAAGTGAACGATGCCGAGTCGCTGCTGGCGGCGCTGCGCGCCCGGCTCACCGAGATACTGAAGCCCTGCGAGCAGCCGCTGCAGATCAGGCGCGGCGAGCAGCCCTTCGTGGTGCTGATCGTCGGCGTCAACGGCTCAGGCAAGACCACCACCATCGGCAAGCTGGCAACGCAGCTGCGCGAACAGGGCCTGTCGGTGATGCTGGCCGCGGGCGATACCTTTCGTGCCGCGGCCATCGAGCAGCTGGGGGTGTGGGCGGAACGCAGCGGTGCGCAGTTTTCCGCGCAGCAGACCGGCGCCGATCCGGGCGCGGTGCTGTTCGATGGCCTGCAGGCGGCACGCGCGCGCCACGTGGATGTACTGCTGGCCGACACGGCCGGCAGGCTGCACAGCCAGTCGCACCTGATGGACGAACTGCGCAAGATCCGCCGCGTGCTGGCGCGCATCGATGCCACGGCGCCGCACGAAGTACTGCTGGTGCTCGATGCCAACCAGGGACAGAACGCGCTGGCGCAGGCTGAACAGTTTCACGCCGCCGTGGGCGTTACCGGACTGGTCATCACCAAGCTCGACGGCACGGCGCGCGGCGGCATCGTGGTTGCCATTGCACGCAAGCTCGGACTGCCGATCCGCTTTCTTGGGCTCGGCGAGCAGGCCGGCGATTTCGGGCGTTTCGACGCGGCCGCGTTTGCCACGGCGCTGGTCGACGGCGGCGAAGCGGGCGGCAACACGGGCGCCGGCACATGATTACTTTCGAGAACGTGGCCAAGCGCTATCGCACTGGGCGCGAAGCACTCAGCAATGTGAACCTGCACGTGAGTCCCGGCGAGATGGTGTTTCTCACCGGCCGCTCGGGCGCCGGAAAGAGCACGGTGCTCAAGCTGATCGCGCTGCTGGAACGCCCCACGCGTGGTCAGGTCATTGTCGGCGGCGAGCAGACCGGCAAGCTCCCGGCGCGGCGTATTCCTGCGTTTCGCCGCCGCATCGGCGTGGTGTTCCAGGACCATCGCCTGCTCGCCGATCGACCGGTGTTCGACAATGTGGCACTGCCGCTGATCGTCGCCGACAGCTCGCTCAAGGAAATCGACAAACGGGTGCGCGCGGCGCTCGATCAGGTGGGCCTGCTGGGACACGAGCGCCAGTTGCCCGCCGAGCTTTCGGTGGGCGAGCAGCAGCGGGTCGGCATTGCACGCGCCATCGTCAGCCGTCCACCGCTGCTGATTGCCGATGAACCGACCGGCAATCTCGATCCGCAACTCGCGTCCGAAGTCATGGGACTGTTCCGGCGCCTCAATGAAGTGGGCGTCACCATCATGGTCGCGACGCATGATCTGCATCTGGTGCGCGAATCGGGGCTGCGGGAAATCGTGCTCGACAATGGCCGCGTGGCCGGCGACGCAGGCGGTCTGGAGCTGCCGATCATCGAGGCGCAGCGATGAACTGGCTGCTGCGTCACGTGCAGTCGCTGCTGGCCTCGGCT
The DNA here is from genome assembly GCA_049694695.1 of Steroidobacteraceae bacterium. Taxonomy (GTDB): domain Bacteria; phylum Pseudomonadota; class Gammaproteobacteria; order Steroidobacterales; family Steroidobacteraceae; genus FEN-1191. Next base: position 14,642 of record JBAVRE010000352.1, on the reverse strand, counting down.
GGCCACCTGGCGCGCGCACCGATCGCAACCACGTTCACGGTGCTGGTGATGGGCCTGGCCCTGGCGCTGCCGCTCGGCCTCGATGTGCTGGTGCGCAACGTGCGCAGCGCAACCGGCGATTTCAGCGGCGCGATCGGCATCTCCGTGTACCTGAAAACCAATGTCCCGGAAGCGCGCGCCCAGCAGCTGTTGCGCAGCGCCCGCGAACGCCCCGGCGTGCGCACCGTGACCCTGATCACCGCCAGCGAAGCACTGGCGCAATTTCGCAAGCAGTCCGGATTCGGCGCAGCGCTTGACGCGCTCGAAGACAACCCGCTGCCGCATGTGCTCGCCATCACGCCGAACGCGGCCGGCGATGACCCGGCCGCGGTCGAGAACCTGCGCCGCTATCTGCAGGCCTGGCCGGAAGTGGAAACCGTGCAGGTCGATGGTGACTGGGTGGCGCGCTTCAACGCCATACTCGCCCTGCTGCGGCGCCTGCTGCTGTTGGCGGCCGGGCTGCTGGGCCTTGGGGTCGTGGCGGTGGTGGGCAATACCATCCGGCTCGAGATCCAGAACCGGCGCGCCGAAATCGAAGTGACCAAGCTGGTGGGCGGCACCAATGCTTTCGTGCGGCGGCCGTTTCTCTACACCGGGGCGCTCTACGGGCTGCTCGGCGGCCTTTGCGCCTTCGTGGTGGTGGCGGTAGCGCTGTGGCTGCTGGCACCTTTCGCGGCCCGCCTCGCGCAAAGCTACGGCAGCCTGTTCGCGTTGCAAGGCCCCAGCCTTCGCGATCTGGGCCTGCTGCTCGCTGCCGGCACGCTGCTCGGTTGGGTGGGCGCCTGGCTGGCGGCCGGCCGGCACTTGGCGCGCATCGAGCCAGGAACCTGATAACTCTTTGATTTTACTCAATAGCCGTTCCTGGGGAATGGAACTTCCATGCGCCTTAGCACTCGAAGTTTTCGAGTGCTAACATAGTGGCTCGAACCGTTAGGGAGACCGAAGATGACTGCGCAGACCGCCCTGATTACCCAGCATTCCGACTTTGGCCTGGTAGGCCCGGTCGGCAGTTTCGACGCCTACGTCGAACGGGTGCGGCGCATACCGGTGTTGAGCCGCGAACAGGAACAGCAGCTCGCGCAGCGCTTTCGCGATACCGAAGATCTCGACGCCGCCCGCCAGCTGGTGCTCTCGCATCTACGCTTCGTGCTGCACATCGCCCGCGGTTATGCGGGCTATGGCCTGCCGGTCAGCGATCTGGTCCAGGAAGGCAACGTCGGCCTCATGAAGGCCGTCAAACGCTTTGATCCGACGGTGGGCGTGCGGCTGGTGTCCTTCGCCGTGCACTGGATTCGCGCTGAAATCCACGAATATGTGCTGCGCAACTGGCGGCTGGTGCGCATCGCCACGACCAAGGCGCAGCGCAAGCTGTTCTTCAACCTGCGCCGCGCCAAGAACAGCCTGGGTTGGCTCAGTCAGGACGAGACCCGCGCGGTTGCCCGGGATCTGGGCGTAACCACTGCCGAAGTCACGGACATGGAGCAGCGCCTGTCGGCTCGTGATGCGAGTTTCGACCCGCTGCCGGTCGGCGAAGAGGAAGAAGGCTATGGCCCGGCAGCCTTTCTCGCCGCGCCCGATGCCGACCCGGCTACCACGGCCGAAGACGAAGAATGGAGCAGCGATTCCTCGGAGCAGCTGGCCGCGGGCCTTGGTGGCCTGGATGATCGCAGCCGCAGCATCCTGCAGCGCCGCTGGCTGGTGGAACCCAAGGCCACATTGCAGGAACTGGCTGCAGAATATGGGGTTTCGGCCGAGCGAATCAGGCAGATAGAAGCCGCCGCATTCACCCGGCTGCGTGGTCTGTTGCCCGCGCCGGCGCACTGAGATTGGTCTGATTGCCGCCACAGTCGGCACTTCCACCCGGCTGCGCCGTCGTCGAAACGCGACATAATATCGCCCTCAAACTGATGATTTTCTATGGATTTTTCCCTGTAAAAATCCTATGCTAACTTCAGGTCGTGTCGCAGACGAAGCGATGCGCAAATGGGACAGCCAAAGAATTTTGCAGAAATCTGGCTGTCCGGGCGGACACGGATAAGGCAGCCGAAGGTTTTTCGGCTCCGGGCATGAACGAGAGACGCGAATTAACGCGTCGCCCCCGCATTTTCGGGAGTGGCAAGTTGCCAGTCATGCCGGTCCGAATGAATAGATGTTCGCCCGTGGCAGACCGGATCGACTTTGTGATTGCAGGCCCCGCAATGCGGGGCCTTTTTTTATTTCACGCCGGGCCCTGCCGACTGTCCCAGCAGCTCGCGCAAGTAATCCTCCCAGGTAGCAGCCCAGGTGTGCGTGCTGTGTCCATGCGTGCGTTCACTCACCGGCAGCAGTACGAATTTTCCGTGCGGCAACTTCGTTACTGCACGCTCGGCAATGCCCAGCTCCGGCGGGTTGATGAAATCATCAGCGCTGTTCACCCACATCACCGGAACGTGGATGCTCGCCAGCCTCGCCGCAGGATCGTAATCGCGCGAGGCGGCGATCTGGTACAGAAGATCATTGGCATCGAGTTCCCGAAGTTGCGCGTCGAGGAAATCGCTGAGGCGCCGATCGGCTGAATCGCGATCTGGGAATTGCGCCTGCCACAGCGCCGGTGCGCTGCCGGCAATCATGAGCAGGTCGGCAGCGGTGCGCAGCCCGCCCAGCGGCGGCGTGCGGTATTCACCGCCCAACCAGGCCGGATCGTTTTTTATCGCATCGATGATCATCCTGCGCCAGATGCGGTTGCGCCCGGCGATCTGCACCGGCAGGCACGCCAAGGGCATCAGTGCATCGGCAAAGCTGGCGTAAGTCTCGCCCCACATGAACGCATGCATGCAACCCATCGAAGTGCCAAGAATCAGGCGCAGATGGTTGATATGCAGCCCTTCGGTCAACAGCCGGTATTGCGCTGAGACCATGTCGCTGTATGCATATTGTGGAAAATGTGCGTGCAGTCCATCGCTCGGCTTCGAGGAGTGCCCATGGCCGATGTTATCGGGCAGCACGATGAAGTAGCGCGCTGCATCGAGCAGGCCGCCGGGTGCGAGCAGCACCTCGGCAAACTGTGGCCGCAGGAATTGCTGCCCGTCGCCACCGGTGCCATGCAGGATCAGCACCGCATTGCTGACACGCCCGGCAGCGTCGCGTTGCGGCGTACCCAGCGTCGTATAGTGCAGGCGCAGTTCGGGCAAAGATTCGCCGGACGCAAACCGGAAATTGCGCAGCAGGAAATCGCCCTGTTGGGCAGCGGGCAGAGTGGCGCTGTCTGGCGCAGCGGAGCCGGTCGCGGCGCCCGCCGCAGCAGCGAGCGTCAACATCAGCAGGCCAATGCAACGCGTGGCGATCATGTGTGCCCTAGGCCCCGTTGCCAAGCCAGTCGTGACCGCGCCTGGCGGTCAGATAGGGCAACAGCTGCGCATCGAGCTGCGCGTCGGGCGATCGATAGGACCACTGCACACTCGGCGGCATCGACATCAGGATGGCATCGGTGCGCCCGCCCGACTGCAGCCCGAACAGCGTGCCGCGATCAAAGACCAGATTGAACTCGACGTAGCGGCCGCGCCGGTAGAGTTGATAGCGACGTTCGCGCTCACCGTAGGTCTCGGTACTGCGCCGTGCCACGATATCGCCGTAGGCGCGCAGATAGTGCGCACCCACCGCCCGCATGAATTCGAAGCAACGCTCCCACGGCATGCCAAACTGTGGCGTGTCGGCATTCAGGTCATCATAGAAGATGCCGCCCAGACCGCGCGCCTCGCCACGATGCGGCAGGAAGAAATAATCGTCGCAGACTTTGCGCGCGTGCGCATACAGATTGTCATGAAACGGCGCGCAGGCGGCAGCGGCGGCGCGATGCCAGTGCACGGCGTCTTCTTCATGCGCCACGTAAGGCGTCAGGTCGAAACCGCCACCGAACCACCAGATGTCCCCGGCGCTAAAATAGCGCACGTTCATGTGGCTGGTGGGAATGCAGGGGTTGCGCGGGTGCATCACCACTGAGACTCCCATGGCGCGATAGGCGCGCCCTACCAGCCCCGGGTTGCGCGCGGTCGCCGCCGGCGGCAGTTTTGAACCCTGCACATCGGAAAGGGCGACGCCGCCGCGCTCGAACAGCGCACCCTCCTCGAGCACCGCGGTGATGCCGTTGCCGGCCAGCGCCCCGGGCGCCGCGCCCGCTGCAGCGCCGCGCTCCCAGCGATCGCGCTGAAACTGGCGCGCGCCGTCGAGCCGCTCGAAGGCGCCGCACAAGGCATCCTGCAGTGAACCCAGGTATTCGCGTACCGCACTGCCACGATCGTCGCTCATGTCACTTTCCTGCACTTGAAAGTCGGTGAACACTTTAAACTGTAAAGGTCATCGCCGGGTCATGCACATGAGAATAATCGCCACCACTGCCGTTGTCCTGCTGAGCCTGGGCCTGCGCCCGGCGCTGGCCATGACGGTCGATGGCCTGCTCGATGAAGCCGCTTGGGCGCAGGCCCAGGTGTACACAGATTTTCGCGTGCTCGAGCCCCTGACGCGCGAAGCGTCGCCACAAGCCACGGAACTGCGCGTGCTGCCGCTTCCCGATGGGTTGTACGTCGGGCTGCGCTCCGAGCTGGCACCGGAACTGCGCACCTACGGCCGCTCGGCGCGCGACGCGCCCCGCCTGGATGCCGATCCGTCAATACTGCTGATCGACTTTGAAGGACTGGGCAAGACCGCCTATGAATTTACGATCAGCCTCAGCGGCTCGAAACGCGACAGTATCATTCTCAATCAGACCGAGCTGTCACGTGACTGGGATGCCGACTGGCAGGCGGCCGTGCATGAAGACGCCACTGGCTGGAGCGCCGAGTGGTGCATCCCCTGGTCGGTGGCGCCGGAGGGCGCCACGCATGGCGATAAGCGCACGATCGGAATCTATGCCTCGCGTTACATCAAGCGCAACGCCCGTCGCTACTCCTTTCCAGCCATCGAGTTGCAGGGCGCCAATTTCGTGCGCGATTTCCAACGACTCGAGGTGCCGCGTTATTCGACCGCTTCGCTGGTCCTGCTGCCCTATGTCTCGCTGACGCACGATACCCTGGACAACAGCACCAGAGGTCACGTCGGCGCCGACGTATTCTGGAAGCCCAACGGCCGCAATCAACTCTCGGCCTCGCTGAACCCCGACTTTGGCCAGGTGGAAAGCGACGATCTGATCGTCAATTTCTCGGCCGTGGAAACCTTCCTTGAAGACAAGCGTCCGTTCTTCACGCAGGGTCTGCAACTGTTCGATCTGCGCACCAACAGGAACGGCCGGCTGGTCAACACGCGGCGCATCGGCGCGGCGCCCGATGCCGGCCCGGAGACGGGCAGCAACGTCCTGGCGGCGGCCAAATACACCGGCATCCGTGGCGACGATGAATTTGGCGTGTTCGGCGCCGCCGAGGAGCGCTCAACAGAGGCGCAGGGCCGGCGCTACCTGACCGCCCGCTGGCGTCACGCCCGCAGCGGCCACAGTTACGGCTATCTGGGCACGGCGACCCTGCGGCCCGCCCTGGCGCGCGATGCCTACGTGCATGCCATCGATTACAGCCAGCGGCTGCGCACGGGCATGGCGCTCTCGGCACAGGCCCTGATGTCCGATATCCACGTCGGCGCCGCGAGCGCAACGGGCGCCGATTCCGGCGTGACGCGCGGCTACGGCGCCTGGGCACGCTTTGACTACCAGCCCGGCACCCGCTGGCAGCACAAGCTGTTTGCTACCTGGTATGACCGGCATCTCGACATCAATGACCTGGGCTACCAGGAGCGGGCCGACATTGTCCAGCTGGACAGCGTCAGTGACTTCTTTACCCGCCAATATCGCGCCTCAGCCCCGGCCGAAAGCGGCTTCTGGGAGCTGACCACCAACCTGCCCTACAGCACGCACGGCCAACGCCTGGCAGCCCGCACCGATATCAACCATCAGTTTCAGTGGCGCAATGGCGCCGAAAGCATCTTCTTTTACATCCACGAGTTTCCCGGATTCGACGATCTGATAACCCGCGGCAACGGCGCCCTGCGCATGCCCACGCGCCACAACTACGGCGGCGACTACTACAGCCCGGTGGGCGGACGCTTTCGCTACTACGCCAAGGTGGTTGCCCGTGAACAAGGCTTCACCGGCCTTACCCATCAGCTGCACTTCGAACCCACCTGGTTCCTGACCAACAACCTGGTGCTCGGCTTGCCGCTCGAACTCTGGGACAGTCCCAACTGGTTATTGTGGACTGCAGGGTCACAGGTGGCGACCTATCGCCGCCATGAATTACATGTCGGCCTGAATGCCAGCTGGTATGCGTCCTCGCGCCAGGAACTGCGCCTGAAATTCCAGTGGGTGGGGCTGGGCGCACAGGCGCTGCAGCGCTACCAGCTGCTGCCGGATGGCACGCCGATGGCCATCGCCGGCCTGCCCAGTGATTTCACGCTCAGCACGATCGGCACGCAGCTCCGCTATCGCTTTGAATTCAAGCCCCAGTCCGAGCTCTATGTGGTCTACAGCCGCGGCGGCGATGGCTCGCTGGATGATCGCAGTGAGTCGCTGGGCGCGCAGTTCCGCCGTGCACTTGATCAGACCAACACCAGCCTGTTCTTTGTGAAGTTGCGCTACCGTATTTGATGGAGAGTAGAATACGCGCTGGTCAGCAGTGCACTATCCAGGAGCAATCGACATGAGCAAGGGCATGGATCGCAAGAAAGAAGCCAAGAAGAAGCCGGCCAAGACTCTGGTTGAGAAGCGCGCCGCCAAGAAGGAAAAAAAGGCGAATCGCGGCTTCATGCAGGGCGCCTGAAGGGCACTGCGCGCTATTCCGAATTGGTTTCCTTGCCAAAGCGATAGTTGAGCCGCAGGCCGACCACGCGCGGCTCATTGGTCGTCTGGCGCAGATCGAAGTTGAAGGTATTGCTGTAGACAATCGCATTCTTGTCGGCGATGTTGGTGACGAAGAGTTCGGCCAGCCAGCGGCCCCCTGCGGGGTTCAACCCGAAGCGCAGGTTGGTGACGCTGTAGCCTGGCTGCAGGATGCGTGGAAAGCCGTGCGAACCTTCGACATGCAGGTCATTCCACATGCCGCCCTTGTGCGCCATGTCCAGCTGCGCGTAGCCGCGCAGGCCCGCGCCCAGGTTAAGCTGGTAGCGCAGGTTCCAACTCCAGTTGAAGTACGGCACGAACGGCAGCCGCTCGCCGACGTTGGCCTGAAATGCGGCGTAGGGACTCGAAGTCAGATGTGAATCGGTGTAGCTGCCGGAGGCCTGTACTGACCAGTGATCGTTAAGCTTGTAATCGACGTTGGATTCAACACCCTCGATTCGGGCATCGCCGACGTTGACGTTGAAACTGCTCGGCGCACAGATGTCGACGTCATAGATAAGGGTCTGCAGCTGCTTCCATTTCATCAGGTAGGCGGCACCGTTCCAGATCAGGTGGCCCCCCAGGGTCGTCGACTTCCAGCCGAGTTCGTAATTGTTGAGCGTGTCGGGCACGTAGCTCGCCGGCACGCCGCTGTCGTAGCACGATTGCGGATACCCGGAATTGGTGCCGCCGTCGCGGAACCCCTGCGCTAAGTTGGCATAGAGCATCAGCGAGTTCGAGAACTTATAGTTGGCGCCGAACTTGCCATTCCATTTCTTCGATGAACCCTTATTCAGGCCCGGGCTGGTATCCACGTAGGCGAACTGGCCATAGGGGCTGTAGTAGCTGAAATCGGACTTGAAGTGTACGGCCCCTGCTTCGACGTTGAATTTGTCAGTGATATCGAAACTGATATTGGCAAACTCGGTGGTCTGCAGATAATCGGTGCGTGTCTGGTAGCCGTACCACACACCGGGCGGCAGTGAGGTGAAGCCCGGGGCCGTGCCGCTGTAGTAATTGTAATACTGAAACGCAGGGCTGTCGGTCCGCAGGCCCGGCATATAGAAAGTGCTTCCGGAATTCTTGTCGCGCGTCTTCTCCGAGTACAGGCCGGCGAGCCAGTGGAAGCGCCCGCCCGGTTTGGAGATGAGCCGCAGCTCATTGGACCAGCGCTCCGGGTTGGTGTGATATTCGTAGTACTGGATTGGTACAGCGCAGTCAGTATAGGGCCCGGTACCGTAGACGGGGTCGTTCGCGCAGGTAACGCCCTCGTTGGCACCACCCTGATAGTTCTCGATGTACTGCGAGTATTCGTTCTGCTGGCGCCGGGGCAGCGACCAGTAGGTGCTCGCGAACACCAGATCCGCAACGCCGACATCGCCGTCCACGTGAAAATCGAGCATCTTGGCCTGGAAACGGTTGCTCTCCGGGCCAAAGCGCTCGACGGTCCGGGAAGGCAGATTCGGATCCTCGTCCCAGGCGCCCAGGACGTTCTGGCGCTGGAAGCCATAGGTGAGCGTGCCACTCCAGTTATCGTTCAACACCGCACGCAGGGCGATGCGACCGCCCTCAGCATGTTCGCGGTTGTAATCCTTGCGCGCCCAGGCGGCGTTGTCCGACACGGCGCCATTGACCCAGGTGCGGGTCTTGAGACGGTTATCGATGAAGCCACCATGGGAATCGCTGAAGGCCGATATGCGCACGGCGAGCTTGCCTGGAATGATCGGGGCGTTCAGAAACCCTTCATAGGTCCAGTTTTCCCCGCCATCCTTGATCGCGCCGCCACTGAAGTCGACGCCGGCGCTGAAGGCATCCACGTCCGGCTTGTTGGTCAGATAGCGCACGGCGCCGGCCATGGAACCCGCGCCAAAGGTCGTACCCTGCGGGCCATTGAGCACTTCGATACGCTCGATATCGTACAGATGCAGGTCCGGCTGCGTGCCGGCCCAGCTGGTCGACATATCATCCACGAAAAATCCGGTTGCCGAAGAATTGGAGTAGGTCGGATTGCTGCCATCGGCCACGCCGCGCACTACCAGGAACTGCGTGCCCGGGCCTGCGCTTATGAAGGAAATCGACGGCACCTTCTCAGCGTAGTCTTCGAATCCCTCGATTGCGAGGTGGCTCAGGTCCTTCTTCGACAGCACATCAATGCTTACCGGCACGTCCTGCAGGTTTTCCGAGCGCTTGCGCGCCGTCACGATGATCACCTCGAGACCATCGGACGCAGAAGCTTCTGCTTCTGCCGCCAGCAACGGCGCGCCCGGCACGGTAAGACCCGCAATCGCCGCGGCTACCGCCAGTGCGATCGCCGAACCAGCCTCCGGCTGCGCCCTGGCTGGCGCCTGGCGCAGATTCGCTGCCGCATGATTCCTGCTACGTGTGCGCATCGGCGAACTCCATGGAGGGCGTGTTGGCATCATCCTGCGGGCGGGCGTGGGGCGTCAACCTTTGTTCAAAGGCAGTCGCCGAGGGCAAGGCGCAGGGGTTCGAGCTCGCTTTCGAAATGGCGCCAGTAGCCAACGCCCGAAGTGTAGAGCGGCTGGCGCACCTGTTCAGCGCTGGCCGTGCGCACCGAGCGCCGCGTTTCGTGAAATGACAGGCACGCCGGTTCAAAGGGCAGCCGGCAGTGTTCCAGCAGCCGGCGGATATTCGTCTCCGGATCGCTCACCAGCTGTTCGTACTGAAAGTGCAGCACCTTGCCCGGCAATACCGCGTCCCAGTGGGCCATGAGAGAAAGATAACAGCGGTAGTAACGGCCGAGATCCTCAAGATCGTAGCTGAAGCTCTGTCCTTCGGCGAAATGCTGCTTGAAGACGCTGAAGCAGGAGTCCATGGGGTGACGGCGCGCATCGATGATGGTCGCGCGCGGCAGCATGGCGTGGATGAGCCCGACATGGCTGAAGTTGTTGGGCAGCTTGTCGGTGAAGTGCTCGCGCCCGGTGCGCAGCGCCGCGGTTTCCTCCAGGTAACGGCTGCCGAGTGCGGCGAATGCTTCCAGCGGAGCGGTGCCCACCGTCGCGGGATAGCCGTCGCGGCTGGCGAGCAGGTCGTCGAACTGGTGCGTGATGCTGATGATGTTGGGCAGTTCCATGGTGCCCTCCACGCGCGAGTGACTGGCGAGGATCTGCTCCACCAGCGTGGAACCGGAGCGCGGCAGGCCGACGATGAAGATCGGCGCGGCACTCTGATCGCCGCTGCCGGCGAGCCTGGCAAAGAACGCGGCATCAAAGAACGCGCGGATGCGCGCCGTGCGGCGCTCGAAATGTTCAATGTCGAACGGCGCATCGAGCCGCCGCAGCGCGTTGCCACGAGCGTAATGGCCAAATGCCGTGGCGTATTGTGCGCGTTGTTCGCAGGCCTTGCCCAGTGCGAAATGCAGCTGCGCCGCTGATGCGCGCTCAAGCCCGGTGTGATCGAGAAGCTGCCGCATGGCAGCAATCTCGCTATCGCTGAACAGGTAATTCTTGAGATCCGCAAGGCTCCAGTAGGCCTCGGCAGTTCGTGGATCCATGGTCAGCGCCGCCTTGTAGGCGGCCTCGCTCGCGGCGCGCCGACCGAGCGTCTTGTGCACGTGGCCGATGGACATTTGCAGCTGCACCTCTTCAGGCTTGAGCCGCGCCGCCTGTTGATAGGCTTCGAGCGCTTCCTCCTGGCGCAGCAGCCGGGTCGCGACGGCGGCGATCGTGATCCAGCTCTGTGGGTTTTCCGGTTCGATCTTCAGCAGCCGGCGGGCAGCAGCTTGCGCTTCGCTAAGGTGTCCGAGCGCCATGAGGACCTGCACCAGCCCGCGCCACGCGAGCGGAATGGAGGTGGACTGCTTCAGGGCATGGCGCAGCAGCCGTTCGGCATCGTCGGGCTTGTCGGCCGCAAGTGACAGCGCCGCCAGGCCGCACAGCGCCGCCACATGACTCGGGTCGGTCTGCAGGATGTCCCGAAAAGTGCGCTCGGAGGCTTCCCGATCGTCCGCGACCAGCGCGGCCGTTGCTGCCTCCACCTGCCGGCGCTGCGGATCACACAGTCGCGCCCGCTCGAAGGCCACACGCGCATCCGCATACTGCTCGAGATCGACCAGCGCATCGCCGTAGGCCAGCCAGGCGAGATGGTGGTGCGGTGTCTTCTCCAGCACCCGCCGCACCTCCGTGCGCGCTCGCGCGGCCTGGCCGCTGGATCGGTAGGCGCGCGCCAGATCGACGCGCGCATTGGCAAATTCGGGTGCGCCAGCCAGCACAGCTTCAAGCGTCGCAATGCTCTCAGCGATCCTGTCCTGATCCAGCAGCGCTGCGCCGAGCAGCCACAGGCAGTTCACGTCCCCCGGGAACTGCCCCGCGAGCGAGCGCAGCAGGCGCTCGGCGCTGGCAGCGCGGCCAGTGCGCAGCAAGGCGTGCGCGTTGCGGAGCGCTTCGGCCAGGGCAGTCGGCTGCGACGCGCTCATTGCACGGCTATTTTGGAGCGTGCGGCTTGACTCCGGTCCAGGTCCAGGCAGTGATCTTCCAGCCGTTGGCGCCACTGCGCAGCACGTAGGTCATCTGCCCCTCTTCCACGGTCGGCTTGCCGTGATCCTTATAGGAGTAGACGGTTGGGATGATCACATAGGCGGACTTGCCGCTGATCTCGGTACGGGTCGGCTCACCATACTTGACCAGCCCCCCGGATACGCCGAAGGCGGCGGCGTGCTTGTCGAAGTCCGCGGCCCAGTTCATTGGCGCGCTCCGGCCCAGCCAGCGATGTGGTGCAAACTCGTCGACAATGGCGATATCGCCGGCGGCGTAAGCCGCATAGGCCGTTTTGGTGTCGCCGGCGTTGAAGCCGTCAATGAACTGGCGGATCGGCACCATCGGATCTCCTGGCGCAGCAGTCGTGGCAGCAGTCGGGGTAGCAGCCGACGCGACCAGCGTAAACAGCATCCCGGCAATCAAGGCAAACGTAGTTCTGATCATCGCAGTGGCCCTCGCTATATAGAACGCACAATTGCTGTATGAATTCTACGGCGTCTTGCCTTCCCGTCTCACGCGGGTAGACTGCCACCGCACGCCTCGATGCTACGCCCCGGAGACCTTGGAATGAAAGTCTTCCTGATCGCGCTCTTTTGCCTTGACGTCGCGCACGCCGCAGCTGCGCCGGGCAGCGCCCAGGCTGACCGCTGGCAACAGCACGCGGCGGATGTCAACATCGTGCGCGACAACTGGGGCATCGCCCATGTCTACGGCAAGTCGGACGCGGATACCGTGTTCGGCGCGATCTACTCGCAGGCTGAAGATGATTTCAATCGCATCGAGCGCAACTATCTCAACGGTCTGGGCTGGCTGGCGCAGGCGGAGGGGGAATCCGCCCTGTACAGCGATCTGCGCGCCAGACTGTTTGTCGACAGCGCTCGCCTGCAGCGGCTCTATGCCACCAGTCCCGCCTGGCTCAAGAGCCTGATGGACGCCTGGGCGGATGGCCTCAATTACTTTCTCTTCAGGCATCCCGGGGTTCGGCCCAGGGTCATTCACCATTTCGAACCCTGGATGGCGTTGTCCTTCACCGAAGGCAGCATCGGCGGCGATATCGAGAGCGTGGACCTGGGCAAGCTGCGCGAGTTCTACGCTCCCGGCGCAAAGCTCGCTACGCTTGTGCCCGCGGCGCCGAAGCCCCCGCCGGGTGGCTCCAACGGCTTCGCCATTGCACCGAGCCGCAGCGCCTCGGGCCACGCCCTGCTGTGGATCAATCCCCACACCTCGTATTATTTTCGCTCTGAACTGCAGATGGTCAGCCAGCAGGGGTTGAACGTCTACGGCGCCGCGACCTGGGGACAGTTCTTCATCTACCAGGGATTCAATGCGCACAATGGCTGGATGCACACTTCCTACGGCGGCGATGCGATCGATGAATATGCCGAAACCATCGTCAATAAATCCGGTCGGCTTTTCTACAGGTATGGCGAGCAGCTGCGAGCGCTGAAAGTCACGCACCTCGCCATCCCCTTCAGGCAGGACGGCAAGCTGGTGTCGCGCGACTTCACCGTGTATCACAGCCATCACGGGCCGATCATCCGCGCCGACAACGGCAAGTGGATCGCGATCAGGCTGCTGCAGGATCCGGTGCCGGCGCTGGAACAATCGTACCTGCGCACCAAGACCACAGACTATGCCTCGTTTCGCAAGACCCAGGAGCTGCGCACCGACACCTCCAACAACACCGTCTATGCCGACAGCGACGGCAGCATCGCCTATTTTCACGGCAACTTCATTCCCAGGCGTGATCCGAAATTTGATTTCACCCGCCCGGTGGACGGCAGCAACCCGGCGACCGAATGGCAGGGTGCGCACGCCATCGAAGACACCATCACCCTGCTCAATCCGGCCAATGGCTGGATCATGAACACCAACAACTGGCCGTTTTCCGCAGCCGGCGCCACGAGCCCGAAGCGCGAGAACTACCCGGCCTACATGTGGACCAAGGGAGAGAATCCGCGTGGCCTGCATGCGGTCGAGATGCTGCAGGACATTCACAACGTGACCCTGGACAGCCTGATCGCTGCTGCCTACGACGGCCACCTGACCGGTTTCGAGGCGCTGTTGCCGCCGCTGTTTTCGGCCTTTGATGCATTGGCCACGGACGATCCACGGCGCCCTGCGCTCGCCGGCGCGATCGCCAGCCTGCGCGGCTGGGATCGACGCACTGCCAGGGATTCGGTGCCCACCGCGGTCGCGATCTACTGGGGCCAGGCCTTGGTGGAGCGCAAAGGCCAAGAGGCGCGCGATGCCGACGAGCCGGTCTATGATTACCTGGTGGGACGACTTAGCGATGCTGAGCGGATCGATGCACTGGGCGCGGCGCTCGACACCCTGCAGCGCGACTTCGGCCGCTGGCAGGTGCCGTGGGGCGAGATCAACCGCTTCCAACGGCTCACCGACGACATTGTGCAGCCTTTCGATGATGCCAAACCCAGCCTGCCCGTGGGTTTTGCGCCCTCGCAATGGGGTGCGCTGGCCTCATTCGACTGGTCCAGGCCGCGCACTACCAGGAAGATCTACGGTTCAGTGGGCAACAGCTTTGTCGCGGCAGTGGAATTTGGCCCAACCATTCACGCCAAAGCCATCATGAGCGGTGGTCAAAGCGGTGATCCCAAGTCGCCACATTTCACCGACCAGGCCCTGATGTTCAGCGAAGGGAAATTTCGCGATGTGCTGTTCTATCCTGCCGACGTGCAGGCTCATGCGGAGCGCAGCTATCACCCCTGAGCCCTGGTCGAAGTGTGGGAGCCCAGGACGCTGACGCCGCAAAACACCAGCAGACTGGAACCCAGCCCGAAGAAGATCGGTGTGTTGGCGTCGAGGCCATCTTTCGCAAGAAAGAAGCTCGTGACCCCGGCGCTGACAGCGATGCTGGCAATGGCAGCCCGTGTGGTGGCTCGCTGCCAATAGATGGCGCCGACAATTGGCACGAGTATCGAGCCGACCAATAGGTCATAGGCGATGGTCAGCGGCTTGAATACATCGCTGAGCGCCAGTGAAATGACCAGGCTGACGGCACCCATCGCCAGAGTGCTGAGTCTATCCGCCAGCAGTGTCGCTCTCCTGCCCTGCAGCCTGGGCAACACATCTTCGGCGAACGTGGTCGCGGCTGCCATCAGGGTTGCGCTGGCCGTCGACATCATCGCCGCGAGGGCCGCCGCAACCACCAGGCCGCGGATTCCGTCCGGCAAAGTCGCCTGGACGACACCGGCAAAGGCCAGGTTGGGATCGGCGAGCGCCGGCAGCGTCACGCGTGCCGCCATGCCTAT
>JBAVRE010000351.1:0-2687 GCA_049694695.1 Steroidobacteraceae bacterium | reverse complement strand
TGAGCACGGCGGGCGGCATGCCGGCGGGCAGGCGTACGAAGCTGTGATCATCCTGGATATCAAGGCCGTTGATCTCCGAGCCATCGAGATCCGCTTCGTTGGCAATCGCGCCGACGATGTTGCCCGGCTGCACGTCGTGCCTGCGACCCACTTCCAGGCGATAGGTTTCCTGCGGCCCAAAGCGCCGGCCTTTGGAACGTGACGGCGGGCCGCGGCGCGCGCCGTCGTTGGCCTCACGGCCACCTCCTGACCATGATTCCCGGGGCGCGGCAGGCGCACCCGACCTCGGTTCGCCGTCCTGAAACTTGTCCGGGTATTTGTCCGGGCTGCGTTTGGCGCCCAGGATCAGCGGCGTCTTGCCTTGTGCCAGGCTGGCGAGTGCGGCCGCGACATCGGCCATATCAATGCCGCCGGCGAGCGCAAACTCTTCCACGATCGGCCGATAGGGATTGGCGGTGCCGTTGGCGAGCGCTTCACTGATACGCTCTTTGAAGCGGTCGATGCGTTTCTTGTTGACGTCGTCGATGCTCGGCAGGTTCATCGCCTCGATCGGCTGGCGTGTGGCGCGCTCGATGGCGCGCAGCATGTTCTGCTCGCGCGGCGCGATGAACAGTATCGCCTCGCCACTGCGGCCCATGCGCCCGGTGCGGCCGATGCGATGGATATACGACTCGGTGTCATAGGGCACGTCGAAATTGACCACGTGGCTGATGCGCTCGACGTCGAGCCCGCGCGCCGCGACATCAGTGGCCACCAGGATGTCGATGGCGCCGGATTTCAGTTGCGCCACGGTGCGTTCGCGCTGCGCCTGCTGGATGTCGCCGTTGAGTGCCGCCACGGCGAAGCCGCGCGCCGAGAGTTTTTCGGCCAGCTCGGCGGTCGACTGCTTGGTACGCGCGAACACCAGCATGGCGTCGAAAGTTTCCACTTCGAGTATGCGCGTCAGCGCATCGAGCTTGTGCATGCCGCTCACCAGCCAGTAGCGTTGGCGGATGTTCTCGGCCGTCGTGGTCTTACTCCGGATGGTGATTTCGCGCGGGCTACGCAGGTGGCGCTGCGAAATTCGGCGGATCGGCGCCGCCATGGTGGCGGAAAACAGTGCCACCTGTTTCTGTGGCGGAGTCTTCGAGAGTATGGATTCGATGGCATCAACGAAACCCATCTGCAGCATCTCATCGGCCTCATCGAGCACGACGAAACGGATGCCATCAAGATTGAGCGTTTTGCGATCCAGATGATCCATGATCCGCCCGGGCGTGCCGACGATGACATGCGTGCCGCGCTTGAGCGCATTGAGCTGCGGGGTGTAGCTCTGGCCGCCATAAATGGGCAGGACGTGAAAGCCACGCAGATGCGCAGCGTATTTCTGAAACGCTTCGGCAACCTGGATCGCCAGTTCCCGGGTCGGCACCATCACCAGCACCTGCGGATCGCGCTGCGCCAGATTGAGCATGGAGAGCAGCGGCAGGGCAAAGGCCGCCGTCTTGCCGGTGCCGGTCTGCGCCTGGCCGAGCACATCAGCCCCCGATAGCAGTACCGGAATGGTCGCGGCCTGAATGGGGGTTGGACTCTCGTAGCCCACGTCGCTGAGCGCCTGCAGCACCTCCGCGTTCAGGCCCAGTTCGGCGAAGCTGGCAGCCGGCTGTGGTTCGGTGGATTTCATGACTAGCGGCCCAGGAGCAGTTTGGGCCGCAGTGTAGCCGCTTCCAGCCCGGCAGTTGAACTCTATAGCCCCACGGCACATCATACTGCCGGCTATGCGACGCATTTTCATGCATTCGACTCTGGCTTTGCTGCTGTTGTTGACGCAGCAGCTGGCGTACGCACATCTGGTCACACACGCCTCGCAGCACGCCGCCACGCACGATCCGGGCCATGAACGGGCAAAAGCCTGCGCAAAATGCCTGGCAGCGACGCACCTTGCCGATGCCGTCAGCGGCACCGCAACGGCCCTGGGCGCGCATTGGGCGCCACCGCCGGTGTCGGCCATGGCGCCGCGCGTTCAGCAGCTGATCTTCATTCACGCCTACCGCAGCCGAGCACCACCCAGCGTCCTTTGATTTGACCCGGTAACCGGCGCCTTGGCGCCGCGTGTTGTTTGCGGATTCAAAGGACCCCTGTCATGAAATTTCTGTCTGTTGCGGCCGTGCGCGCACTGGCGCCGTTGCTGCTTGCCATGTCCTCGCCGGTGTTCGCCGACCCGCTCAGCGATCTGCGAGCTGAGCTCGAAGCCCTGAAGGCATCGAATGCACTGCGTATCGAGCAACTCGAGCAACGCATCGCACAGCTGGAAACCAGCGCTGCCACGGCCCGCAGTGAGCCGCCGAGCGTTGCGCCGGCCATGCCAGCAGCCACGGTGGCGAGTAGTGGCGCCAACGCGTTCAATCCCGCGCTGTCGCTGATATTGGCGGGCACTTACCGCGCTCTGTCGGCTGACCCCGCTGACTATCGCATCGCCGGCTTTGTGCCCAGCGGCAGTGAAGTGGGTCCCGGCGCGCGCGGTTTCAATCTGGGCGAGTCCGAACTGACGATTGCGGCCAATGTGGATCCGTATTTCTTTGGCAGCGTGACCGCTGCGGTGAGTGGTGACAACGAGATCAGCATCGAAGAGGCTTTCTTCCGCACCACGGCCCTGACGCGTGGATTTACCATCAAGGGTGGGCGCTTCTTTTCCGGGCTCGGTTACC
>JBAVRE010000350.1:0-1887 GCA_049694695.1 Steroidobacteraceae bacterium | reverse complement strand
ATTTCCCAGATCAGATCGCCGCCGGGTTCGCGGTGGTAGGGACTGATGCTGCCCTCCCCGGTGTCGTGCGCAAAGCCGCCAAGCCTGGCACCACGGTTGAGGGCGCGAATGGCGTTGGCGCTCATGGCGCCAAAACTCAGGGCTGAAATATTCAGCACCGAGGCGGCATAGGGCTGGGCGCATTGCGCGCCACCGACGCTCACGCGAAAACTATCCGGATCGGCTTCCAGGCACGGGCGCAGCGAATGACCGATGAACTCGTAGCCTTCCTGGTAGACGTCGGCCAGGGTGCCAAAGGGCTTTTCGCTGCCCTCGTTCTTGGCGCGCTGGTAAACCAGCGAGCGCTGGGCGCGCGAGAACGGCAGCTTGTCGTCGTCCGCCTCGAGCAGGTACTGGCGAATCTCGGGCCGTATGCTTTCGACCAGGTAACGCACATGGCCGATGATCGGGTAATTGCGCAGCACCGCCCGGCGGGTCTGCAGCAGGTCATAGATGCCGATCACACTCAGGCCGATGAACAGCACGACCCATGGCCAGAGCGTACTGGCGCGCGGCAGCAGCCACAGGCCGAAACCCGACAGCAGCAGACAGCCGGCAATGGCCGTGTAGCGGTTCAGTAACGATAGCGTGTTGCCTGGCCGACTCATGTATAGGCTCCGTCCCGCGGGCGCGGGTCTGCGTTTTGGGTATCGGCCGTCGGGGGCAAAAATTGCGTGCCGCAGCGCACAGTCCTTGCGCGAAATACCTATGCTGGCGCCGGGCGGGTTGGCGCTATCATCGCCGTGTCGGCGCGCTTCAGGCCGGCAAGGCATGAGGAGCGGACTATGAAAATCAATGTGGGGACGACCGATCGCGTGGTGCGCGTGCTGCTGGGTCTGGGTCTGATTACGGCCACCGCCACCGGGTACATTGGCATGTGGGGCTGGCTGGGCGTAGTGCCGCTGGCCACCGGGTTGTTCCGGGTCTGCCCGGCCTACAACCTGATGGGCATGAACACCTGCTCAACCGAGGCGCCAGCGAAGAAATAGTCAGCGCTTGAACAGGTCCTTGAGTTTGTCCTGCAGCTTGTCCTGCAGTTTCTGCTTGACCTCGTCCTTGCGCTTGTCGATTTCCTGCTGGACACGCGCCTTGAGCAGGGCGCTGACATCGGGGCGGACTTTGGGCGCGGCAAAGGTTCCGGTGACCAGCACCGGAATCCTGAGACCGACGATATCCTGCGCCTCGGCGGCGGCGCCCTCTTCCGGAATCCTGAGTACCGTGGCATCCAGGTGATAATCGAGCGTGCTGGCCGGCAAGTCGGCCGTGCCGTGACCAGTCACCTGCAGATAGCGCATCGCCACCTTCAGATCGTCGCTGCTGAGCACTCCGTTGCTGAGCCTGCCGCTGCCTGAAATTGCCGTAAAGGCCGTGCGCTCCGGGCCGCTACGCTCCGGCGGCGACTGCTTCTTCAACAGTGCGCGCGCACGCCGGATCTCGTACCACAGATCGGCGCCTTCGAGGGCGCCATCATCGACGTGAAATTCCAGGGTGCCGTTGAGCGTGCGCAGCAGCGCGGCGCTATCGGCACCACTGGCGATCGCCTTGATGGCGGCGTTGCCGCGCCCGGACATGCGCTGGGTCTCGAGCATGTCCTTCAGCAGTGGCGCGAAATCGATGCCGGTCAGGTGCTCATCGAAGCTCAGTCGCGGTGTACGTCCGGAAGCATCGATGCTGATATCACCGTGATACTGGCCGCCATACATCTGTGCTTCCGAGGGGAATACGCGCAGGCGGCCACCGGCGGCATTCACGCCGATGCGCAGATTGCTGTACTGAACCCCGGCAAACACCGCCGCGCCGACATTGAGCGTGCCGTGCGCGTTGAGGCTGCGCAGCAGCTCCACCGGC
>JBAVRE010000349.1:0-3794 GCA_049694695.1 Steroidobacteraceae bacterium | reverse complement strand
CAGCTGCGCCGCGGAAGCGCCACCACTCCAGGCCACGATTACATCAGGATGCAAAGCCAGGATGCGCTCGAGATCGTAACCGTGGGCATCGCCGATCCGTGCGATGCGGCGCGCAGCCGCGGGCTCGACCGAGAACTGCACGGTGCCCACCAGGCGCTCGCCACCACCTGCGGCGAAGATCATGGCGGTGGCGCCGGGCGAGAGGCTGACGATGCGATCGGGGGGATGGGTCAGGACCACGCTGTGGCCCTCATCGTCGATCGCATGCCACGGCGTGGGCGCGGGTCCGGCGGGCGTCGGTCCGGCGGGCGCAGCCGCCACGACCCCGAGTGCCACGAGTGTAATGAACATATGTACAGTTATTGACACAGTGTCAGAGCCTTACTAAAATCATGGCATGAACTATATCGCCGAACGACGCCAGGAAGAAAAAGACCGCCGGCGTAGCGACATTCTGGACGCAGCCGAGGCGGTGGCGGAGACGATCGGCATCGAGACGCTGACCATGGACCAGGTTGCACGCCGGGCGCGTATTTCGCGCGCCCTGCTGTACGTGTACTTTCGCGATAAGTCTGACCTGCACTTTGCCCTCTGTGAGCGCGCCCTGGCGCTGCTGCTCACCCGCTTCGAGCAGGCCGCCTCGGGGTCTAGCAGGGGGCTGGAGCAGATCAGCGCGATAGGCCGCGCCTACGTTGCATTTGCGGCCGAGTTCCCCGTGCATTTCGATGCCCTGTCGCGCTTTCAGGCCCACGACGTGGTCGGCGTGCCGGCCCCTGGCAATGTCGCCGCCTGCTTCGCCGCTGGTGAACGCGTGCACCAGATCATGTTTGCCGCCATCGAGGCCGGACAACGCGACGGCTCCATCGCCGCCAGCGCCGGCACTCCGGTGGCGATCAGCATGACGCTGTGGGGCTTCATGCACGGCATCATCCAGCTGATCAGCACCAAGGGCGGCCTGCTGGGCGAATATGGCCTGAACGAGCAACTGCTGGTCGAGCAGGCCTTGAAGATTGCCAGTGTCGGGCTGAGCGCCGAACGCGGCTGATTTCTTGCACGGAATTTCTTATGTATCCGGCATTCAGGCAATTGTGTGGTGTGTTCGCGATCGCCGGGCTGCTGACTGTCACGAGCTACTCGCCGCCCGCGGCGGCGGCTGGCGAGCCGCTCACCGCGCCGCCGGTGGAGCCCACGGCAGCCCTGCGCAGTGTCGGCGCCGTCATCGACGACTACGTGCGTACCGGTCTCGCCGACAACCTTGCCCTGGCCAACCAGTCGCTCGAGACACAAAAAAGCCTGGCCGCGCTCGACGCCGCGCGGGCGCGATTTTTCCCCGAACTCGCGCTCAACGCGCGCTATACGCGCGCCGCGGGTGGCCGCGAGATTTCGCTGCCGCTGGGCCAGCTGCTCAATCCGGCCTATCAGACGCTCAATGATCTGCTGGTCGCCGGCGGCGGCACGCCACGATTTCCGATGCTCGCGGATGAGTCATTTCCACTGCAACTGCCACGTGAGCAGGACACCCGCCTGACGCTGCGCCAGCCGCTGTATGCCCCGGCAATTCCGGCCGGGGTCGCGGCCGCGCGCGCCGCAGCCCATGCCACGGAGTTCGCACGCCTGGCCTTCGCGCGGCAACTGCGCCGCGATATTGCCATCGCCTACCTGGATTGGCTGCGTGCCGGCAGCGGCGCGCAGATCATCGCCGCCAGCAGCGCCTTGCTGGCCGAAAATCTGCGCGTCAATGAATCGCTGTTCGCCAATGGCAAGAGCACGCACGACGCCGTGCTGCGCGCGCAGGCGGAACTGCTCGCCGTACAGCAGCAGCAGGCTGAGATCGCAGGCAGCGTCACGCAGGCGCGCAGTTACCTCAATTTCCTGCTCAACCGCCCGCTGGATACGCCGCTGGAATTGGCGGCCTTCGCCACCGCACCACTCACGCCGAAGGGCGATCTGGCCGCGAGCGCCGCGCCGGCGACTACGCTCGCTGAGGCTACCCGCAGCGCCATCGCCACCAGGCCTGAACTGCGCCAGCTTGAAGCGGCGGAAAATGCCGCTGCCGCGCAGCTGCGCATCGCCCATGCCGCACGCAAACCCAGCCTGGCGCTCGGCCTCGACGCCGGCACCGAGGGCAGCGATTATGGCCTGGGCCGGAAGTACAACTTTTCGACCGCCTCGCTGGTGGCGACCTGGACCCTGTTTGACGCCGGTGCACGCGCTGCGGCCGTCTCACAGGCACGCCTGGCCGGCAGGCAGCTGCGCAACGACCAGCAACTGGCCAGCGCGCGCGTCGAACTCGAGGTGCGCCAGGCCTATGACAACCTGCGTACCGCCAGCGACTCACTGGCCACAGCCCGTGCCCGCGCCAGCGCGGCACGCGCGGCCTTCGCCATCGCCAGCCGCCGGCGCGACGCCGGCATGGCCAGCACCCTGGAATTTCTCGATGCCCGCAGCGCCCTGACCAGTGCCGAGCTCAACGAGAACCAGACGCGCTGTGCGCTGTTGCAGCGCCAGGTTGAATTCGACTACGCCCGTGGAGATTCGCCATGAATTCGAGATGCGCATTGCTGCCGGCATTGCTGGCTGCATTGCTGGCGCTGAGCGCCTGTGGCCGCGGCCCCGCGGCGCCACTCGCTGCCACGGCGGCCACCGTGGTCGGTGCGGTGCGGGTCAGCGCCGGGCCTGACCTGCCGGCCCTGCAGCTGCACGGTGTGATCGCCAGCCGCGATGAGGCGCGCCTGTCATTCAAGGTAGCCGGGGTAATCGCCCGCATCAGTGTCGAGGCCGGCGAGAGCGTGCACGCCGGGCAGGTGCTGGCAGAAATCGAACCCACGGAAATCGACGCACAGCTGCGCACTGCGCGCGAGCTCGACGCCAAGGCGACACGCGATCTGGAACGCGGTGAAAATCTGTATCGCGATGAAGTCATCAGCCTCGAGCAGCTGCAGAATCTGCGCATGCAGCACGAATTAAGCGCAGCGCAGCTGCGCAGCGCACAGTTCAATCGCAGCTTCGCGCGTATCACGGCGAGCGCCGATGGCGTGGTGCTGTACCGCCTGGCCGAAGTTCATGAACTGATCGCCGCCGGTCAGCCGGTGCTGGTCGTGAGCAGCGGCACGCGCGGTTATGTGCTGCGTGCCGCGGTGGCAGATCGTGAGCTGCTGCCGCTCAGGCTCAATCTGGCGGCCGCTGTCAGTCTCGATGCCGCGCCGGGCACCGAGCTTGGCGGTCATATCAGCCTGCTCAGCCGTGCGGCCGACCCGGCGACCGGTCTGTTCCCGGTGGAGATCACGCTGCAACCGACGCCGCTGCGCATTGCCAGCGGCATGATCGCCAGTGCCCGCCTGCAACCCGGGAGCGGCGCCACTCTGGTCCGCATACCGGCCGGCGCGCTGGTCACCGCCGAAGGCATGCGCGGCATGGTATTTGTCCTGCAGGATGGCCGCGCCCGGCGCCGCGCGATCGAGATCGCCTTTACTGACGGTGCCGAGATCGCGGTGCGCAGCGGGCTTGGCCGCGGCGAGACCGTGATCACTGACGGCGCGCCCTACCTCGATGACAACGAGCCGGTCGCCCTCGCAGCGCCCTGACGATCCATGCAGCTGCTCGAACTACCGATTCGCCGCCACCAGTTCACGCTGGTGGCGTTCCTGTGCCTGGCAGTGCTGGGGGTCTATACTTTCCAGCAGATACCGCGCGAGGAAGATCCGCATATCCGGTTTTCGGCCTTCTTCGTCACCGCCATCTGGCCGGGCGCCGAAGCGCAGGACATGGAGCGTCTGGTAGGCAAACCTATCGAG
>JBAVRE010000348.1:0-1896 GCA_049694695.1 Steroidobacteraceae bacterium | reverse complement strand
TCTCACCACCGAGTACACGCCCTTCATGGCCTCGCTCGATCGCTTCGTGAAGCTCGACAAGCCCGGTGGCTTCATCGGCCAGGAAGCACTGCGGCGCGAAGCGCAGCAGGGACCGCGCGAGCGATTCGTGCCGCTCATCGTCGAGGCGGAAGATGCCGACGCCGCGGCAGTATCCATCGTCTACCACGGCGATGAAGTGGTCGGACTCGTGACCTCGGGCGGTTACGGCTACCGGTTGAAACAGAGCATTGCGCTGGCGTATGTGCGCACCGACCTGGCGACTGCCGGTACCGTGCTTGCAGTCGAGATACTCGGTGAGCGGCGTCGCGCGGTCGTGGGCCGCGAGCCGCTATATGATCCGGAGAACCTGCGCCTGCGCGGTTGAGGGGCCTGGTCCATAGGTCAGATTTGCTCCTGGGTAGCCTGCGTGGTATGATCATTTATCATACCGGAGCAAGATCAATGGCTAGCGTGAAGGTTGCCATCACCCTCGAGCAGGAGACGGTGCGCCAGGTGGACAGCCTGGTGGCGCGGCGGGTGTTCCCCAATCGGAGTCGGGCAATTCAGATTGCCTTGCATGAAAAAATTGAACGCGTTGAGGGTAGCCGGTTGGCGGCCGAGTGCGCCAAGTTGGATCCCCGGTATGAACAGTCGCTGGCAGAAGAAGGCTTAAGCGCGGACGTGGCGTCATGGCCAGAATTTTAAGGGGTGAGGTTCGGTGGGCGGATCTCAATCCGGTTCGCGGCCATGAGCAATCGGGTCATCGTCCGGTACTCATTCTCAGTCACGATATTTTTAATGCCCGGTCCGGCACCGTCATTGCAGTGGCGCTGACCAGTCAACCCCAGAAGGCCGGGTTTCCACTGACCCTGGCGCTCGAGTCCGCGGGGCTCGGTAAGCCGACGTGGGCGAAGATCAGCCAGATTCGCACCTTGTCGGTAGAGCGAATTGGCAGGCGCCTGGCGCGCCTTGAGCCGCTGGTCGTTACCAGGGTTATTGAGGGGTTGAACGAGATCCTGGGCGAGTAGATAGTGCCGCCTTGAATTGCAGCGCGCTGCGCCCGGCGGTGCTTTCCCAGCCGTCCGGCAGTGGGGACCACAGCAGTTTCATGGCCAGTGTCTCGCGATGCAGTGAGAGCGGCTGCACAACTTTGCCGAACGGCGCCTGGGTGGTGGCCAGTGAGCGGTTCATCGCCGGCGTCAGCCGTGCGGGCACATACCAGTTGTCGGCGATGGAGAGTATGTGCTCACCGCAGCGCAGCTCGACACGCCGGTATTGAATGGGTTCCTCCGCACTCACCTGCAGGTCCTGGCGGATGGTCTCGCTGGCAGCTGCCTGGGTAGTGTCGATTCGGCGGGCGAGGATCTGTGCCGGCTCGGCCAGCGCATGACGTCGACACCAGCGCTCCAGCGTCAGCGTGGCGCTCGAGCTCGAGAGGAGTTCGGCGTTGAGTGTCTGGATCAGGGCCAGCGCTGCCAGACGCGCGCGCGGTGTATCGGGCCAGGGCGCAGCAGCTGCGGCGCAAGGCGACGGCGACGGCGACGACACGGCGATGAGCAGCGCGATCAGGCCGGCAGGGATGATGTGGGTGGCCGCGCTGATCGAAGTCCGGCAAGGGTTATGGCGGTATGACATGGTGCCCGACTGTGAACTACTGGACCCGCAGGATTACTTTTCCAAGCAGGTGGCCGGCGGCGAGTCGCTGATGCGCCGCGCGCGCATCGGCCAGGGCGAATTCAGAATCTATGGGGACCTGCGTCGCCATTGATTCCAGCGCCCGATTGAGGCGCGCGAACTCGGCCGGGCCCGGCACGGCGTCATAAGGAATCACTTTAATGCGGCCATCAGCCTTGGGCGCCGGCGTGACGCCCGAGGGGTAGGCGAGCAGTCCGCCAG
>JBAVRE010000347.1:0-8015 GCA_049694695.1 Steroidobacteraceae bacterium | reverse complement strand
GCTACCAACAACAGCCTGGACCTGGCGCTCAGTGGCCAGGGATTCTTCATACTCAGTGACGCCGGCGCCTCAGCCTATACGCGCTCCGGCGCCTTCCAGACCGACAATGCCGGCTACGTCGTCAACTCTGCAGGGCAGCGCCTGCAGGCCTATGCGCCCACTACTGTCGGCACCTTCAATACCACCTCGATCTCGGATCTGCGCCTGGTGTCGGGCGACAGTGCGCCGCAGCCGACCACCATTGCCAGCGTCATTTTCAATCTGCCTTCAGGCGTGGCGCCGCCGACGGTTGCGACTTTCGACCCGGCCAACAACAACAGCTACAACAACTCGACCTCGCTGACGGTATACGACTCATTGGGAGCCGCGCACACGGCCAGCATGTATTTTGTCAAGACAGCGGTCGCCAACACCTGGGACACACGCCTGTATGTGGACGGTACCGCGGTTGGCGGGGCCAATACTCTGCAGTACGACAATACTGGCGTGTTGACAGTGCCGGCCGGCGGGAGAATTACCTTCCCGACCTACACGCCCGCCACCGGCGCTGCCGGCCTGGACCTGACAGTGGACTTCGGCAGCAGCACGCAGTACGGCGACACCTTCGGCGTTACCGCCGTATCACAGGATGGCTTCACGACCGGTCGCCTGATCGGTATCAGTGTCGATGCGACCGGCGTGGTGCAGGCGCGCTTCACCAACGGGCGCTCGATTTCCCTGGGCCAGGTGGCGATTGCAAACTTTGCCAACCCCCAGGGCCTGCAACCCCTGGGCAATACCAACTGGTCAGAGACTTTCGGTTCTGGCCAGGCCCTGCACGGCCAGGCCGGCAATTCCGGATTCGGGCTCATACAGTCCGGCTCGCTCGAGCAGTCGAACGTGGATATTACCGCGCAGCTGGTGCACATGATCATCGCGCAGCGCAATTTCCAGGCCAACGCGCAGGTGATCTCGACTGAAAACCAGATCACGCAAGCCATCATCAATATCCGTTGATGGACCGGCAGGAATAACCTATGGATCGTCTGGTGTATGTGGCAATGTCGGGCGCAAAGGAATCGATGCGCGCGCAGGCTGCCAACAACCACAACCTGGCCAATGCCAGCACGGTCGGCTTTCGCGCCGATCTGTCGGCGTTTCAAAGCCAGGCGGTGCAGGGCGCAGGCCTGGCGACGCGCGTCTACGCTACCGATCACACGCTCGGCTGGGATGCATCGATTGGCCAGCTGCAGCAGAGCGGACGCGATCTCGACGTTGCCATCAACGGGCCGGGCTGGATTGCCGTGCAGGGTGCTGACGGGCGCGAGGCCTACACACGCGCCGGCGATCTGCGCGTCGACGTCAATGGCCAGCTGACTACCGCAGCGGGTCAGCCGGTGCTGGGTGACAGCGGACCGCTCGCTGTGCCACCACACGGCTCGATCAGCATCGCGCGCGATGGCTCGGTGGGCATCGTGCCGCTGGGCCAGGCCGCCACTACGGTGGCCACGGTGGGACGAATCAAACTGGTGAATCCACCGGCGGCCGCGCTCGAGCGCGGCGCCGACGGGCTGTTCCGCCTGCGCAGCGGCAGCGACGCACCGGCCGATGCCGGCGTGCAGATTGCCGCGGGTGCGCTCGAGAGCAGCAATGTCAACGTGGCCGAAGCTATGACCCAGATGATCGAGCTGGCGCGCCAGTTCGATCTGCAGGTCAAGGCGCTGCGCACTGCCGAGGAAGACGCCGCCGCGTCGGCGCGCCTGCTGCAGGCCGGTTAAGAACTTCAGCAAATTTCAGGAGCCGTCATGAATCCAGCATTGTGGGCCGCCAAGACCGGACTCGACGCACAGCAGACTCGCATGGCTGTGGTGTCGAACAATCTCGCCAACGTCAACACCGCCGGCTTCAAGAAGAGTCGCGCGGTGTTCGAGGATCTCCTGTACCAGAACGTACGCCAGGTGGGCGGGGCAACTTCGCAGGATACGCAGGCGCCCAGCGGGCTGTCGCTCGGCACCGGTGTGCGTGTGGTGGCCACCGAGAAGACCTATACCCAGGGAAATCTCAGCCAGACCGGCAACTCACTGGATCTGGCAATCAGCGGCCGCGGCTTTTTCCAGGTGCTGCTGCCGGATGGCACGCTCGGCTATACGCGCGCCGGAGATTTTCAGCTCAACAACCAGGGCCAGCTCGTGACCTCGAGTGGTTACGTCGTGCAGCCGGGCATCAACATCCCCTCGGGCGCGCAGAGCGTGACGGTCGGCAGCGATGGCGTGGTCTCGGTGCAGCTGGCCGGGCAGTCGTCACCCTCTCAGGTCGGCTCGCTGCAGCTGGTCGACTTTGTAAATTCCGCCGGGTTGCAGCCGCGCGGTGAGAATCTGCTGGTGGAATCAGCCGCCAGTGGCACCGCGCAGTCTGGCAACCCTGGTCAATCCGGGCTGGGCCTGCTGGAGCAGGGCGCGATTGAGAGTTCAAACGTCAACGTGGTGGAAGAAATGGTCAACATGATCGAGACCCAGCGCGCCTACGAAATGAATACCAAGGCCATCCAGACTGCTGACCAGATGCTGCAGTACCTCAGCAACAACGTCTGAGCGGAGTAACCGTGACCAATATACGCCTGGCTGTGCTGTTCCCCCTGCTGCTGCTGCTGGCGGCGGCCTGCCGGAGCGTGCCGCCGCATATCGACAGCTTCAGCGCCAGCGATCCGGAGGCCGGTGTGCCGCCGCCCAGCACCAGTGGGGCGATCTATCAGGCCGGCTACGACGTGCCGCTGTTTGAGAATTCCGTGGCCCATCGGGTTGGCGATGTGCTGACGATCGTGCTCGAAGAGAAAACCAACGCCAGCAAGAGCGCCAGCACCACCACCGCCAAGAAATCCAAGGTCGACCTGCCAGGCCCCACGCTGTTTGGCGCACCCGTGACTGTGCATGGCACCGAAGTGCTGGCTGGCAGCATGAACAACGCCACCAGCTTTGATGGTTCGGGCGGCAGCCAGCAGAGCAATGTGCTCAACGGCAGTATCTCGGTGACCATTGCCAGGCGCCTGCCGAACGGCAATCTGCTGGTGCGCGGCCAGAAGTGGATATCCATCAATCAGGGCAGTGAGTTCGTGCGCCTGCAGGGCATTGTCCGCGTCATCGATATTGCGCCCGATAACACGGTGTCATCCTCACGGGTCGCCGATGCATCAATTTCCTACGGCTCACAGGGTGTGCTGGCTTCGGCCAATTCCAAATCCTGGCTGGCCCGTTTCTTTGATTCCAAATGGCTGCCGTTCTGAGGGCTCGTACATGTCGCAGTTTCGATCGCTTCCCATGACTCCGCCATTGCTGGCGGCGTGCATCATTGCGGCGCTGCTGCTGCCGGGCTTCGCCTTTGCCGAGCGCGTCAAGGACCTGGCCGGCGTGGCCGGCGTGCGTACCAACCAGCTGGTGGGCTACGGCCTGGTCGTCGGGCTCGATGGTACGGGTGATCAGACCAGCCAGGCGCCCTTCACCGTGCAAAGCATCATCAACATGCTGGCAAAATTCGGAGTCACCATCCCGGCTGGCGTCAAGCCACAGCTCAAGAACGTTGCGGCGGTCACGGTCACCGCCAACCTGCCGGCATTTTCCAAGGCCGGCCAGACGATTGATGTCACCGTGGCCTCGATCGGCAATTCCAGCAGCCTGCGCGGCGGTGCCCTGCTGATGACCCCGCTGCGTGGCGCCGATGGCGAGGTCTATGCGATGGCGCAGGGCAGCGTGATGGTCGCGGGCTTTGGCGTCAGCGGCAAGGACGGTTCGCGGGTCAGCGTCAATGTGCCCAGCGGCGGGCGCGTGCCCAACGGCGCCACGGTGGAGCGCGAAGTGCACAGCAACTTCGGCGCCGAGCCCTTCGTGGTGCTCAATCTGAACAGCCCGGATTTCACTACCGCGACGCGTCTGACAGCCGGAATCAATGCGCTGCTCGGCGCGGGCACCGCGCAGGCGCTGGATGCCGTGTCGGTGCGGGTGGCGGCGCCGGCCGCCGAAGCCTCGCGCATCAGTTTCATCTCGGCACTCGAGGAGCTTGAAATCGAGCCGAGCGATGCACCGGCGCGCGTCATTGTCAATTCGCGCACCGGCACCGTGGTGATCGGTTCGCACGTCCGGGTGATGCCCGCCGCCGTGGCGCACGGCTCCCTGTCAGTCACCATTCGTGAACGCGAGGAAGTCAGTCAGCCCAACGCACTGGCCCAGGGCACTACCGTGACCTCGCCGCGCAGCGACATCTCGATCGAGCAGCCGCCGGCACGCATGTTTGTGTTCAGCGCGGGCGTCGATCTCAATGAGATCGTGCGCGCGGTCAATCAGGTGGGCGCGGCCCCCGGCGACCTGGTGGCCATACTCGAGGCGCTCAAGGAAGCCGGCGCGTTGCGCGCCGAGCTGGTTGTCATCTAGCGACCCGCTGCGATACCTCCATGAGCGCGCCACCTGTTGCCAGCAGCTATTACGCCGACTTCGGTCGCATGGAGGCTCTCAAGAAGACCGCCAGGCAGGATCAACCGGCGGCGATACGCGAGGCCGCGCGACAGTTTGAGAGTCTGTTCACGCACATGCTGCTCAAGAGCATGCGCGAGGCGAATCTAGGTGAGGGGATGGGCGACAGCGAACAGACGCAGTTCTACCAGGATATGTTCGATCAGCAGCTCGCCGTGCAGATGTCGCAGGGCAAGGGCCTGGGCCTGGCCGAGCGCCTGGTTCAGCAGCTGCAACGCACTGGCCTGTCGCCGCCGGCGGCACCTGCACCAGCCGGCGCCCAGGCGCCAGCGGCTGCAGTCGCTACTCCCGGCAGCGCCATGATCGATAAGCCCGGCAGCAGTCATACGCGCGCGCATTTCATCGACAGCATCTGGCCGTACGCCGCACAGGCGGCGAAGCGTATCGGTGTCGCCATCGAGACCGTGGTCGCCCACGCCGCACTCGAGACCGGCTGGGGTCGTCACCAGCCCGTCAGTGCCAGCGGTGAGAGCAACAACCTGTTTGGCATCAAGGCGGGCGGCAGCTGGCACGGCGACAGCGCCGCTGCGCCGACCAGGGAATTCAATGGTCAGGAAACAGTGGCTACACGCGCACCGTTTCGCGCCTACGCCTCGGTCGCGGCCGGCATCAGCGACTACGCTGATCTGCTGACCAGCAGTCCGCGCTTTGCTGCGGCACTGAATCAGGGCAACGATGCGACAGCCTTTGCGCTCGGACTGCAGCGCGGCGGTTATGCCACGGACCCCGCTTATGTCCATAAACTGGTAACGACGGTCGCCACGGTGCGCGAACTGGCCGCGCAGGCGCAGTTCAAGAATAACGCCGCGCTGCCGACAACCTTGGCCGCAGGAACAGTCTGATGAACGGCTGTAGCCGCGGCCGCGGGAGTCACGATGGCTGACATGCTTTCTACCGGCGTTTCCGGGCTGCTCGCCTTCCAGCGATCGCTCGATACGACCAGCCATAATATTGCCAATGCCAGCACCGAGGGCTATAGCCGGCAGCGTGCCGAGCTGCTGACGCGGCCTGCCGATGTCTATGGCAGCGGCTGGATCGGCACTGGCGTCGACGTGTCGACCGTGCGGCGCCTGTATGACACGGTCCTGGCTGGCCAGGCACGCAGCGCCGGCAGCACTTTTCAGCAGCTCGATACCTTCAGCACCTATGCCGGGCGCCTCGACAATCTGTTCAGCGACACCAGCACCGGGCTGGCAACCACGCTGCAGAATTTCATCAACTCGGTGCAGGCCGTGGCGGATGCACCGGCGTCCATCAGTTCGCGTCAGGTGCTGCTGAGCCAGGCTGGCGCACTGACCACTCGGCTCAAGAGCTATAACTCCAGCCTGGACGCCATCAATAATCAGCTTAATTCGCAGCTCAACAGCGAGGCGTCCACGATCTCGACCATCGCCAGCAACATTGCCACGCTCAACCAGCGCATCGTGGCAGCCCAGGCGATCAACCAGCAACCCGCCAACGACCTGCTCGATCAGCGCGACAAGCTGCTCAGTGAGCTGGCAACTCACCTCGCGGTCAGCACCGTGACGCAGAGCAACGGTGCGGTGAGTGTCTTTATCGGCAACGGCCAGACGCTGGTGACGAACAATACGGCAACGCGGCTCGCCGCGGTCGGCGATCAATATGCTGCCACGCGCGCCCGCCTGGTCATGGTGTCCGCGAATGGCGCGACCGATGTCACCGACGCCGTCAGCGGCGGCACCGTGGGCGGGCTGCTGCAGTTTCGCACCACGATGCTCGATCCGAGCCGTAACAGTGTGGGCCAGGCGGCGGTTACGCTCGCTTACCTGGTGAACAATCAACAGGCGGCCGGGCTTGATCTGCGCGGCCAGGTCGGCGGCGACCTGTTCGCGGTCGGCGCCGTCAGGGTCAGCGCCTCGAATCTCAACGCCGGCAGCGCCAACGCCAGTGTAGTGCGCAGCGATCCCACGGCGCTCACCAACGCCGACTATCAGCTGCTCTATGACGGCAGCGCGTGGCAGCTGTCGCGCGTCGATACCGGAGCGATAGTCGCCATGACCGGCAGCGGCACGGTCGCCGACCCGTTCGTGGCCGACGGCCTGTCAATCGTGCAAAGCGGTGCTGCCCAGGCTGGTGACCGGTTGCTGATCGAGCCCACCAGTGTTGCGGTCTCGGGCATGTCCGTGCTGCTGACGCAGCCGGAAAAGATTGCCGCCGCCGCGATGTTGCTCACTAACGCCGCTGCCGCCAACAGCGGCACGGCCAGCATCGATGCCGGGGCGGTGACCAGCACCGCGGCCTGGGTGCGCGGCGACTACACGCTCACATTCACTACGCCCGGCACCTGGCAGGTCACCGACGCCAGCAACAGCGCCGTGGCCAGCGGCAGCTACAGCTCCGGGTCGCCGATCAGCTTCAATGGCATTCAGGTTGCCGTCAGTGGCGCGGCCGCCGCAGGCGACAGTTTCCAGATCAGGGATAACGCCAACGGCAAAGGCGACAATCGCAATGCCCTGCAGATTGCCGCGCTGCTCAACAAGCCGATACTCAACGGCGCGACGGTCTCACTCAGTGACAGCGTGGGCCGCCTGGTCGGCAACATTGGCGTGCAGACCAATCAGGCGCAAAGCAGCCGTGACGCGCAACAGTTCGTCATGAACGACGCCACCACGGCCATGAGCAACATCTCCGGCGTCAATCTGGATGAGGAGGCGGCCAACCTGGTGCGTTATCAGCAAGCCTATCAGGCGGCCGCCAAAGTGATCAGCGTTGCCAACAGCCTGTTCCAGACCCTGCTCGACGCCACCCGGTAATTGCCATGCGTATTGCGACCACTACCATCTATCAACTCGCCACCCAGGCGCTGCTCAACCAGCAGGCCGCGCTGGCGAAAACGCAGAATCAGATCGCCACCGGCAAGCGCGTGCAGACGCCAGCGGACGATCCAGTGGCCGCAGTGCAGCTGCATGAGCTGGCGCGCGCGCAATCGCAATATCAGCAGTACGACAAGAACAGTACCACGGTCACGGGCCGCCTGCAGCTCGAAGAACAGGCGCTGGCCGATGCGGGCACGGTCCTGCAACGTGCCCGGGAGCTGGTGGTGCAGGCCAACACTGCCACGCTGAATGACAGCGATCGCAGATCCATCGCCACGGAACTCAAGGGCAGGCTCGATGAGCTCATGAGCATCGGCAATCGCCGGGATGCCAACGGCGAGTACCTGTTCGCCGGCTATTCGACCGCCACGCAGCCGTTTGCGCGCGGCGCGAGCGGCAGCGTGCAGTACCTCGGCGACAGCGGTGCGCGGCGCGTGGAAGTCGATCCCGCGTTGCAGGTGCAGGACAGCGACCCGGGCAGCCAGCTGTTCATGAACATCCCGGCCGGCAATGGCCTGTTTGTCACCGGCGCCAGTTCGGCGAACACTGGCAGTGGCGTCATCGACGCCGGGTCAATCGTCAGCCGGGCGGCCTGGGTCGCAGGCAGCTACACGCTCAGTTTTTCCACGCCCACCACCTGGCAGGTGAACGACAGTGGCGGCGCCCTGATCGCCAGCGG
>JBAVRE010000346.1:0-1703 GCA_049694695.1 Steroidobacteraceae bacterium | reverse complement strand
GTCTCGGGCGTATCGCGCATCACGATGGCGTTGGCGCGCTCGTTGATCACCAGCGTCTTGGCATCGAGCACGGTCTTGAGCAGGCCCTCGACATCCTTGGGCGCGGCCGTGTTCAGATAGAAGGTCTTGACGATCTTGTCCTGGTAGTCCTTCTGCTTCGCGCTGGTATTGGGATAGATCAGCGCCATGTTGTCCGAAAGCACCTGACGCGCCAGTTGGTTCTGGCCCAGCACCAGGTCGATGGCCTGTTCGATCGGCACATCCTGCACGAAGATCGTGGTCTTGCCGTCGCTCTTGACGTCTTTGTCAAAAATAAAGTTGATGCCGGTCTGGCGCGAGAGCACTTCGAACACCATCTTGGTCGAGGCGTCGCGGAACTGCAGCGTCACGGGGCGGCTATCGCGGGTGCGCAGCTTGGGTGTCACGGTCACCGGGCCACGGGCAGTATCGATCTTCGTGCGTAACGCGGTGGCCGGAGCGTAACCCGGGTCTTCGGCCAGCACCGCGCGCAGCTGCCCATCAGCCTGGTCGAATTCGCCGCGCTGCAGGGCCTGCTGGGCCTGCGCAACCAATTGCGCGTGGCGCAGATCGGCCGCCACGCCCTCGATGCCCTTGGCTGCGCGATTATTGCCGCTCTCGATGGTCAGCACGCGCTTGTAAGCTGTCACGGCGGCTGTGGTATCGCCGCTGGCGCGAGCCTTGTCGCCTTCTGCGATCAACTTCTGTACGGCTTCCTCATGGCGAGCCTTCAGGTCGAGCCGGTAGGTGAGATTGTCTGGCCCCTGCTCCGCGGCTTGCTGGAGCTTCTGCAGTGCAAGCTCGTATTGCCCCTGCTCGAAACTCTTGAGACCGTCGCGGTGCAGCTGCGAGCTGGCGCAGGAGACCACCAGCAGTGCGCTGGCAAGCGTAACGAGCAATCGGCCAAATTTACGGTTCACTTCGAGCCTCCAATGGCCAGGGTCTGCTGAATCTTCAGGGGTAGATAAGTGAGCAGCAACTGGCCATTGGCCGCGCCGTCCACGCTGTAGGTGTGGTCTATGGTGTCGCCTACACGCACGTCGAATACCCGATCGCCGCGCGTGAGGAAATATACCGTGGCATCGCCCGGTCGCGCATAGCTGCCCATCACACCAAAGGGCAATGGTGGCGCGCTCGGCGGCGGCGGTGGCGGTGGGGCGACATAAGGCGCCGGTGGTGGTGGCGGCGGCGCCACGTACCAGGACTGCGCATGAAACAGCGCCGGCGCCGCCTTGCCATCGCTCACGCGTCGCGAGAGCCGGGCGAGCA
Organism: Steroidobacteraceae bacterium; assembly: GCA_049694695.1. Lineage (GTDB taxonomy): Bacteria > Pseudomonadota > Gammaproteobacteria > Steroidobacterales > Steroidobacteraceae > FEN-1191. Next base: position 416 of record JBAVRE010000346.1, on the reverse strand, counting down.
GGCTGCGGGCATCCGGGCCGCTGGTGCTCGAAACATCGCGATGCGTGGCCGGGGCGGTTGGCCTTGCCGTGCGCACGCTGCGTGTCGGCGCGCTGACTTCCGCCGGCGCCGAGCCATCAGGCAGCGAAGCGATCACATAGACGCCGATCGCGGCAGCGACCGCGCACAATACCTTGAAGCGCGTCGTGAGTACCATTTAACGCTCACTCCGCACAAAGGCCGAGAACTTCAGCTCGGCGTCCACTTCCTCATCGCCGACCTTCTTGCGCTCGATGCGTACGCCATCGACCGCCACCGCCGGCAACGCCACCAGGGTGCGATCCATGAAGTCGCGCAGCTTCGGATAGGTCGTGTGGACCGGGAAGGTCATGCGATAGCGTGCCGCGACGCCATCGCGCGCGGGCACATATTCGTAC
>JBAVRE010000345.1:0-36299 GCA_049694695.1 Steroidobacteraceae bacterium | reverse complement strand
GGTAACGTCAGACCAAGTTTTAACAAGCGCTCCTCATCGATAAAAATCTGGAGATTTTCCGGCTCGAAGGCGGTCACGAGCTGCTTGCCTTCGGGATCGAATTTGTTGTTCAGGAGATCTATGATCGATGGCGCAAGGTGCCGTCGCCCAGCCGATGATGGTTCGGACGGCATGCCGTGGTCCGCAGTTACGGCAAGCAGATAGTCGTTGCCGACCTTTTTCTCCAGTGCGCCGACAATTCGCGCCAGGTGACGATCCATCTCGCCGAGAGTGGCGCGCAGCTCCTGCGAATCCGGTCCGTACTTGTGGCCCACGAAATCGGCACCCTTGTAGTTGAGCAATATGAGATCTGCGATGCTGTCTTCGCCGACCGGCTCATGCTCGATCATGGCAACCATCGCGTCGGCTTCGAACGCAGGAAAGAGTGCCGAGTAGCGCACGGCAGCAGGGGTGTCGATCTTGTGATGCATCCACTCGACATCGCTTGCCCATAGCGTGCTTGAGTTTACGTCTTTGAGGTATGCGGGCAGACGAAAGCAGCGGGGATTCGCGCTCCAGTTGCCCGTCCGCTGGTCATAGCTGGCCAGTACGGTCTGAACTCCGTTCAATTGACAAGCACCATGCCCGGCAAGTGGGATGGCGGCGCGGTCGATGCTGCCCTGCGCCAGTATGATCGCGCGACCCGATGTCGCAAATTGCCAGACGTCGGCCAGCGTCAAGGCCATCAAGTCTCCGGGCTCGGCTCCGGCGAACATCTCGTGACGCACGCGGCCGATGTGATCGTAGATGTTGACACCGGTTACGCCATGTATGGCGGGATCGGTTCCGGTGGCAATGGTCGAGTGCCCCACCGCGGTATTCGACGGAAGAACATTAAGCTGCGCCTCAGTGAACCAGGCCCCACGCTGCCGTAGTGTCGTGAGCGTTGGCATGAGCGTGGCGTACCGATCGAAGTAGTCACGACGCATACCATCGAGAACGATCAGCACAACCACCCGCGGTGGAGCCATACCCGTCTTCAGCACAGGCAATGCGCGGCCACTCGCCGTTGGCGGCATATGCACGCCGAGCGCAGCCGCGAGTGTTGGCGCCACGTCCCGCTGCGCGGCCGCCATGGAATACGTGCCGGCCTTGACCGCGGAGCCTACAAACATCAGCGGGATAGCGACGTCATACGCCCAGGGCGAGCCGTGCATGTAAAGGACATCCGGGTCGGGCCGCGTGATGAAATCGCCTTCACGCGGTACGACCAGGAGCTGGCCGCTGCGTCCCGGAAAATAGGACCGGGCAAACATGTCGAGGAAGCGCTGTCGCGTCCCTTGGACGTTGCTTGGTGTTGCTTCGCGCACGTGATACGCATCGGCTGCGGCCGGGCGTCCAGCGTGTCGGCCGGAAGTCGTACAACCAATCACGAGGAGAGCTGCGCTTGCCAGAAAGATACGAAACAGGAAGGAATTCACTCAGACCTCCTGCGAGCTAGGGTCCTGGCCGCCTACAATAGGCCAACGTCGGTTTAGACGCGGTCAAATTGGTTCTCCGAGTGTCTCCTAAGGGGCCGACAGTTGCCGTTTGTGTTGCCCCTAAGCGGACGATCTGCGCCGGAGTTATTCGGCAGACGCACACGGTGCGCCGGGCCGAAGAGAAAGCGTACGGGTGCGGTGATCATTGTTGGGCAGGCGGCACGAGCGAATAGTGCGTGCTGCGCCCGCCGCCGGAATCCTTGCGCAGCGCACCTCGTTCAACGAGATCCAGGATGTCGCGGTAAGCCGTATCCTGAGAACACTTGGCGAGCTTGGCCCACTTCGACGTAGTGAGCTTCCCCTCGAAGCCGTCGAGCAGCCGGTTCAGCACCCTAACCTGGCGGGCGCTCAGCGATGCCTGCGCAAACTGGTCCCAGAAGCGAGCCTTCTCAAGGACTCGGGTTAGCGCCTCTCGTGAGCCGTCGATCGCGCGGCGCAGGCACGTAAGGAACCATTCCTGCCACGGTGTGACATCAAGCGCCCCTTTTTGGGTGCGTTCCAGGATCGTGTAGTAGCCGTCTCTCTCGCGACGGATCTGCGCAGACATGCTGTAGAAGCGCTGAGCGCTTCGTTCGGAGCGCGCGAGGGCCATGTCACCGATGGCCCGCGCGATGCGCCCATTGCCGTCGTCAAACGGATGGATGGTGACGAACCACAGATGTGCCAAGCCGGCCGTGATCAGCGGGTCGGCGTTGCCTGGCGTTTCAAACCAGCCGAGGAAACGTGCCATTTCCGCAGGGACGCGCCCAGCCGGCGGCGCTTCGTAGTGCACCTTCCGTCGGCCGATGGGCCCAGAGATCACTTGCATCGGTCCGTTAGCGTCATCGCGCCAGTTGCCGACAACAATTTTCTGCAGGCCGCTTCGGCCGGTGGGGAAGAGCGCCGCGTGCCAGCTGAACAGGCGTTCGGCCGTCAGGGGCTGCGCGTAGTGGGTAGTGGCGTCGAGCATCATCTCAACGACGCCGTCGACATTGCGGTCGGCCGGCACCAATCCGCCGATATCCATGCCGAGCCGCCGTGCCAGTGAGGACCTGACCTGGTCGCTGTCGAGTTTTTCGCCCTCGATTTCGCTGGAGCGGACCACATCTTCAGTGAGAGTACTCAGGTGGGCCTCGCAGCGCAGCTCGAAGCCGAGATCCTGCATCCTCCCCAGCAGCCGGCCTTGCTCGCGCGAAACCTCTGCCAGTAATGCGGCCAGGTGCCCGGGATCCCAGGTCAGGTCAGGCCACTTCTCTTGCTCCCACAGGTACATTCAAGCTCCGCCGCTTATGCGGAGATTATGACCCGGAATCTCCGCAATTGCACGTTAATCTCCGTGCTTTAAGCGGAGATTAGGGGTGCTATTCTCCGCACACAGGGGCTGTTCAGCGCCGCGGCTCAGTGGCACATTTTGGTGTAATATTAATTCGGACACGAAAATAGCTCTTTAGATTCAATTGCTTGTCGGCTAGCGTGAATCCCTCTCTCCGCCAAATTTCAAGTATTTTCTGAGAGCTGGCGGCTGACCTGGCCCTGTTACCCTTACTTTTCCCCCACGCAAGACAGGCCAGGGGAGGGTAACTGCGCGCCTGAACCGCATGCCTGACCGGATCCGGCATGCCGTAAACTTGGGACTGGCGCTGACGATCGAGCGGGAGCTGGATTTCCTGGCGCAGCGGCCAGTGCCCAACGATTTTCCCCAGCAGGCCTTGCTGCAGGCCATCTGGCTATTCGCTGGCGAGGCGCTCGCCGCAAGTCCCGACGATCCACGACTACGAGGGCAATCGTGGCAGAACTGAAACCTGGCGCACGACACAGCTGGCGCACGCGACTCATCCACGCCAACACGCGGCCAGCGATGCCATTTCGCTCGCTCGCGACGCCTGTCCATCGGGGCTCGACCGTGCTGTTCGATCGGTTTGCCGACGCGAGCGACGACTGGCGCCAGGCCACAGGCTATACCTACGGACAGTATGGAACGCCGACGACCCTGGAGCTCGGCGCGCGTGTTGCGGAACTGGAGGGGGCGCGACACACTTTCATTGCGCCGGGCGGCCTGGCCGCGATCTCGCTGGTCTATCTGGCCTACTGCCGCAGCGGCTCGCATGCACTGCTGCCGCGCAACGCCTATGGCCCGAATTCAGAGCTGGGCCGGGATCTGCTGCGTGGCCTGGGTATCGAGGTGGAAGCCTACGAGCCGGGCATCGGCGCCGGGATTGCCGCTCAGGTCCGCGACAACACGGCGCTGATCTGGTGCGAGAGCCCGGGGTCGGTCACCATGGAGATCGAAGACGTGCCGGCCATCGTGCGCGCCGCGCACGCGCGTGGCGTGCCGGTTGCGCTCGACAACACCTACGCCGCGGGCGTGCTGTTCGACGCCTTCGCGCACGGCGTGGACGTGAGCGTGCAGGCGCTGACGAAGTTCATCGGCGGGCACAGCGATCTGCTGCTGGGTTCGGTGTCGGTTGCGGATGATCAGGGCTTCGAGCGCGTTGGGCAGGCCCTCAACCAGCTGGGCCTGTGCGCTTCGCCAGACGACTGCTCGCTGGCGCTGCGCGGCATGCAGACGCTGGCCGTCCGCCTCGACAGGCTCGAGCAGACTGCATTGCGCGTTGCCACCTGGCTCAAATCGCGCCCGGAAGTCGAATTGGTGCTGCACCCGGCCTTGCGTGATTGCCCAGGCCACGAGCTCTGGAAGCGGGATTTCTCGGGCTCAGCGAGCGTGTTCTCCGTAGTGCTGCGACCGGAGTGGACGCCCGCGCGCGTTGTCGGCTGGATGGAATCCCTGGCGCTCTTCCAGATGGGATTCAGCTGGGGCGGCGTCGCGAGCCTCGTCATGGCCTATCCGAAACTCTCGCGGCTGCCGGAAGGCCGCGGGCCGCGGCTGGTGCGCCTGAACGTCGGCCTCGAGGAGCCTGAAGACCTGATCGCGGACCTCGCGCAGGCGTTCGACCGCGCGTAGCCGACTCACTGGCGCCAGCGGGCGCTCGCATCCCGCTAATCGGCATCCCGCGTCAGATTTCCCCTGCCGTCGCCGGCCTTGCGCCGGCGCGCCTTCCGCTGCCGCAACCATTCTTTCAGGCCGGACTTGCGGCGGACTTTCGCGGCCGTGCCCTTCGCATTGCGCAACGCCCGTCGCGCCCAGATGAATTCCGTCGCGAGGATCGCCAGCCCGCCGGCGATCGCCAGCAAGCCCGGGCCGGGCAAGACCAGCATGGCAACGCCGATCAAGACCACCGTTCCGCCCATGAGGGCGATGAAGAACTTCTTCATGGTGCCTACGGGTGGGCCAAGGGAGTCGGCGGCGTGGCCAACTTCACCTTCTTCGGCTTCACGAGCGACCACACCACGCTCGTCGTCAGGATCGCAACGATCACGCCGAGCGAGACCAGCGTGTCAATCTTCCACGCCGTGTGGGTGAGGATCATCTTCACGCCTACGAATGTCAGCACCACGCCGAGGCCAATCTTGAGGTAATGGAACTTGTCCATTACGCCGGCCAGCGCGAAGTAGAGCGAGCGCAGTCCGAGGATGGCGAAGACGTTCGAGGTATAGACGATGAACGGGTCATTCGTGACCGCGAATATCGCCGGGATGGAATCCACTGCGAAGATCACGTCGGAGATTTCCACCAGCAGCAGCACCACGAACAATGGCGTGGCCATGCGGATGCCGCCCTCGCGCACGAAGAACCTGGCGCCGCGATAATCCGGCGTTACCGGCATGAGCCGCTTGAACCACTTCACCACCGGGTTGCGCTCCGGGTGAATCTCCTCCTCGCGCTTCACGATCATCTTGATGCCGGTGAGGATCAGGAAGCCGCCGAACACGTAGATGATCCACGCGAACCTGGCGATGAGCGCCGCGCCCGCCACGATCATGATGGCCCGCATGATCAGCGCGCCGAGGATGCCCCAGAACAGCACCTTGTGCTGGAACAACGGCGGCACGGCGCAATACGAGAACAGCAGCGCGAACAGGAACACGTTGTCCACGCTCAACGACTTTTCGATGAGATAGCCGGTGAAGAACTCCAGCGCTTTGGTGGAGCCGGCGTAGTGCCATACGCCGGCGTTGAACACCAGCGCCAGCCCGATCCAGACGCAGGTCCAGGTCAGCGATTCCTTCAGCGACACGACGCGGGCCTCGCGATGCAACACACCGAGGTCCAGCGCGAGCAGCGCGAGGACGAACGCGTTGAAGCCGACCCAGAGCCAGATTGATTCAGACATAAATGTTCATTTACCCGGGAGAGTTTAGCCGCACCGCGCCGGGTGCAAATCGGTGGTTCAGAAGCGGCCGCTCGCTTGATGCCTGGTCACCTGCAGTAAGGGGATTGGGCGAACGGGAACGGCATCATGGGGCAGGTCAGATCCGCAGGCAGGCCCTTGATTTTCTGTCCTTCGATGGTATCCGGGTGAAAAAGTGGTGACGGCAGCGGCATACTGTGCGTACACCACAGGAGCCATGCCGATGAAGCAGATTCTCGCCGGACTGATACTCGTACCCACGCTCGCGCTGGCAGCCGATTCCACCCAGCTGCAGACCGAGGTGGCGCGCCTGCAAGCCATGTCCGCGCGCTTCGCGCCGGTGGATATCAGGGTGGATCTCTCCGGCCTTCCAGAGAATGAGCGTCAGGCGCTCGTGCATCTGGTCCGCGCGGCCCGCATTACCGATGCACTGTTCCTGCGCCAGGTCTGGGCCGGCAATGAGGCGCTGTTGCTGAACTTGATGGAGGACAAGACGCCGCTGGGTCAGGCCCGCCTCAATGCCTTCCTGATCAACAAGGGTCCGTGGTCGCGGCTCGACCTCGACGCGCCATTCATCCCGGGCATCGGCGAGAAGCCCGACGCCGCGAATTTCTACCCGGCCGGCGCTGCCAAGGCCGAAGTGGAGGCCTGGCTTGCCGGTCTCGCACCCGCCGAGCGCGCGCCTGCGACCGGATTCTTCACCACGATACGCCGCGATGCCAGCGGGGCATTCACGAGCGTGCCCTATAGCCTCGAGTACCAGGGCGAGCTGGGCGAGATGGCGCAGGAGTTGCGTGCGGCCGCGACGGCGACGACGCAGCCCACGTTGCAGGCCTTTCTCGAGTCGCGTGCGGCGGCACTGTTCTCCAACGACTACTACGCGAGCGATGTCGCCTGGATGAAACTCGATTCTTCGATCGAACCGACCGTCGGACCCTACGAGGTCTACGAGGACGAGTGGTTCAACTTCAAGGCCGCCTTCGAGGCCTTCATCACCGTGCGTGACGATGCGGAGACGGCAAAACTGACCCGATTCAACCGCGAACTGCAGGGGCTCGAGGACCAGTTGCCCATCGACGCGCGTTACCGCCGCGCGAAACTCGGCGGCATGGCGCCGCTGCGGGTCGTCAATGTCGTATTCGCTGCGGGCGACGGCAATCGCGGCGTCCAGACGGCTGCATACAATCTCCCGAATGACGAGCGCATCGTCAACGAGATGGGCTCGAAGCGGATAATGCTGAAGAATTTTCAGCAGGCAAAGTTCGACCAGGCGTTGCTGCCGATTTCAATACTGGCGCTGACGCCCGCGGATCAGCCCTACGTCAGCTTTGACGCGTTCTTCACGCACATCCTGATGCATGAAGTGATGCACGGTCTCGGACCCCAGAGCACCGGGCCGGGCGGGACGGGTGGCGGCGTGCGTCAGGCGATCAAGGAACTCTACAGCACCGTCGAGGAGGCCAAGGCAGATGTCTCCGGCCTGTGGGCGCTGCAGAAACTGATGGACAAGGGCGTGCTGAACAAGGCCGACGAGCGCGCGATGTATACGACATTCCTGGCCTCGTCATTTCGCACGCTGCGATTCGGCATGACCGAAGCGCATGCCAAGGGTATGGCGCTGCAGGTCAATTACCTGCTCGATGCCGGCGGATTCCGCGTGAATGCGAGTGGCACGTTCAGCGTGGATCTGCGCAAGGCGAAGCAAGGCGTCATCGGGCTCACGCGCGAGCTGATGACACTGGAGGCGACCGGCGACTACGCAGGCGCGAAACGCCTGCTGGACCGCCTGGTTGTGATCCGTCCTGAAGTACAGGCCGTACTCGACCGCCTGGGCAAAGTGCCGGTGGATATCCGACCGCGCTTCATCACCGCGGAAAACCTCGAGAGCCCGAACGGCATCGCAGTCACGCCGTAAGCGCGGGCTGAGCGCGCCACGCGGCGGATCCATCGCAGCAACAGGCTTGTGATGCGTCCGTCGTGCGCCCGACATCACCCAAGCGGCGACAAGCTCCAGATAGTCAGTAAGGTCACCACGCCCGCGCCGCCGTAGCACAAGGTTCGCGCGACCACGCCGGTGTGGATGCCAAGATCATGCAGGCTGTGGAAAATGCGGTGTGCAGCGTGCCAGGTGAACAGGGTAATTACCCCCATCAGGAAGGCCTTGCCGGCCCAGTGCTGCGCAAAGCTCAGCATGCGTGGATAACTCATGAAGCCTTGCGGCAGCAGCACGCCGAGCGGCACCGCGATGCCGGTGATGAACACCAGCGCCGGTCCAAACAACGCCGAGAGCATGCCGCCGGCACCAAACAGCGCCCAGAACACGGGTTGGTTCGAGCGTTTCATGGCCGCAACGACCAGGCAACGGTCAACGTAACGAGCGTTGCCAATGCAGCAGCGATCAGGCCGATGCGCGTGATCGTCGTGCCAGCGATCCGCCGGCCGCCGATGAACAGCAACGGCAGGGTCTTGGGCATGATCTCAAACCAACTGTAGGCGTGGTAGATCATCGCCACCAGCATCAGCAGGTGCAGCAGGATCGAGGCGGGGGTGCGCAGCAGTGCGAGCCAGGCGTTCCAGGCCGCTTCGCCGCGCGCCAGGCACATGGTTCCCGCTAACAGGACCACGGCGTAGAGCGCGACGCAGAGCGCGGTGGCTTCGCGCACCATGTAGCGCACGAAGAATGGATCACGGCGCCACCAGCCAGTCATCGGACGCATATAGGGTCGGCGGGTGCTCATTTGTCCTCTGCCCTGGGCCTCAGGAAGCGCAGGAAATAGTCCCTGGCACTGTTGACCTTGTTCTGGTTCACGGCGTTGGCTGGATCCACGCCCTTGGGGCAGACCTCGGAGCAATAGCCCACGGCGGTACAGTTCCATACACCCTCGAGGGAATTTACCAGCGGCATGCGCTGCTCACGCCCGGCGTCGCGTGAATCAGCGTTGTAGCGGTGCAGCAGCGCGAGCACGCCGGGTCCGGTGAATTTTGAATCCAGGCCATACTGCGGGCAGGCCGCATAGCAGAGCAGGCAATTGATGCAGGAACTGAACTGCTCGTACTGCTCGAGCTGGTGCGGCGTCTGCAGGTATTCGCCCTGCTCGAGGCTGCGCGGCTCTCCGGGAATGAGCCAGGGTTTGGCGCTGACAAGTTTGTCCATGAAATCGTCAATGCCAACCACCAGGTCGCGCTCGATCGGGAAGTGTGCCAGTGCCTCGATGCGCAGTTTTCCGGGATAGAACTCGCGCAGGAAAGTCTCGCAGGAGAGCCTGGGCTTGCCGTTGATCATCATGCCGCAGCTACCGCAGATCGCCATGCGACACGACCAGCGAAAGCTCAGCGTGCCGTCGAGATGGTCCTTGATGTATTGCAGGCCCTGCAGCACGGACATGTCGTCGGTGAACGGCACCCGATAACTCTGTGCGATGGGGGCTGTTTCCTGCTCCGGGCGGTAACGCAGCACTTCGATCTCGATAATTCTCTCCACTGCGGATACGGACTCAGCCATGGGCCGCCTCCTGCTGCTGGCGCTGCGCTTCGGCCTGTACACCCGCCGCGCCATAGGCGCGCGTACCGGGCCTGGACCTCGTGATCCTGACCTCGCCATAGCTGATGCGTGGCGCACCGCCGGCGGCGTAGGTTGCCAGGGAGTGCTTGAGAAAGCTGACATCGTCGCGCTGCTCAAAACCATCCAGGCGCTGGTGCGAGCCACGCGACTCGCGCCGCTGCAGCGCTGAATGGACCATGGCCTCGGCCACATCGAGCTGGAAGCCGAGCTCGATGGCGAGCAGCCATTCGGTGTTCCAGACCCGGGAGTGATCGTCCAGATGCAGGTTCTGATAGCGCAGCTTCAATTCGCCGATCTTGTTGCAGGTGGCCTGCATGTCGGGGCCGACGCGGTAGATGCCACAGCCGCTCTCCATGCTGTGCGCCATTTCGCTGCGCAGCACGGCGATGCGCTCGCTGCCGCCCGGTTGCGTCACCAGGCTGAGTGCACGCCCGCAGGCCGCCTCGGCCTGGCGCCCGAGAGTATCTGCATTGCTGTTGGCCACGCGGCGCGCAAACTCTGCCGCTTCAATGCCGGCCACTTTGCCGAACACCAGCAGTTCGGTGAGTGAATTGGATCCCAGCCGGTTGGCACCGTGTATGCCCACGCTCGAACACTCGCCCACGGAATAAAGGCCGGCCAGCGGTGCGGCGGTCCTGCCGTCCGCGAGGATTCCGCCCATCGTGTAATGCACGGCAGGCACGACGGGAATGGGCGCGTGCGCCGGGTCGACGCCGAGAAACTGTTCGGCCAGTTCACAGATCTGCGGCAGGCGTTCGCGCAACTTGCGCTCACCGAGGTGGCGCAGATCGAGATGGACCACCGAACCGAGCGGACCTTCGATGGTGCGGCCCCGCTGTTGCTCGTGCCAGAACGCCTGACTGAGCCGGTCGCGCGGCCCCAGCTCCATGGCCTTGTTGCGCGGCACCGGCTCTGCGGGGCCGAGACCATAATCCTGCAGATAGCGGTAACCGTCCTTGTTGAGCAGGAAGCCGCCTTCGCCGCGGCAGGCCTCGGTGAACAGCAGCCCGGTGCGCGGCATGCAGGTCGGATGATATTGCATGAACTCAAGATCGCGCAGCGGCACGCCGTGACGGTAGGCCAGCGCCATGCCATCGCCCGTTACGATGCCGCCGTTGGTATTTTCGCGGAACACACGGCCGGCGCCGCCGGTGGCAATGATCACCGCCTTCGCCTGGATCAGCTGAAACTCACCGCTGGCGATCCCGATGGTCACTACGCCCTGTGCGCGGCCGTCCTCGACCACCAGGTCGACGCAGAAGTGTTCGTCGAAACGCCTGATGGAGGGATATTTCATGGAGGTCTGGAACAGCGTGTGCAGCATGTGGAAGCCGGTCTTGTCCGCGGCAAACCAGGTGCGCTCGATTTTCATGCCACCGAATGCACGCACGTTGGCGTGGCCATCGTCGCTGCGGCTCCAGGGGCAGCCCCAGTGCTCCATCTGCACCAGCTCCTCGTGCGCGTGAGCCACGAAGTAGTCGACTACATCCTGTTCACACAGCCAGTCACCGCCGCTGACGGTATCGTTGAAGTGATGTTCGAGGCTGTCATGCGCCAGCGTCACCGCTGCCGCGCCGCCTTCGGCGGCAACCGTGTGGCTGCGCATCGGATAGACCTTGGAAATGAGCGCCACAGTCAGGGAGGGATCGGCTGCAGCCACTGCAATGGCGGCGCGCAGCCCGGCGCCACCGGCGCCGACGATGGCAACGTCCGCCTTGAAGACTTGCAGCATGGTTCGCTCCCTGCGCTGGCTAGCGAATCAGCGTCAGCTGCTGATACAGGCCGCCAAAAAAAGTCGCCTTGCTGATCGATGCGGGCTTGCTGTCATCGGGCAGGTAGTGCTCGATCTCATTGCGCCACAGATCCATGGCATACGGCTCGAGCCTGCCAAATACCGCGCGCATCAACGGACGCAGCGGGTGCAGCCGCGCCGGACGGTGATAGTCGACAATTACGATCCTGCCGCCAGGCTTGACGACGCGCAGCGCCTCGGCGAGCGTGGCACGCCGCACCGCTTCGGGCTGCTCGTGCAGCAGCAGGAACAACAGCACCTGGTCGAAGCTCGCATCGGCTGCGGCGAGCGAGGAGGAATCGCCGCGCACTATGGAGACGCGTTCATCTGCCGGCAGTTTCGCGCGCAGGTTCTGCAGCTGGATCGGCAGGATGTCGACGATTTCGAGGCGGGCATCGGGGGCCAGCGCAGCGCGCAGGCGCAGCGTCAGGTCACCGTACACGCAGGCGACCTGCAGGGTGCAACCACGGAGCGGCGTGCCTAATTCGGCCAGCGCCCGGTCGCGCAGACGGTTGTAGTTGCCGAAGAGAATCAGGTTGACCAGCCAGTCGCGCTCGAATACATGCACGGCCCGCGGATGCACATAGGCCCACCAGTAGACCGTGTTGAGGTAACGCGGAATCTGCAGGCTGTGGGGCGCAGGCGGCGCAGGCGGATCAAACGTGCATTCGGCGATGACCGGAACCGGTGTTGTCATGCTTTTCAATCCTTTCCGCCCGGTCGGGCGGCCGGGTGCGATGCACACTTTCCCGGCTTTATCTGCAAAATGCAATGCGCGATGCTCGCCGCAGGCCTGTGGCTAATGCGTATTTCAAAGGCTGCGCAGTCATGGTCACAAGTGGCGTGGGTGGCCGAGCAACTGCTGCAGAGCGGCGCCCAGGTCGTGATACCGAAACTGAAAGCCCGCGGCGCTGGCCCGCGCGGGCACCACCCGCTGTCCGTCGACCAGCAACTGCGCCCTTTCGCCCATGGCGACGCGCAGCAGGGGTCCGGGGATCCGCAACCACAGCGGGCGGTGCAGCGTGGCGGCGAGCTGCTGCTGGAATGCGCGGTGCGTTACCGCACCGGGGGCCACGGCGTTCACCGCTCCGCGCAGCGTCGCCGAGTCGAGGCAGAACTCGATCAGGCGCACGCTGTCGTCGATGTGTATCCACGACATCCACTGGCTGCCGGTGCCGATGATAGCCCCGAGGCCCATTCTCACGGGGCGCGCGAGGGCGGGCAGGGCGCCGTCGTCCCGGCCCAGGACCACGCCAAGCCGGAGCGTGACGGTGCGGATACCGAGCCGCTCGGCCGCGCTCGCCGCCTGTTCCCACTGCTGGCACAGCACTGATTGAAATATCGGCTGCGGCGCCGCCTGTTCGTCAAGCGACTCGTCGCCGTGGACACCGTAATAGCCTACAGCGCTGGCGCTGACCAGTACGCGCGGCCGGCGCTCCAGGCGCTCGCCCAGAGCGATGAGCGCGTTGGTCGTGCCGATCCGGCTGCTCATGAGAACGGCGCGCCGTGCCCGCGTCCAGGGCCGGTCGAGTATGCGTGCGCCTGCCAGGTTGACGATCGCGTCGATCGGTGTGCTGGCACCGAGGGCGGCAAGCTCACTTACGATCTGCACATCGTGGCCGAGGAGCTTCTGGGCCTCGGCCGGGTTTCTCGTCAACGCGATCAGCGCATCGCCCCGCGCCAGCAGCGAGCGCACCAGATGAGTGCCGACGAATCCGGTGGCACCGGTGACCAGCACCGTGCGGCCGGAGGGTGCCGCGCTGCGGCTCAAAATTCGTAGCGACCGGACAGGGTGATGACGTTCAGTCTGTAGGAAGGCGCTCCCCGCGCCAGGCTCAGCACGTTGGGGATGGTGGCCGGGGCGACGCCATCGAGCGCCCAGTTCCTGCTGCGAAATCTTTCGTACCAGTACGCGAGGTGCAGCGACAGGCGCTGCTTCATGCGGTAGTCGCCGTACAGCCTGGCGCTGTCGAGCCGGGTGAACAGCTCCGGAAACGCGGGGGTCGCATCCTCGACGGTGATCTTGCCGGTCGAGCGCGAGACCGTATAGCTGGCGCCAAGATCCAGTTTGTCACTGGCGTGGTGCCGCAGATTCACGCCCCCGGTATCGATGCGATCGAGATTGGTGGCATACCAGATCGGCACCACCGGCAACTCCGGGCGGCCGGCCTGGCGCGAGTGTATTTGCTGGTGATTCAGGTACAGGCTCGCGTTGGTGCTGTCGCTCAGCACGAAAGCAGCATCCCCCGTCCAGGTGGCTTCCTGGGCTTCGAGCAATCCCAGCGTCGATCGCGAGTAAAGGTCCCAGCCGACTTCGCCGGCCAGCCCGAAGCTGATACGTGCGGTCGGCGCGTACTCGATGCGCCCCTCCATGGCGTCGCGGGTACGGTCCGCCATGTTGTACTTGCGCAGCAGCGGGTTTTCCGCCGGGCTGATCTCGGGATTTGCCACGTAGGGTGCGACAGTACGGCGCGCGTGCGTGCCCTTGAAGCTGAAATCCACCTGGTTGCCCAGCTGGACGCTGGCCTTGCCCCACGAGCGCGCCTCGCGCGATTCGCTGATCTCCTGCAGGTCGCGCTCGCGGACGTCGTAGTCGTACCCGGCGGTGAGACGAAGATTGCGCAGCAGCTCGTGGCCGTGGTACCGGCCGAGGTTGAGCCGATAGCTCGCATCAAAGCGGTACAGCCGGCGTGTGAAACTATAGGGCAGGTTCGTGCGTGGGGTGGCGGGGAAGGTATCGGTGGTGACCCAGGCGTAGGCCGCCTGCGCGGTTCGGTTATCCCGGTCGTCGTAGGTGGCCGCGGCGTTGAGGCGGAGCTTGTCCGTGACGCTCGAGGTCACCCGCAGATTCGCGTTCACCGTGTCGACGCGCCCGTCGAGCGAGCTGCGCGGGAGCGGCGGCGAGGTGAGGTTGGGATTGAGCGTGGCCGCCAGGAAGGCTTCATTCTGCTTCATGGAACCCATGGCCAGGTCGGCGCTTGCCACGGTGCGCGCACCGAGCTGCGCTCCGGCAGAGGCCAGGAACTGGTGAAACTCGTTGCTCGGTGCCGCGGCCAGCTGCCCGACTGCCGCGCCCGCGAACGATGAGCCGTAAGGGTTGCTCCAGGTCAGCGCGAGTTCGTTGTTCGTGAACTTCGAGCCGTAGTAGGCCAGCCGCGCGTGCAGTCGCCGCCCGGTAAAGGCCGCCGACACGTCGATCTGGTTGGTATCGTAGTCAACTGGCAGTACCAGCTGTGCCGCGTTGAAGGCGAAGGCACCGGCCGTACTGATGGCACCCGTCTTGGCCTCGTGGCGGAACTTCACGCCAAACTGCCAATGGGCGAGGGAGTCCAGGTTTGCGGCGAGGGCCAGCTGCTTGCGCTGGGTTTCGAGATCGACGCTGTGCAGGCTCCCGGCCAACGCGCTCATGCCACCCGTGGTGCCAGCGCGGACCCAGCTGGCCGGCAAGGTCAACGTGCCGGTGCCGGCACCGAGAAATGGCGTGACCGTCGAGTTCGTGATCGCGTGCTGCAACTCCTTGTACTGGAGCGAGAGGGAGTAGGCGCCCTGCCTGCCGCCCTGGATGCCGAGGTAGCGGGAATCAAGGCCCAAGTCCATGGCCGACAGGTCCAGCCAGGTGCCGTCGCGCCGCCGATAACGGGCCCCGGCGTTGCCGATGGCATAGCCGCCCTGTTTGTCGAGGCCGTTATATTCCCCGAACTTGGCCGACTCGTCGGAGACGTAGCCGGCGCCCAGTTCCAGAAAGCCGCTATGGCCATCTTCGAACGGGCAGAACTTGCAGCTCCAGCGCGAGGTGTCGACCGCAGGAGCCTCGCCGGCTGCCATGAGCATCGGTGCAGGCAGAATCGCAGCGGCCAGGAGAGCGAATTTGAGCGGCTTCATGGTGGTGACCTCCGCAGCCCTATCTCATCAGCTTCACGCCCGAAGGGCTGTTGGAGCCGTGCACCTGCGCATGGCAGTTCAGGCAGGCGCCGGTCAGCAGAAAGGCCGAGGGGTTGCCGTCGGGCAGTCCGGCCGCGGTGCTGACGATGCCCGGGTGCCCGAGCTGGGAATGGCACTGCTGGCACAGGAGCGGCGGGAGCTTGGTGAGCAAGGGCGCATGGATCGAGCCGTGCGGGGTATGGCAGTTGCTGCAGTCCTCAGGGACAGGTGCATGCTCCCACAGGAACGGCCCGCGCTTCTCCGCGTGACAGGTGTAGCAGAGCTCATTGAGCGTGGGCTTGAGCAGCAGCTTGGCCGTCACCGCGCCGTGCACCTGATGGCAGGAGTTGCAGGCCATTTGCCCGAAGCGCACCGGATGCACTGAGGGTTTGTCGAACTCCGCACGCTGCCGCTGATGGCAGGTGAAGCAGACGTCGGGCTGCTCGGCCACCGTGCGCACCGCATCGTGCGTTGCATGGATCTTGTGGCAGCCGACGCAGGCGACGTCGTTGCCGCCGTGCGGGCTGCCTTTCCAGGCCATGCGCGCCTGGTCCTCATGGCAGCCCAGGCAGACCTGGTTCTGCTTCTCGACCGGCACCCACGACTTGCTGCCGAAGGCGATGATCGGCGCCTGCTTCTGGCCTTCCGGTACCTCTTCGGCATGCCTGGCGCCGGGGCCGTGGCAGGATTCACACTGAAGTTTTGCAAACGGCGTGCGCGCATCGGCCGGCTGAGCGTGTCTGGTCTTGAAGATCGCCAGCACGGGATACTTCGAGTCTTCGTCGTGGCACTTGATGCAGGTGTCCGCGCCGCGGTCCGTGTAGGCGGCCTCGCCCTGTGCGGCCGGCGCCTGCGCCCCGCCCACCACCGGCAGGGCGAGGCACAGGAGCAGCAACTTGACTCGCGTCTGCACGGCCGGCTACTTCGCGTGCATGGCTTTGATGTCGGCGATCCGCCCCGGCCCATGGCAGATCATGCAGGTCTCGGTCGTCGCCAGCGCCAGGCTGCGCGGCGCGTAGAGCGAGCCACCGTTGGTCCTCATGTGGTCCTGGGCAAGCGGCGCATCGTGGCAGGCGAAGCAGGCGGTGGCGATCGGCGATGTGACCAGGCTCGTCGGAGCCGCTTCGACCGTGTCGCCAAGGGTGCCTGCAGGGGCAAAGGTGTAGAAGTCGCCGACCGGCGTGCATGCCCCTACGGTAAGGGGCCGGGCATTGGAGCCGAAGCCGATGCCATAGTTGGCAATGGCGCCCGCGGTGGACTTGGTCACCCAGGGCGAGAGGCTGTACTCCGACAGCGCCGTGCCCACCGACGGGGCATTGGCTATGCAGCTGGTGGCCAGATCGGCAGAGGCGTTGTCGAGCTTGAAGGCTGGAATGCTCTCGCCACTCGCGGGATAAATACCCGTGCCCACGGTCCGGTACAGGCGATTCGGCAGCGCGCTCTGCGATGCGCTGGCGCTGAAGTCGTACGAGCCGCGGACATGGCAGCCCTCGCAGTTCTTCAGCACGCCTGGGAACTTGATGTCGGCGAAGGATTCGCCCACCGTCGAGGCATGCCAGGTGAACGGCGTCACGCGCTTGTTGCCGGCATGGATCGAGTGGATGTAGCTGGTGGAATCCGCCGACCAGCCGCTGCTGGTCTGGTTCGGCCGATGGCACCAGGCACAGGTCGTGCCGTCATTACGCTGCCCGCCATGGAAGGCATCCACAGTGAACGCGCCCAGTTCCTGGTGGCACTTGTTGCACTTCGCGTCCTCGACAATAGCGCGGCGCCCGGTGTAGCCGCCCTTGCTGGTGCACGATGCGTTGGTGGCGACCGGGCAGCCGGCCCCCGCGACCATCTGTGCATCGGGCGCGATGACTATCAGGCCGCCCTTCTTGTTGGTCTGCCCCGCAACTGGGTCGGACACCGGGAAATCGGTCAGATTGGTCTGCGTCAGCGGTAGAGTGGACGTGACGCTGTACGAATACCCGAGGCCGCCGGACAGCATGACGGCGTTGTCTGGGATCTGCACTCCGGTGAGCGTGACCGTGTAATAGCCGTTCGTATCCGGGCCCGCCAGTGTCCCGCATCCAGCGGGCGTGGCCTGCGAGGCGGGGGGCGCCTTCACGACACATGCCGCACCGTTCCAGATGCTCCTCAGGTAACCGGATACGTTGGCGTTGAAATCCGCTGGCGCGCCGATGCCGTCCTGCGGCAGCGAATAGACGAAGTAGGCGCTCGGCGAGCCCATGAAATTGGCCCAGATCTCCTTGCTGCCGGTCGCGGGGTTGACCGCGGCGGTCGCGAAGTCATTGAGGTCCATGCGCGCGCCGTCCTGCAGCAGGCGGAACACCATGACCGGCTGCTGGCTTGCATTGCGCGACACGCTCTTGATGTCGTAGCTCACCTTGATGGCGCCCGCGGGCAGGCGGCGCAGATTCGAGGCAATCCAGGCCGCGTTGGTATTGGCATTGCCGTTTGCGACATGCAAAGCGCTGCCTTCGTTCGGCGGCGTCACTGGCAGGTGGGCCTTGTCGACGGTCGCGCCCTTGAGTGGATCCGCATTGGGTCCATGGCAGGTAAGGCAGGCACTGTCATCGGCCTGTGCATCGTGCGCGAGGCCGTCGCCACGATTGGTGACGGTGAGCCCCGCGATTGCGTCTTCGATAGTCACGCCCAGGCCGGTGGCGAAATCGATGCCGTCATGGCAGGCGCCGCAGGCGCGCCGGCTAGGGGCGTTCTTCCAGTTGTCGCCCTGTGCGGTCTGCGCCGTCGAGGTGGCCGAGCCGTCGTGGCACTTGGTGCAGTTGCGCAGATCCTGCGGGAACCCCACCTCGTTGTACTTCACGTCGGCGTAGTCGTAGCCTTTCTTGGCCAGGAACTCGCCCATGTGGATCTTGTGGATGTGGGTGTTGAAATTACCCACCGCGCGGCCATCAACCACGTAGGTGTTGCGGCTCGTGAAGCTGAGCGTCGCCGCATCGATCGTGGCCTCGACACGCCCGTACTTGCGCTGCTCGGTGTGGCAGACCACGCAATAGCGGGTTTCGTTGCGGCTGCCGCCATGGAAGCCGGCGCCCGAACTTTCCGCGCTGTCGCCGGGAATGCCGCCGAGCACCTGATGGCACTCGACGCACTTGGCGGTGGCGACGATGTCGCGACCGGAGTTCGCCGGGTCCTGCGCCTGCCCCGTGGCGGGGACGAAGTCGTAGATGACGTCCAGCGGCTGGGTCAGCGGCACGCCGGGATAGCCCGTCACCTCTGCGCCCTTGGGCGTGTTGGTGCCCGTGCCCGGGGCGTTGCCCGCGAGTTGAATGGTCAGCCGATGCACCTTGCTCGTGTCGTAGCCGAGATCACCGAGGTCCGCTTTATCCTGCGCCGCGTAGCCGGGCGTGCAAGGAGCCGGGCTGCATTGCGTATCAGGATTGTCGGGCAGGTTGGTCAGCGTGCTCGCGACGGTCGTGATGTCGCGGAAGAACGTGTAGGTGTAGGTGCCATCGCTGTGGTCGACCAGGTCGCCCGTGTTGTCGGTGCCCGGCCGCTGCGGAAACGGACCCAGGACATTCGTGTTGGCATCGGGCTGCGCCTTCTCGTAGAGCGGAACCGTCGTGACGATGTAGTTGACCCAGTGGCTCGGACTGCCATTGCTGGCGGGCTCGAGCTTCGCCAGCGAAAACGCCAGATTCGTCAGGCCCGGGTACTTGGCCTTGCTGTTCGCTGATCGGTTGCCCAGGCCAACCACCGGCTTGCCCTCGCCATCGGTCACCTTAAAGTTGACCACCGGCGCGCTGTTGATGCTGATGCTCACATCGCTGACGCGCAGCGCAAGCGCCGCCCACGCCGCCGCTTGCGCGTCGGTGGCGGGGCTTGCATTGCTTGGTATGAGGATGCAACTGCCCGGCAGGCCGGCGCAGCTGCCGCCGTTTCCGGGAGGTCCAATCGGACCCGGTGGGCCTCCGCCGCCCGCGGGACCTGGCGAGCCTGTCTTGCCACAGGCGCCCAACAGCGCGGTGACGATCAGGATTGGTGCCCAACGCAAGAATGATTTATTCATGGCAACCTCGCTCCGCCTCGATGTGCTGCGCCGGACGGCGCCGCGCAAGTACAGGCACCGACCCTGTGGTGTTTAGTATCCATACAGCTTGAAGTGTCCTGACCAATTTAGTGTTCTTATCCAGTTCCCCAGCGTGGCTATTTATCACTAATCATCGAAGGCTATACATATGGGCATCTACGTAATTCCCTGCGGCGAGCCCGTATGCCATACTCTTCGGTGGTTAGCGCAACATGCGCACGCTTGGCTGACAGGAAAGCAACATGACTAGGCGATATGGAGGACTGGCCGCGCTGATGGGCTGTGCCGCGCTGGCTCTGGCTGGCGCCGGCAGGGCAGCGGCGGCGGACGTGAACGCGCTGGCAGGCGGCTGCGCGGAATGCCACGGCAAGGACGGGGCGAGCACCGAATCGGACGTGCCGATCATTGGCGGTTATTCGGCGAAGTACCTGGCCGACAGCCTGGCCAACTACAAGAACAAGGCCCGGCCCTGCCCGCAGACGAAGTTCCGCTCCGGGCCGCACAAGGGCGATTCCTCGGACATGTGCACCATTGCCGGCAAGCTTTCCGACGAGGACATGAAGGCGATCGCAGGCTATCTCGCCACGAAGCCCTTCGTCCGCGCCAGGCAGAGCGCCGATCCAGCCAAGGCGGCAAGCGGCCAGAAGATCCAGGAAGCGCACTGCAAGAAATGCCATGAGGACGGCGGCAGCAGCGCGGATGACGATGCCGGGATACTGGCCGGGCAATGGATGCCCTACATCCGCCACACTTTCGAGGAATTCAGCTCGGGCCAGCGGCCGATACCAAAGAAGATGAAACCCAAATTCACGGAGCTGACCAAGGACGATGTCGAGGCGCTGGTGAACTACTTTGGTGGTTTCAAGTAGCGCGCACAGCGGCCGGGGCAGTGTCGAGTATTCCCGTATCCCGTCGAGGTAGAGGACAAGTGCATGCCTGATCCAGCTGCGAACCCGCAATCCGAGCGACCGCGTCATTTCCTGTGGCGCAGGCCACGCAGCCGCTGGCTGTTGGGCATACCGATCGGCGGCTTCCTGCTGCTTTTTGTCGGCCTCGTGCTGTCCTCCGCATTTGCCGCTGCCGTCCACACGTCGAACACGCTGCAGTTCTGCACCTCGTGTCATGAGATGAGCGACAACATGTACGGTGAGTACCAGCAGAGCCCGCACTTCAAGAACGCCGCGGGTGTGCGCGCCGTATGCTCGGATTGCCACGTGCCGAAGGAGTTCTTCCCCAAGATGAGGGCCAAGTTCCTGGCCTCGATACACGAGATCCCCAGGTGGGCCATGGGCACGGTCAATACCAAGGAAAAATTCACCGCGGTCCGACTCGAGATGGCCAATCACGTGTGGGCACAGATGAAGGCGACTGATTCGCGCGAGTGCCGCAACTGCCATACGATCGAGGCCATGAACCTGGCGGAGCAGGATTCCGGCGCTGCCAAGAAACATAACAGCGAACGCATGCAGGCCCGTGGCGAGACCTGCATCGACTGCCATAAGGGCATCGGCCACGGATTGCCTCCCGGCTACGAGTAAGCCGCCAGCGCCGCACGGCTGGCGCGGTCGCGTTCGTTGCGGTGTCCAGATTGGCTGCAGCGTGTGTACAGCGGTCGAGTCATTCTTTGTCGACGCCCGTGTATTCGGGCACACTCTCGGTCCATGCCAGCGCCAATCCATTAGCGACCCGTACTGACACAGCATGGCCACTGCAGCGCCTACAGGCCGCGATGCCCGCATCGATTCACTCGACGTGCTGCGCGGCGTGGCCATCCTCGGGATCCTGCTGCTGAATATCCTCGACTTCGGCTTACCCGAAGCTTACGACAACCCCACTATTTTCGGCGGGGCGACCGGCGCCGATTTCTGGGCCTGGGCCACGGTAGCGACGCTCTTCGAGGGCACCATGCGCGGGCTTTTCACCCTGCTGTTTGGCGCCGGCGTGGTGCTGTTCACCAGTCGCCTGGAGCGTGCCCAGGTGCCTGACGTCGCCGATCTGCATGTGCGGCGCATGCTCTGCCTGATTCTGTTTGGCTTCGTGAATTCACACCTGCTGCTCTGGCTGGGCGACATCCTGTGGGAATACGGTGTCGTGGGACTCATGCTCTATGCCTTTCGCAAAACTCGTGCGCGTACGCTGCTGGTGCTGTCGACCGCCATACTCATCGCAGTCAGCCTGCGTGGCGTGGTCGATGTTCTTGAATTGCAGTCGCAGCGTACGGCGGCTGACGCAGCGCAGGTGGCCAGGGCGGCAGGCAGCACTCTGAGCAAGGCCCAGCAGGATGCGCTCGACACCTGGTCGGATCATTTGAAGGAACTCAAGCCTTCAGGCGACCAGCTGCAGGAGGAAATTGCCGCCATGCGGGGCGGCTTCCCCGCCGTGTTCAAGGCCGTTACCGATTACGCCTTCGTCTTGCGCACCTCGCACTTCTATCGCTATGGATTTGCGGAGGACATCGCCACCATGTTGCTCGGCATGGCCCTGTTCGCGATGGGCGTGCTGCAGGGGCGATGGTCGGCACGCCGCTATGCGCTGCTGGCAGTGACCGGCTATGCCCTGGGTCTGCTCGTCAACGGGCTCGAAACCAATGCCGTGGTGCGATCGGGGTTCGACGTCATCACATTGCAGTGGACGCTGATCGCCACCTACCAGCTCGGCCGCGTGCCGATGACCCTTGGGCACCTCGGACTCGTGTTATTGATATGGAAGAGCGGCTTGCTGCCTGCGGCAATGCGTCGACTGGCAGCGGTAGGGCGCATGGCGCTCACGAATTATCTTGCGCAAAGCGTGATCTGCGCGCTTTTGTTCACTGGCGTTGGCTTCGGGTTTTATGCTCAATTGCCGCGCCATCAGCTGTACTACGTGGTCGCCGGGATCTGGGTGGTGCAGCTGCTATGGAGTCCATGGTGGTTGGCTCGTTGTCAGTACGGTCCGGCGGAATGGGCCTGGCGTTCGCTGACCTACGGGAGAATCCAGGAGTGGCGGCGCGCAGTCGCGCCGCGCTAGGGAGTAAGTGCTGCCAGGGAAAATCCTGCACGTGTAAGCCTGAGGATCTGGTGGCGGACCTGGCGGGCAACGTACGCAGACTGCTGGGCGAGATAGGCCCGGCGTCGCTTATTGATGCCACAAGGTTGTGCCGGGAATGGCCGGCGAGCGCCGCTACGAGCGCTGTCCGGCCAGTCTGGTGAGGTTTCTGTCCATTGGTAGCGCTGAGCGACCAAGCAGGATCCGTGCACGCTTGAGCGCTGCATCGGCCTCGGCCTTCCGGTCCAGGGCGAGGTAGGCGCGGCCCAGCCAAAGCTCGGTCTCGCCGGCCCAACGGTTGTCGGCGTCGAAGGCGCGCCAGAAGGCGTCTGCGGATTGCAGCGACGCCAGCGCGACGCTTGCTCGGCCGCGCAGCAGCTCCAGGCGGCCGGTGGCCACCAATAGGTCGGCGCGCAGCGGCGTGTCACCTGGCTGCAGCTCACGCAGGATCGCCGCAGCTGAGTCGAGCAGGCTTTGCGCTTCGTCTACCTTGCGCAGGTCAAGCTGCACCAGCGCTGACTCCAGCAATGCTTGCGCGCGATCGCCGCGGTGACTGCGTCGAGTAGCGGCCGCGGCCGCTTTTTCCAACCAGGGCAGGGCCGCAGCACCTTTCCCCTCCAGCCTCAACGCCGTCCCCAGGTAGCGCAGGGCCTGGTGATAGCTGCGCGAGTCGGGCGGAGAGTCAGCCAGCACTTGCAGCAGCATCTGGCGGGCCGTGCCTGGGTGACCCAGATAAGCCTGCGCCAGGGCGCTGCCGGCCTGCGCCGCCTGCAAGTCGCCAACGGCATGTGCAATCGTGGCGATCCTAATAGCCTCGCTGAGTTGCCGGTCGGCCCGTTTGGCGTCGCGAGCCGCGAGCAGCGCTATGCCCAGGCTTCTGACCCGGCTGGCGTGCGCCACCGAGTTGGGTTCGGACTGTTTGAGGACTATGGCAACGGAGCGTTGCGCGTCAGCAATGGCGTCGCGCAGTTCACCGCGCTCGGTTTCCACGCCCACCATGCCGGCCAGAAAGAAGCCGGTCATCATAGCCTCGGGGCCAAAGATGAGCTCTGCGTCGCGCGCCGCCTTGTGCATGGTTTGCTGCGCCTCCTGGAAATCACCGGCGGCGACCAGCGCGCTGCCGTAACCCATGGTGGCGTCTATCACTTCCGGGTGTCGCTCGTTGCCGCCATGCAGCGCCAGCATCAGGGTGCGCGCGCGCCTCGCAGTCTGGACGGCTTCATCAGGCCGGTTGGTGGAGCGGTAGGTCATGCTGAGGAACTGCAGGGCCTGAGAAATGCGCTGGCGATCGCCGCTTTGAAATTTCTCCAGATTGGCCAGCGCCTGCTTGGCAGCGTGCTCAGCATCGGGGAACCGGGCCTCGTCGAGGGCCAGCCCGGCTTCCTGCAGCAGGATGGTGGTCGCCATCGTCAGCCCTTCGTCCCTGGTTATGCTCTGACGCGCAAGCAACAGCTGCTGACGAGCATCCTGCGGGCGACCGAGGTAGCCGTAGGCATCGGCCAGACTCATATGCAGTCGGGCGGCCAGCGGACCGTGGCCACCGTACAGTGCGCTGTCCATCCTGAGCGCGTTCTCCAACACCGCGGCGGCATCGCGGTTCTCCTCGAGACCGATGAAGCTGTCGCCAATGATGGCACGCAGCTCCTGGGCGACGTCCGCGTCGTCGGGCGGCGCCTGGCGCAGGCGCTGATCCGCCTGCCGCAGCAGTTCGGGGGCCGACAGTACTTTGCCGTGCTCGCTGCCCGGATCGGCATCCCTGAATATTGAAGTTATGAAATCCTTGACCTGCTCGGCGCGCTGCTCCTGCTGGCGGGCCACGCGCGCCTGCCAGAGCGCGGCGCCTGCGCCGGCGACGATTGTCAGCACTACTCCGCTGGCGGCAGCCACCGCGAGTTTGTTGCGCGCGACGAATTTGTGGGCGCGGTACCAGCGACCGTCAGGCCGTGCCAGCACGGGGCGGTTCGCAAGGTAACGTTCTAAGTCTTCAGCGAAGGCGTGCACCGTGGCGAAACGCGCTCCCGCCTGCTTGCGCAACGCCGTCATCACAATGGCATCTAGATCGCCCGACAGCTCGGCGCGCCGTGCCTTGTCGGCCACGGTGCTGGGCCGCGGCGGATCGGCCTGCAGGATGGCTTCTTCCAGGGCGCCGCGTGAATCGCGAGTGAGACGATATGGACGGCTATCGGTGAGCAGCTCATAGAGGATCACGCCGAGCGAATAGACATCGCTCGAGGTGCTGATGGCAGCGCCGAGTATCTGCTCAGGCGATGCGTAGTCGGGTGTGAGCGCGCGCCCGGACAGCTCCGTGAGCTGGGTCTCTTCCGGCATGTCGTGGGCCAACAGCTTGGCGACACCGAAGTCGAGCAGCTGGACCTGTCCGTCCTGTGTCACCAGGATATTCGATGGCTTGAGATCGCGATGCACGACCGACATGCCGTGCGCATAGGCGACGGCATGGGCCACCTGCAGGAACAGCCGCAGACGCTCACGCACCGGCAGCTTGCGGCTGGCGCAGAAGTGGTCGATGGCTTCGCCGTCTACGAACTCCAAGGCCAGGTAGGGTTGCCCGGTGCCGGTGACGCCCGCGTCATACAGTGTGGTGATATGCGGGTGATTCAGCGCGGCGAGTATTTCGCGCTCGCGCGCCATCCGTTCGCACAGGGCCTGCCGCTTGGCGCTGTCGTAGGTAATATGCGGCAGTTTCAGGGCCACTGGGCGCTTCATCAGCCCGTCAGTACGCTCGGCCAGCCACACCGAGCCCATGCCGCCGCTGCCGATTTGCCGCAGCAGGCGATAGGGCCCGATGATTTCCCCCGCGCTGCTCGAGCTCTGCCCATGCGTCAATGCCGGCTCATCGATCCTGGGGAGCGTACGGAGAAAATCACCGGTCTCTACCCGTGCCTGCGCTAGCAGGGCTCGTAACTGGGGCTTCAGGGCATCGTTTACCGCATCCAGGGAGTCCAACCAGCTGTCACGCTGCTCGGCGGGCAGGTCGAGCGCCGTGTCGAGCAGGCGGCTCAGCTCAGGCCAGATAGTTGGATCAATTTTCAGCGACATGGGCGCAAACTCCGTACGGCCGGACGGCGCTCGGTCGGTTACGTGAGCGCCTGCAACAGCATAAGGCGGGCTTTCTCCCAATCACGCCTCACCGTACGATCGGCAATGTCCAGTGCCGCGGCGATTTCGGCCTCGGTCATGCCAGCGAAGTAGCGCATCTCCACCACCTGGGCCAGCCGCTGATCGAGCTTCGCCAGCTCGTCCAGCGCCTCGTGGACCTGCATGATCTCTTCGGCGCCGTCCTCATCGTTGCCGATACATGTTGTCAGCGTCACGCGCTCCGCGCCGCCACCACGGCGCTGGCTGAGGTGCTCGCGCACGTAGTCGACGACCACCGAGCGCATGGTCTGACTGGCATAGCGGAAGAAATGCGGGCGATCTTGAATGCGCAATTGCCCGGCATTGGCGAAACGCTCGAACGATTCGTGCACCAGCGAGGTCGTGTCCAGCAGGGCGCCGCGACTGGTGACGCTGAGGCGCCGGCGCGCCATCGCGCACAGCTCGTCGTAAGTGGTGGCGAATATGCTGCGCAGCGCCGCGGCATCGCCCGCTTGCGCCTGCTGCAGCAGATCGGTGAGTAGTAGGGCCGGCATTGCCGGCTATCTTTACGCATTGTCGCTGCAGTCTGCAACCTGGCACGGCACCAGTCAGGGTTACTTCATCTCGATGCCGTGGGGGCGCGCCGGCCCGGTCGCAAAGGCCGTGTTGAAATCGATGTCGAATCGGCGGTCTAGTTTGAGGTGATCTTTGTAGACTTTGATGACGTGCACGTGATGATCGCCCTCGAAGTGGATCTTCCCGAAATCGTCTTCGTTGAGGAAATAGTCGGTAACAACGAGGCGCCGGTCGTCGTCGGTGAGGGCGATATCGTGTGGACCCGCATTGACGCCGAGATTGACGATGCCGGCCTGCACCGGATGTTCCGGGTCGCTGACATCCAGCATGCCGACCTGCCCGGCCTGGAACGAGCCAAACAGCAGGCGATCGCCCGAAGCGGGCATAGCCAGTAGCTGAGTCATCCCACCGGGCGTTGGCACGTCGACGTGTGGAACCAGGGTATCGCAATCGAAAACCGCCTTGGCAGTCCCGGCTTGCGTGTCGATCAGGTAGACGAAACCGTCAAACATGCCAGCCGTGAAGGCGCGCTGCTGTGGATCGCCGGGTATCAGTTTGACGTCCATGGTACCCACCGCGCCTGGCACGGTTATCGTTCGGGTAATCGTGCGGCGATAAAAATCCCAAACACGAATCGAGTTGCGAAGTACCGGGTCGCCCGGTAGAACATTCAACGTACTGGCTGGCAGAATGAAGTCTGAGGTTACCATGAGGTTGACCTCGGGCCGCGCGTCGATGCCGTGCGGGTTGAAGCCATCCAAAGGCGGACTGTCCGGCCACTCCTTGTACAGTTGCAGGCCGTTGTCGAATTCCGCCAAACGACCTGGGGCGCCGCCACTCGCCGAACCCATCTGCGTGATCAGGAAGCCGCCGCTGTCCAGCGGCAGAAAGTCATCGGTGATGCCTGACTGCGGCGCACTTGCCGAGCCAATGAACCTCGGGTTGCGCGGCTTGGAAACATCGAAGAAGAATATGCTGTTTTGCCCGCGCAACAGGCTCAATAGGCCGCCACAGGCCAGTACGTTCCTGTCGGCCGACAGGTGGCAGTGGTGCGGCTCGTTACCCACATTACCAGGCGGGGGCAGGGGTACGGTTCTGATGACCTTGCCGTAGTTGCGCGATTCCTCGTCGAAATCGATGACCGCGAGAAAATCCGGTGCCTTACGCGCCTGGTCTCCCGCCCAGATATAGAGCGTGGTCTCGGGTCTGGTGTCCCTTTTGCTGCCGTCGCGGCCGGCATGGGCCACCGGGGCACTCAGTGCCAATACAGCCAGCAGGCCGGCGATTCCCAGCAATGTAATGGGCGACGGTCGCGCGCTCGTGTTCATGATCGGCACTCCTGAAGGTGAGCAAGGGCTGTTCAGTGAGTAAGAACGCATTCCGGGGTCAATAGCGGACACGCAGGTTGAAATTGTGCTGTCAAGGCGTTCTGGGTCCGGGCGACGACCTGGAAAACTGCAATTGTCGCAGTGTACAGACCGTCACCGTTGTCCGGATGTTGCACAGGATTCCGTTTCTTATAGGTAACTACCGCTCAAAGCGCGGCGGTTCAGGCGAACTGAGCAGCAGCAATCAACTACGGAGCCTTTCACATGAGTAGCACGGCACCTTTCTTCCGCGGCCTCTTGGGCGCAGTCCTCGTCCCGGCCTTGTTGACCCTGGGTCCAACGCAAACCCGAGCTGCTCCGCCGGCGCAACCTGTGCCCGAAACCGCCTCCGCCAGCGTCGCGCTCGCGGGTCTCGACTTGACCACGCCGACCGGTGTGCTCGAAGCGCATGATCGAATGGCAGCCGCCGCTCGGCGGTTATGCCTCAAATTCATGGATGAGCGGAAGGTGTCGGCGCTGGAGACGTATGCGGATTGCGTACACGATACCCTCACGGACGCAAGACATCGACTTGAGGTGGCAATCAACTCGCAAGCCACCTCGCAGTTGAGCGCGCGAAGTGAAGCGCTCGGGCGCAGCCAGTAGTTGCATAGGACTATCGCAAAGTCCCGGTAATCCTGGTGGCGACGCGTCCACGGCGGCAGCCCAAACCGAGCGTGCCGGCCGGGCGTGGCTCAACTCATACACGTCGGGGACGCAGAACTCGTACCACGACAGGTGGCGATGAGCTGGGCACAGCGAGTGAGGCGGCAAGATCAAGCTGATCGCCAGCATCGAATAGCCGTGAGTGATCCCTAAGATACTCACCCACCTGCAACGGCAAGACACCTCGAGCGCTCAGGGCCCGCTCTGGCTCGTGTAGTTGCGCGTATGCGGCTCCAAGAGCATAGGCAACGTGATGGTCTATGTACATGGCGGCCGAGGTTTGTGCGACCAGTACCTGCGCGTAGTACCAATCGGTTACCGCCGGATTGCCAAATTGTCGGGCCTGCGCCAGCCACCTCTTCGCCTCAGCAAACTTGCTACCCACCAGTGCTACGGTACCACGCAACCGCAACCGCAACGGCTCGAGTCGAGTGGCGGGGTCTATGTCCAGTCCAGCTGCAACTTGGCTCTCAATGAGCTCGAGTAACCCAAGGTCATAGTAGGCTCGCGCCAGATAGTAATGCGGGCCCGGAAGATCCGGATTCAATGCCAGCGCCTTGTGGCTCTCGCTGATGGTTCGCAGCCAATCGAAATCGGTTTGCCCGTAGACGGCAGCGAGCGCCGCGTGCACCTCGGCGAGTTCCGGGTTTAATTGCAGAGCCAGGGCTGCCTCGCGTTGTGCCCGCCGTCTGCGCCGGGTCAGCTTTTCGTGGACAGGCTCTCGGTGTGGCCATCGATCCCCAGCGCCTGGCCGGAGATCGATGCACCCAAATCGGAACACAGGTACAACACCATCTGGGCGATGTCCTCGGCATCGACGAACAGGCCGAGGGAGGATTGATCGAGGTAGCTTTGGCGCACCTCGGCTGGGGAAACGCCGAGCTCCTGGGCCGCTGCGTCGATAACGCGATCGATGCGCGGGCCCTTGACGCTACCAGGACAAAGCGCGTTGACACGAATCCGCTGCGGGCCCAGTTCCATGGCCCAGGTCTTGGTAAGTCCAATCAGCGCCCACTTGGCCGCAACATAGGGCGAGCGCAGCGGACAGCCGTACAGGCCGGCATTCGAGGAAATGTTGACAATGGAGCCGCCGCCCGCGGCCTTCAGCATGGGCACCGCGAGCCGCGTGACATAGAAATGGCCGCTCAGATCCACGGCAATGGTCTGGTCCCAGTCGGCGATGCCGATCGACTCGACCGGCGCGGTCGGGCCGGCAATGCCGGCATTGTTGACCAGCACATCGAGCCGGCCGGTCGCGCGCTGCAGCTCGGCGAACAGCCGTTCGACCTCGCTCGGCTTGCTGACATCGGCCAGCGTTGCCGTCGCGCCGGGAAAATCGCTGCGGAAACGCGCCAGCGCGTCCGCGGATATATCGCAGACGTGAACACGACAGCCCTGCGCTGCCAGGGCCGCGGCGATGGTGCGGCCAATGCCCGAGGCGCCGGCAGTTACCAGCGCGACCGTCTGGGTCGACAGTCCGCGATAGTTTCCCGACATCATTCCTCCATTCCGGCGGCCGTGCGCCCGCCCGATTCTCGCACAGTGCCGTCAAGGGCAGGTGTCCGGGCGCGCCCAGGCGCTAGAATGGCGCTCAAGGTCGATCAATGAGGGAGTGCCTGATGCTGAAGCCGGCGAGCATACGTCCACCGACATCAACCATCCGGCTGGTCCTCATGCTCGCGGCGGCGCTGTTCATCAGCTACGTGGATCGCGGCAACCTGGCGACCGCGGCGCCACTCATGGAGTCGGAGCTGCACCTCTCGCCCGAGCAGCTCGGCTTGTTGCTGTCGGCATTCTTCGTGACCTATGTGCTGGCCATGGTGCCAGCGGGCTGGGCCGCCGAGCGCTACGGCGCGCACGTAGTGCTGGCAGTGGGCATCCTGATCTGGTCGATCGCGACGCTGTGCATGGGCTTCGTCGGCTCGTTCGTGGCGCTGCTGCTGTTGCGGTTGATGCTCGGCCTGGGCGAGAGCGTGACCTTTCCAAGCGTTTCAAAACTCATCGCCAACAGTGTCTCGCCGGAGCGGATAGGCACCGCCAATGGCGTTGTCGCCTTCGGTTATCTCGTCGGTCCGGCGATCGGTACTTTTGTCGGCGGCATGTTGATGGCCCGATTCGGCTGGCGACCGGTATTCGTGCTCTTTGGCGTGCTCTCGCTGGTCTGGCTGTTGCCCTGGAGCCGGGTGGTCGTCAAAGAGGTGAAGCTGAAGCGGGACACGCACGGCGGCCCTGAGTTTGCGCAGATCCTGCGCCAGAAGGGCTTATGGGGCGCCTCGCTCGGTCATTTTGCCGAGAACTACACCTTCTACTTCATCCTCGCCTGGCTGCCCGAATACCTGATCAAGGTGCGCGGCTTTTCGATGGAGACCATGGCGAGTGTTGCCGGTGGTGCTTACCTGGTCAACGCCCTGGCAGGATTCGTCGCCGGCTGGGCGACGGACCGCTGGATACGCGCCGGGCGCTCCGCGGATGTCGCCTACAAGGGCATCATGGCCCTCAATCACCTGGCCGCAATTGGTTGCATGGCGGGCTTGGTATTGTTGCCCGTTGGGCAGGCCATCGCCTGCCTGTACGTCTATCAAATAATGATGGGTTTTGCATCGCCCGGCACTTTTGCCATCCCACAGATCCTTGCCGGTCCGGCGGCCTCGGCGCGCTGGGTGGGCGTACAGAATATGTGCGGAAATATTGCCGGCATTGCCGCGCCTGCGGTTACCGGCTTCATCGTCGGCGCCACCGGCCACTTCGAGCGCGCCTTCGCAGTGGCGGCCCTGGTCAACATACTGGGGTTTGTCGGCTGGGTATTCATTCTGCCGAAGATCGCGCCGATTCGCTGGCAGGGCACTGCCGCAAAGGCTTGAATACATGAGTCGCACCGAACAGGAGTGGCAGCTGCGTCGCGAACTCGCGGCCTGCTTTCGGCTGCTGGCACATTTTCGCATGACCGATCTGATCTACACGCACGTGACGGTGCGCCTGCCCGGACCCGAGCACCATTTTCTCATCAACCCCTTTGGCCTGCTGTTCGAGGAGATCACCGCCTCGAACCTGCTGAAATTACGGCTCGACGGCTCCATCGTTGAACCCGGTCCGCACCCGGTCAATCTGGCCGGGTTCGTCATCCACGGCGCGATTCACGGCGCGCGCGAGGATGCGCAGTGCGTGGTGCATACCCATACCCGTGCGGGCTGCGCGGTGGCCGCGCAGCGCGACGGCCTGCTGCCGCTCAATCAGATGTCGCTGGAATTCTACGGGCGCGTCGGTTACCACGACTACGAAGGCATCGCCTACGATCTGGATGAGCAGCAGCGACTGGTGCGAGATCTCGGCGACAACACGGTGATGATTCTGCGCAATCACGGCTTGCTGACGGTCGGCGCCAGTGTGCCGGCGGCGTTCCTGCGCATGTACTACCTGGAAAAAGCCTGCGATATCCAGCTGGCGGCGCAGGCCGGCGGCGCGGCCCTGATTCTGCCGCCCGTGGAAATCTGCGAGCGTACCGAGCGCCAGTTCAGTTCACCACCGCCAGCGCCCGAGGCACACCTGATCGCCGATCCGGATGGTCTGAATCTGGCCTGGAGCGCCCTGCTGCGCCTGCTCGATCGGCTCGATCCCGGTTACCGCAATTGACGCCTTCACCAGCTTGGTGGCCCCAATGAAATCCTCACTGGCCGAGTTGTTCCGCCAGATGCCCGGTGCCGTCTCGGCCGAGTGGCCGCAGGGCGAGCCTTATGCGGTGGCGTTCGAACACGGCACCATGACCCTGGGGTTCTACGCGCCGGTCGGCAATGATCCGCAGTCGCCGCACGAGCGCGATGAGATCTACATCATCCATGCGGGTCGGGGCGAAATCGTCATCGCGAATCAGCGTCACCGCTTCGCGCCCGGCGACGCGTTCTTTGTTGCCGCCGCTGTCGAGCATCGCTTTGAAGGTTTTTCGACTGGCTTTTCCGCCTGGGTCGTATTCTGGGGACCGCCAGGCGGCGAGCGGCCAAAGTAACTTCCGGCCGCGGTCGGCGAACTAACTGGCATGAGACGAAGATCGCCACTTCCTGGTGCAGGGTGACAGGGTCGCAAGCGGGAAAGGTATTTGCGCTGACTGCCATCGTGGCATGCGCCGCCGCGCTCGCGCAGCAACCGTCACGTCCCCTGGTGATCGAGTTGTATACCTCGCAGGGCTGCAGCTCCTGTCCGCCCGCCGAAGCCCTGCTCGGTGAACTCGCGGACCGCACTGACGTGTTGCCACTCGCCTTCCATGTTGACTACTGGGACGATCTGGGTTGGCGTGACCGCTTTGCGCTGCCTGCAGCCGCACAGCAGCAACACTGGTGGGCGACGGCCAACGGGTTGCCCGGTGTATTCACGCCGCAGCTCATCATTGATGGGCGCCGCAGCGTGGTGGGCTTGGATCGCGCCGCGGTCATCGCGGCGCTGCGCGAGCCGCGCACTACGGTGGCGGTTCAGGCTGTGTTGCGCGATGGAGTGGTGCAGGTAAGTGTGCCGGAGCGCAGCACCACAGAAGTCTACGACGTCTATGCCATCGCCTATTTGTCGCGCGCCGAAACAGTTGTTCCGCGCGGCGAGAACGCCGGGCGCACCCTGACGGAATGGAACATCGTGCGCTCCTGGCGACGGCTGGGCGTGAGCCGTGGTGCGGCCGCCGTGTTCACTGTGGCGCAAGCTGCACTGCCGGCCGACGCCACCCGGGTGGCGATCGTGCTGCAGGATGCCCGTCGCGGCGGCATTGCCGGGGCCATGGTTGTGAAACTGCAATAAGGCCGGTTGCGGCCGGCAATGAC
Organism: Steroidobacteraceae bacterium; assembly: GCA_049694695.1. Lineage (GTDB taxonomy): Bacteria > Pseudomonadota > Gammaproteobacteria > Steroidobacterales > Steroidobacteraceae > FEN-1191. Next base: position 3,690 of record JBAVRE010000345.1, on the reverse strand, counting down.
AGCGATCACGGTGGCTGCCACAATGCGCAGATGCGAGCCTCCCTGTGGATAGCGGGCCTACTTCTGTCCCTGGTGGGCGCAGCCGCGGCCGCGGACGATGCGCATCACTCACTCTGGGTAGTGAAGGGAAACTCCAACTCCGTGGTGCTGCTCGGCTCGGTCCATATGCTCAAGCCGGACGCGAGCGAGCTGCCCGCCGAGGCGCTGCAGGCCTACGAGCATGCCGCGGCCCTGGTGATGGAGCTTGATCTGGGCGCGGTCAGCGCCGAGGCCATGGTCTCGGCCATGAGCACCCTGGGCACGTTACCGGAAGAACAGACGCTGGAGCGCGTACTCGGGCCGGAGCTCTACCGCCGTTTCAAAACCCAGGCCGCGAGCGAAGGGCTGGACGCCGAACTGCTGGAGCACATGCAGCCGTGGATGGCCGCGCTGCTGCTGGATCAGGCGCAGATGGCGCGCCTGGGTTTTGCCGGCGCCGCGGGCGTGGACCAGCAACTCGCGCAGCGCGCCGCGACCGATCACAAGCGCATCGTCGGTCTCGAAACCATCGACGAGCAGCTGGGCATGTTCGCGCAACTGTCCACCGAGCAGCAGCGACATTTCATGCGCTATACGCTGGACGAACAGGGCCACGCTGCCGAGCAGCTGGGCACGGTTGTGACCGCGTGGCGCAGTGGCGATGCTACGGCGCTGGAAAAACTTCTGGCTGAGGGCTTTGCAGATTTCCCCGACCTGTACCGGCTACTGACCACTGATCGGAACCGCAAATGGATGGCTACGGTAGTGCCGCTGTTGTCTGGCACGCAAGATTACCTGGTGGTGGTCGGTGCCCTGCATCTGGTCGGCAAGGACGGCCTGGTGGCGTTGCTGCGCGATCGCGGCTATACGGTAGTGCAGCATTAGGAGTACGACATTTGCTCAACGCCACCTGCCACTGTGGGGCCATCAGGGTTGAGGCGCCGCCCAGGTATGCGAGAGCGCCGGACGCTAGTAATATTGCGGAGGTTCGAACAGCACAGGATCAACCCATGCAAGACGCGCTTGTCACCACCGCGCTGACGCTCCCCGGCTACCGCATCGTCAGGAGTCTCGGCGTAGTGCGCGGCCTCACGGTCCGTTCGCGCTCGATCTTCGGCAACATTGCCGGCGGAATCCAGTCGCTGTTCGGTGGCAACATCACCATCTATACGAATCTGTGCGAACAGACCCGCGCCGAAACCTACCGCCTGATGTGCAAGCACGCGCAGCAGCTCGGCGCCAATGGCATCGTCTCCATGCGCTACGATGCTACCGAAGTCATGGCCGGGCTCACCGAGGTGCTATGCTACGGCACGGCGGTGATTGCCGAAGCCGAGCCCGGTGCGAGGGCCTAGCGGCCGCCTGGTTGCCTGCTGGTAAATGATGCCTGACGCCATTCGACCGGCCCGCAAGGCCGCACTCACCTTCATTTTTGTAACGGTGCTGATCGACATGCTGGCCTTCGGCATGATCATTCCCGTATTGCCCTTGCTGGTGCAGAACTTCGTGGGCGCAAGTGCGGCACGCGGCGCGGAAATCTACGGCCTGTTCGGCACGGCCTGGGCGCTCATGCAGCTGATATTCTCGCCCATTCAGGGCTCGCTCTCCGACCACTTTGGCCGCCGCCCGGTGATTCTCATTTCCTGCACCGGACTGGGCCTGGACTTCATCCTCATGGCGCTGGCGCCCAATCTCGCCTGGCTGTTCGTGGGCCGGGTCATTTCGGGTATCGCAGCGGCGAGCTTCAGTACGGCGGGCGCCTATATCGCCGATGTGACGCCGCCGGAAAAGCGCGCTGCGAGTTTTGGCCTGATAGGCGCCGCCTTTGGCATCGGCTTCGTGCTCGGGCCGGCACTGGGCGGCCTGCTCGGCGCCATCTCGCCACGACTGCCATTCTGGGCTTCAGCGTTCATGGCGCTGCTGAATGTGTGCTGGGGTCTGTTCGTGCTGCCCGAATCACTCCCCCGGGACAGGCGCGTGCCGTTCTCGTGGCGCAGCGCCAATCCGCTGGGCGCACTTGCGTTCCTGCGCACCCACCCGCTGCTCGCGAGCCTGGCCGGCAGCTATTTCCTGATCAGTCTCGCCCATTCGGTGCTGCCCAGCGTCACGGTGCTGTACATGCACTATCGTTTCGCCTGGGATACGCGCGCCGTGGGCCTGATGCTCGCCGGCGTGGGCATCTCCTCGCTCATCGTGCAGGGTCTGCTGGTGAAGCCGGCCGTCAGGATTCTCAAAGAGCGACGCGCCCTGGCAGTGGGGCTGACCTGTGGTGCGCTCGGTTTCACCATCTATGGGCTTGCGCCGACTGGACTGGTGTTCGGTATCGGCGTGCCGGTGATGGCGCTGTGGGGGATCGCTACGCCCTCGCTGCAGGCGATGATGACGCAATTGGTCGACCCTACCGAGCAGGGTCGCCTGCAGGGCGCACTCGCAAGCCTGATGGGCATGGCGAGCCTCATCGGCCCGACTGCGTTCACGCAGACCTTCGCCGTGTTCATCAGCACGCGTGCTGCCTGGCATCTGCCCGGCGCACCCTATCTGCTGGCGGCGCTGCTCCTGCTGATGGCCATGCTGTGGGCCTGGCGGACTACCCGGCCATAGTCGACGCCTTAAGAATCGGTGCCACGCTCCAGGGCATTCGTGGAATCCACAATTGCAGCCGGGATAGTGCGTATGGCGCCGCGCCGCGCTGGAGTTACATTGTCAACCGAGGAGGGTAGTGTCGAGAAAGTGAAAGTGCCGCGTGTTCTGCCTGCGTGTTCCGCAAGCCGAACGGGAGAGTGTCATGATCAGGAAAGCAAAGAAATCAGGAAGGCCGTGGCAGCCCAGGCTGGAGGCTGAGCCGGTGTTCAATCCGTTTGCGAGCCTTGTGGTGCGTCTTGACGAGCGTGAGCCGCCAGTCCTCGAGGAAGAGCTTGCCGGGGAGTTTGAGGCGGCGCGGGAGAAGCAGTTGGCGTACAAGGCACCGCAGGCCGAACAGCTCCTGTCATGAGGCAGACCCGGCTCGCGCCCGCCTGGCGTCACTCAGACGCTGGGCGTGGGGCGCATCGGTCCGCAGCGGCCGGAGCGCGCAGCGAAGGCAGCGCGCAGCTGCTCGCGCTGCTCTGGCGACATGTGTTCCCACCGTGTCCGCATGCGCTGGCGCCAGTGGCCGTGACGGCGAAAGCCGCCGAAGAGAATACGCGCGAGTAGCAGCAACCCGAGGGCCTGCACAAAGGTGATGGTGTGCAGGCCGGTGATCGCGGGGAGCAGGGCGTTCCACAGTGACATCACTACCAAGCCCAGGGCGCCAAGCGCGGCAGCGGCGAACACCAGCACTTTGAGTCCTTTGAGTATCCAGCGTCGTTTCATGATCGTGTCCTTAGTGCTCCAGTTCCGAGTGAATATCCTGAAGGCGTTGGCGCAGATAGCGAACGGCGGCGTGTTTTCGGCCAAGCAGCGTGCTGAGGCCAACGCCTGAATCCGCTGCGAGCGACTTGAAACTGCGCCCCTCGAGTTCGTGCGCAATGAACACCGCGCGCTGCTCTGCCGGGAGCTCCGCCAGCGCGGCCATGAGTTCTTCCGCGAGCACTTCGCGCACGTAACTGGCTTCTGGGCCAGATGCGGCAGGCGCCAGCCAGGTTTCCAGCACGTCCGAGGCGCCGACGGCGACATCGTCAATCAGCGAAGGCT